>JBKBPX010000030.1:0-21753 GCA_046292855.1 Anaerolineales bacterium
GTTATTGAACTTTATGCGGACTGCCAGAGAACCGCCTAGGCGCCCGGAAGTGAGAATCTTGGGAATGCGGACGTCCCTGGGAACGCAGACGTCCCGTCTGCCAAGAAGGGAGAATCCTGGGAATGCGGACGTCCCGTCTGCAAAGAAACGAGAATCCTGGGAATGCGGACGTCCCATCCGCCAACGGCGCTTCGGTTGATAGCAAGGCATCAGCATCCGAGACGGATGCGCTCCCAGGTGTGTCGCGCCTAAAGCCAGAACACAAAACCAAAAATGGATGAAGCAATAGTCAAATTAGGAAAAAGGAGATGAGTTATGCAGACCTATCTTCACGGACGTGATTTGATCGGTGACCTGGATTTCAGCAAGGAAGAGGTAGAAACTGTGCTGGATGTTGCATTTGACCTGAAGCGCAAACGGGCGCTCAATGAACCTCATCCCTACTTGCGCGACAAGGTGCTGGCCATGCTGTTTTTTTACTCTTCCACGCGCACGCGCGGCTCCTTCGAGGCTGGCATGGCGCAGTTGGGTGGTCATGCGGCCTTCATTGAGAGCAAAACCACCCAAATCGCGCACGGCGATACGGCGAAAGAGATCGGCGAAATCTACGGGCGCTATTTTGACGGGATCGCTATCCGCCATGTGGAGTGGGGAGTGGGCAATCAATACATCAACGAAGTGGCAAAGTATAGCCGTGTGCCGGTGCTGAACATGCAGTGCGAAATCTACCATCCGTTCCAATGCCTGGCCGATCTGATGACCATCATTGAGAAGAAAGGCCGCGATCTGCGGCGCAAGAAATTGGTGGTCTCGTGGGCCTATGCGGCTTCCTACCTCAAGCCGATCTCGGTGCCGCAATCGCTCATCCTACAAATGCCACGCTTCGGCTTGGATGTTACCCTCGCATATCCGCCAGAATTCCCGCTCATGCCCGAAATCGTCGAACAGGCGCGCGAGCAGGCACGTCAATATGGCACAGCCTTTGAAATCATTGCCGATCCTAACGGGATGGAAGAGGCCTGCAAGGATGCAGATGTGATCTACGCCAAATCCTGGGGCCCCCTTTTGACCACCACCGATCCCGAAGAGGGCAAACGCTTGCAAGATCAGTACAAGCATTGGATCATGGACGCGGCGAAGCTGCGCCTGGCAAAAGAGGACGTCATCTACATGCATCCCCTACCCGCCGATCGCAACATCGAGGTCACGGATGAGGTGATTGACGGTCCCCACTCGGTGGTCTATGACCAGGCCGAAAACCGCTTACATGTGCAAAAGGCGGTGATGGCATTGACGATGGGATAGGGGATCAAATAGTCAAATAGTCTGATAGTCAAATAGTCTGATAGTCTGATAGTTAGGGTAGACGATAGAAAGCTATGAGACTACGAGACTATAAGACTATAAGACTATAAGACTATAAGACTATCAGCCTACCAGACCAATCAACCCACGAGATTAAACCATGTCCACCGTTCGTCGCTTTGAAGAATTGATTGTCTGGCAAAAGGCACGCGCGTTGGCGAACACCATCCACACCCTGACCCTACGCTTGCCATTTAGAGAGGATAGCCGTTTACGTACTCAGATTTTAGATGCGGCTGGTTCGGTGATGCATAATATTGCCGAGGGCCATGACGCAGGTAGCGATGCTGAGTTTATCCGCTTCTTGAAAATAGCGCGCCGATCGGCCAGTGAAGTGCAATCTGAGCTGTATTTAGCATTGGACCGTGGCTACATTTCCTCTGCCGAGTTGAAAGCAACCTATGCCCAGGCCGACGAGATCAAACGCCTTATCAATGGCCTGATCGCTTATTTGCGCTCCCCAAGCAACCCCTCCGCTTACCCCGTGCGCGAGGCCGCGGCAGGGTATCTTGCCGAGCTTCCCCCTGACTCCCCTCTCCTTCTCCCCCCTCTCTTCTACTCCTCGCATAACCCTGACAATCCCGCTGACTGATGCCCCATCCCAACTATAAGACTATAAGACCATGAGACTATAAGACTATGAGACTATAAGACTATCCCTATAGGAGCCTCTTATGTCCCAACTCGCAGTAATTGCTATTGGTGGTAACTCCCTGATTAAAGACGAAGCCCACAAGACGGTGGAAGATCAATACCAGGCCGCCAAAGAGACCTGTCATCACATCGCTGCTATGATCGAGGATGGCTGGGATGTAGCCATTGGTCATGGAAACGGGCCGCAGGTTGGCTTCATCCTGCGCCGATCGGAGATCGCGGCCAAAGTGGAAGGCATGCATGAGGTTCCGCTAGATGTGTGCGGCGCAGATACCCAAGGCGCCATCGGCTATATGCTCCAGCAGAACCTGCAAAATGAATTCCGTCGGCGCGGCATTCAACGCCCGGTGGCGACGGTCGTGACCCAGGTGGAGGTGGACCCGAACGACCCGGCCTTCAAAAACCCTACCAAACCTATCGGCTCTTTTATGGACGAGGCCGAGGCCATGCGCCGCAAACGTGAAATGGGCTGGGAGGTAGTCGAGGATGCCGGACGCGGCTGGCGGCGCGTTGTCCCCTCTCCTTTGCCCAAGCGCGTGGTGGAATTAGAAGCGGTGAAAATTTTGCTCCAAGCCGGAGCGACTGTCGTCACGGTGGGCGGCGGTGGTATCCCAGTCGTGCGTGATGAGAACGGTGACCTAAAAGGCATCGCCGCCGTGATTGACAAGGACTATGCCTCCAGCCTGCTGGCGCGCGAGATTAACGCCGATCTGTTTGTCATCTCCACCGCCGTGGAGAAAGTCGCCCTGAACTTTGGGAAGCCAAACCAAAAATGGCTCGATCACATGACCGTGGCCGAAGCCAAGCAATATCTGGCTGAAGGAATACATTTTGCCAAAGGCTCTATGGCTCCCAAAATCCAGGCCATTGTCTGGTTCCTGGAAGCCAATCCGAATGGCAAGGCATTGATCACCTCTCCGGAGAACATAGGGCGCGCTTTGCGTGGCGAAACCGGCACCTGGATCGTGCCATAGAGTGCCTATCCTCTAAGGCAGAACAGGAGAACCTCGAGGATCCTGTTCTGCTTCTTTCGCTATAGGTCCTCTCTCAAGAGCCTTCTCCTTTCACAATGGCAGGAGTATCGCAAACGCACCTTTCGCCTTCTGGCAGGGTGGCGGCTGGCAAACATTGAGCAAGCGCGGCATTACGTCAAGGAACGCGGATTTCTCTTCTTTTGGCCGGTGAAAGGCGTGGCCCTACCCAGCCTTATGGGCGGCGACAGCCGCGGATCGCCCTGCGCCAAACGAACACGGGATTGGAAGGATCAGACTCTGGGAAAACGCGGGTGGTGTTAGGCAAATGCTCCACCGCAAGGTCACCCTAATCTCTTTAGAAATCTATGCGCTCGGAAAACGATAGCTTCGTCCATTTTTGGTTTTGTGTATCCGGCTTTAGATAGCTACACACCTGGGAACGCATCCGTCTCGGATGCTGATGCCTTGCTACCAACCGAAGCGCCGTTGGCGGATGGGACGTCCGCATTCCCAGGATTCTCACTTCCGGGCGCCTAGGCGGTTCTTTGACAGGCTGCATCAAGCTCAATAACGCCAAAAGATAAATGGACAGAGCACTAGGCCTGCTCCACCTTCACATCCGGGAAAAACTGACGGATCGTCCCTTCGACCCATCCATGCAAGGTGGCCGGCGAAAGGGGGCATCCCTGGCAGGCGCCTCCGAGACGGACTTTGAGCACCTCCCCGTCAAAGGAGACGAATTCCACACTCCCGCCATGAAAGTGCTCAATATAAGCACTGAGATTCTCGATCAGACCCTTCAAGTGTTGTTCTTTGGAAAAACGATTGGTCACCATTTTTCTCTCCTTCTGAGCAAAAGCGGGTTAGGCGAATTCAACCCGTTACGAAGAAGAGAACGTACCTGGCTTTGAGCATTTTGCCAGCGCGAAGCGACCAGGTCAGCCAAACGGGAAAGCAGCACCTCACCCAAATCAGGATGCTTTCGAGATAATTTTACTAGGTCTTGCCCGCGCACGCGCAGGGCATGACATTCGCGGAGTGCGATGGCGCCGGAGGTATAAGAGGCACTTCCCACCACTGCTGACCAGCCAAAAACCCCCCCTGGCCGTACCTGAGTTATGGTGATCGTTTCGCCGTCATAAGGCTTATACCGGATCGCCACCTCCCCTTCCAGCAAAAGGTAAAGGAACTCAGCAGGTTCCCCTTGCTGGAAGATCACCGTATCAGCTGAGCAGTGATAGACCTCAAAGAAGGGTTCCAGAAGGCGTAATTGGTGCTCCTTCAGGCCATCAAAAAGCGAGAGCGAGGCAAACAGGCGCAACATTTTGGGATATGATAACCTTACGAGTTCAAAGCAAAGTAGTATCGAATTTCCTGAAAAAAACAGAATTTTGTAACCCTGCCGTTCCGAGAGATGAGAAGGCGAGCTGTGACTAAGCCCTGCTCACTTCATCGGCCACCCCCGCCTTTCGGCGCGATTTATATCCTTCCTACGCCCTGTTAACAAATTTCTTGTATCCTTTCGGTAAACTAAAGACGCATCCAATCTGCTAGAAGGAGAGAAATCTATGGGAAAGATTATCGGGATTGATCTTGGAACAACCAACAGTGTGGTAGCCGTGATGGAAGGTGGCCAGCCGACCGTGATTCCTACCGCAGAGGGCGGACGTTTGTGCCCCTCTGTCGTGGCGTTTACTAAGACCGGAGAACGCCTGGTCGGGCAAACTGCCAAGCGTCAGGCTATCATCAACTCGGAAAATACTATCTATTCTATTAAGCGTTTTATGGGGCGCCGCTTTAGCGAAGTCGAGGTGGAGCGCAAGATGGTGCCCTATCAGGTGGTCGAGGGTCCGGTGGGAGATGTGCGCGTGCGCATCCCTGTCAACGGGCGTGAATATAGCCCACAGGAAATTTCGGCAATGATCCTGGCAAAGCTGAAAGCCGATGCCGAAGCCTACCTGGGCGAGCCTGTAACCCAGGCGGTGATCACTGTGCCGGCTTACTTTAATGATAGTCAACGCCAGGCAACCAAAGATGCCGGTAAAATCGCCGGCCTGGAAGTGCTGCGCATCATTAACGAGCCCACTGCCGCCGCTTTGGCCTATGGACTAGACAAAAAGAAAAACGAGACGATCCTGGTCTTTGACCTGGGTGGAGGCACCTTTGACGTCTCGATCCTCGAAGTTGGGGATGGTGTAATTGAGGTCAAGGCGACCAACGGCGATACCCACCTGGGTGGCGATGACTGGGATCAGCGCATTGTCAACTGGGCTGCCGAGGAATTCAAGAAAGAGCACGGCATTGACCTGCGCCAGGATCGCCAGGCTTTGCAGCGCTTGCGCGAAGCGGCGGAAAAGGCCAAGATCGAACTCTCCACCATGACGGAGACGGAGATCAACCTGCCCTATATCACCGCCGATGCCAGCGGTCCGAAGCATCTGCTTCTCAGGTTGACACGCGCCAAATTCGAGCAAATGACTGAAGACTTGGTGCAGCGCTGCGTGATTCCATTCCAGAATGCACTCAAAGATGCCGGCTTGACCCCTGCCGATCTCGACGAAGTGGTGTTGGTTGGTGGCGCAACTCGTATGCCCATGATCCAGGAGCTGGTGCGCCGTCTCACCAACGGCAAAGAGCCGCATAAGGGTGTCAATCCGGACGAGGTGGTCGCGGTCGGCGCGGCGATTCAGGCAGGGGTGCTCGGCGGCGAAGTGAAAGACATCCTCCTGCTCGATGTCACCCCGCTCTCGCTGGGCGTGGAAACCCTGGGTGGTGTGATGACCGTGCTCATCCCGCGCAACACCACCATTCCGGTGCGCAAGAGCGAGATTTTCTCCACTGCCGCAGATAACCAAACTGCAGTAGATATCCACGTTCTCCAGGGAGAGCGCCCGATGGCGGCAGACAACATGAGCCTGGGCCGCTTCCGCCTGGATGGCATCCCACCGGCGCCGCGCGGCGTGCCGCAGATCGAAGTCACCTTCGATATTGACGCTAACGGCATTCTGCATGTCACGGCAAAGGATAAAGCAACCGGACGTGAGCAGAAGGTCACCATCACAGCTTCGACCAACCTCACCAAGGAAGAGATCGAGCGCATGGTGCAGGAGGCACGCCAACACGAAGCCGAGGATCGCCGCCGCCGTGAGCTGGCCGAAGCCCGCAACAACGCCGACAACCTGATTTACCAGACCGAGAAAGCCTTGCGCGAACTGGGTGACAAAGTCCCGGCCGGTGAACGCTCGAATATCGAGAGCAAGGTCAATGCCCTCAAGCAGGCGATCCAAGGCGAGGACCTGCAACAGATCCGCCGCACCAGCGACGACTTGCAACACGCCTTCCACGCCCTCAGCCAGCAACTCTATGCCCAGCAGGCCACCCAATCCACGTCAGGGGATGGCCGGACGGAAGGCGAAGTCGTGGAGGGCGAAGTGCGCGAATAAGGGTTGTCAGAAGCGACAAACGCGAGTAAGATATGCGTTGCCTATGACGATGTGGTTACCCATCTTCCTTTGGGTATTCTCTGCGTCAGCTAAGCCTGACAGGTGTTTTCGTACCTGTCAGGCTTTTTTATTCTTTGGGATGGTTCGTTCTCACACTCACCTTTGCGAGGAGTAGCTATGCAAACCCCATGGGAATACCGCTACGCTCACCGTACCAGGCAAATGGGTAGCTCAGTGATTCGCGAACTGCTGAAGCTCACCGAACAGCCGGACATCATCTCTTTTGCCGGCGGGTTGCCTGCGCCGGAAGTCTTCCCTCTGGAACACTTCCGTGAGGCCTGCAATCGTGTGCTGGATCAATTTGGACCGCAAGCCCTGCAATATAGCACCACCGAGGGGTACCGTCCACTGCGGGAAATGATCTCCCGTCACACCCGACGTTATGCTGTGGAGGTGACCCCCGAGAATATCATGATCACTTCTGGCTCGCAACAAGCATTAGACCTGATCGGCCGGCTGTTCATCAATCGGGGGGATTACATTGTTGTGGAATCTCCGACTTACTTGGGCGCAATTCAGGCTTGGAATGCCTATGGCGCGCAATATGTAACCGTTCCAACAGATGAGGAGGGGATGATCGTAGACGAATTGGAAAAAGCGCTGCGGGTGGGGCCAAAATTCATCTACGTGCTGCCAAACTTTCAAAATCCGGGGGGGTGGACGCTGAGCCTGGAGCGGCGCCGCAAATTGGTCGAACTGGCCGATCGCTATGGCGTGCCCATCATCGAAGATGATCCGTACGGTCAATTGCGCTACGAAGGCGAGCACCTTCCCCCTGTTGTCGCCCTGGATAGCCAATATCGCGCTGAAAACGGGAAACATTATAGCGGAAACGTAATCTACCTGAGCACCTTCTCCAAAATTCTGGCACCCGGCATTCGTCTCGCCTGGGTGATCGCGCCCCAAGAGGTCATTCGGCGGCTGGTCATGGCCAAGCAAGCGGCAGATCTCCACACGGCCACCTTCAACCAAATGGTCGCCTATGAGGTGGGTAAGGGGGGTTTCCTGGATGAGCACGTCAGGGTTATCCGTCGCGTATACAAGGAACGCCGTGACGTGATGTTGGAGATGATGGATGAACTGTTCCCGCCAGAAGTGCGCTGGACGCGTCCGGAGGGCGGTATGTTCCTGTGGGTGATGCTGCCAAAAGGCATGGATACTGCCGAGGTGCTGCGCTTGGCCGTCGAACGCAAAGTAGCCTTTGTGCCCGGCGCGCCGTTCCACCCCAATGGCGGCGGCGAGAACACGATGCGCATTAACTTTTCCTATTCATCACCGGAGACCATCCGGGAGGGAATCAGCCGGCTGGCAGGGGTATTGCATGAGGTGTTGGGAGAAAAGGTGCTGTAGGAGATGGCAGCTCAGCGAGTTGCCCTACAACTTTCGCTCCACCACGAAGTGGATCAGGTCTTCGATCGCCTGACGCTCCGCAGAAGGTGGAAAACGGTAGAGGATTTCTAAGGCTTGGTGCACATAATGCTGTGCTTCAGCTTGAGCTTGTGATATTGCATCGCTTTGCCGAATGGCCTCGACCAGGTGTGTGACAATCTCTTTGCTCTGCCACTCGCCATGGAGCAGGGCTTGCACATACGGATCCTGAGGGTGACTTTCGATATAGTAGAGGGTGGGGAGCGTGATCAGCCCTTGATGCAGGTCTGAGCCTACAGGCTTGCCCAAAGCGGTCTGCTCACTGCTGAAATCGAGAATATCATCCATTATCTGGAAAGCCATGCCGATATGGTAGCCCATTCTGGCCGCGCTCTCCACTTCAGCGCGTTCAATCGGGCTAATCAATGCCGCGCCGCGCGTGCTCATTTCAAAGAGCGAAGCTGTTTTAGCATAAATGCGCTGATAGTAGTGCTCCCGATCGCGCCGGCCACGCCCTTCAAACATTTGGCTCAATTCCCCATTGACGATGATTGCCAGGGTCTCGGCAAAGGCCTTCATGATTTCCAGGTTATCAATTTCGGCGGCCAAATGCGCGGCGCAGGCAAAAAGATAATCTCCCGTTAGGACGGTGGCAGCAGGGGACCAACGGGCATTCAGCGTAGGCATCCCGCGCCGTAGCAGCGCGCCATCTATCAAGTCATCATGAACCAGGGTGGCGGTATGGAGCATTTCCACGGCGGCGCCAAGGGTAATAATTTTTTCCTGGGGCGCTCCTAGCATCGTCCCCAGCAATACAATCAATGTAGGACGTATTCGTTTCCCCCCGGCAGCCAACAGATGATCAAGTGCCATTCGCAGATCGGGCAAATGCTGTGGCGAGACCTGAGCGCGCATCCGCTCCTCAATGAGGAGCAAATTCTCTTGTATTAAAGGCGTGGCATATACATTCATGATGCTCAATCGTTACCTCCCCAGGAAAAGAGGCGAGCCGCGTTCTGGGTGGTGATGGCGGCGACCTCTTCCTGGCTGCGTGAATGGATCTGCGCTATTTTATCAGCAATGTGCCAGATATGGGCAGGTTCGTTCCTTTTTCCACGATAGGGGTGGGGCGCAAGGAAGGGAGCATCGGTCTCCAGAAGCAAGCGCTCTAGCGGAAGAGCGGCAACCAGGTCGGCACGATCGGCGCGATAGGTCACCGGACCAGCCACGCCGATATAGAACCCCAGCGCCAGAATAGATTGGGCAGCGAGACGAGTCCCCGAGAAGGCATGAAAAACGCCTGGACGGGAGACCAGAGGATGGTCAGCGGCACGCAATTCTTCTACCCACCCTCCGACTATTCGAAGCAGATCCTCTGTGCAGGGCCCTTCCGGGGCATCCCCTTTTTCACGCAGATGCAGAATGATCGGCAAATTCAGCTCGATGGCCAGCTCAAGTTGCCGACGCAACACAGCCTGCTGCAAAGCCGGCGGCGCCGCATCCCAATAGTAATCCAGCCCGATCTCCCCAATGGCCACCACCTTCGGAGCGGTTGCTTTCCGGCGCAGGTTTTTCAGCGTTTCCGCTCCCCAGCTACGCGCTTCTGTCGGATGCACTCCTACGGCAGCATAGAGCATCGGCGCTGACTGCGCCAATTTCACGGCTGCGTCGCTCGAGGTCTCATGAAGAGCCGGGATGAGGATGCGAATCAGGCCGGCAGCCTGTGCTCGGGCAAGCACCTGGTCGCGGTCGGCAGCGAAGCGGTCTAAATCCAGATGACAATGCGTATCGGTCAGCTTCATTTTACGCCGGCAATGCGCAACCCGTCTTCGAGGATGGCCTGTACCCGATCGCGCTGAGTGGTCTCACAGTAGACGCGCAAGATCGGCTCGGTGCCGCTGAAGCGGATCAGCATCCAGCCGCCATCTTCGAGCTTGAACTGGAACCCATCCAACGTGTTCAGGCCGGTCACGCGCAGGCCGCCAATGGTTTGTGGGTTGGCATTCAAAATGCGCTGTTCTCGCGCAGCACGATCACCGCTAAAGGGGCTATCCACGCGGTCATAGTAGTACTCTTGGCCAAGCTTCTGGAAGAGCAATTCGAGCAATTGGGAAGGGCGGCGGCCGGTTTTGACCATGAAATCAAGCAGGTATAGACCGGCCAGGATGCCATCGCGCTCGGGGACGTTGCCTCGGAAAGCATAACCGCCACTCTCTTCCCCGCCGATCAGGGCATTCACTTCGAGCATCTTTGGCGCCACGTACTTGAAGCCCACCCCGGTCTCGTAAACCGGGATTCCGTAAATCTCGCCCAGGCGGTTGAGCATGGTCGTGGTGGAGAGGGTTTTGACAATCGGCCCACGCTCACCTCGTACTTCCAAAAGATAGTAGGCGAGCAGAGCATAGACGCGCAGCTGGTTGACAAATTGCCCCTGTTCATCGCCCAGGCCGAAACGATCGGCATCGCCATCAGTGATGAGGAGAGCATCCGCGCCGTGTTCACGAGTTGCTTGCAGACCCACATTGACATTCGGTGGGATAGGCTCAGGGCGCTTCATCTCAGGAAAGATGGGATTGCGCACGCTGTGAATTTCGATGACGCGAGTGCGTCCACCGCCGAGCAGGCGAGGAAACCAGCCGGCCCCATTCCCCCACATCGGGTCTACCACCAGGGTCAGGCCGGCCTGGCGCAGCGGTTCTAAATCAATCAAGGTCTGGATGTGCTCAATATAGGCCGGTGCGGCATCGAAGTGGACCAACCGTCCCTGGGCTTCGGCTTCGCTCGCCGGCATGCGCTTCACGGCCTCCACATCGGGCGGGATCAGGGATTCGATCTCCTTCAGCCCTTCGGGTGGAATGGCACCGCCATGCTCATCGCGCACTTTGAAACCGTTATCCGTCGGGGGATTGTGGGAGGCAGTGATATTGATGGCACCACAGGCCTTCTTCTCTACAACAGCATAAGCAATGACCGGGGTGGGAGTGGCTTCTTGGGTCAGGTAGACGCGCAGGCCATTGCCGGCCAACACTTCGGCGGCGGCCAGGGCAAAGTTTTCGGATTGGAAACGCTTATCATAGCCAACTACCACCCACTCGTCTTTTCTGCCGCGTTTGAGCAGGTAAGAAGCAAAGCCTTGGGCCGCACGGCGCACGTTGTCGAACGTATAATCTTCGGCGATTACACCTCGCCAGCCATCAGTACCGAAACGGATCGAAGAAGTCATAAGGCCCTCCACTTGGTTATGGGTCGTTGGTTGCTAGTTTACCCCTTCCAGCGGCGAATTACAAGCACTGCATTGTGCCCGCCAAAGCCAAAAGCATTGCTGATGGCCACCTCTATCTTCTTTTCGCGCGCCTGGTTCGGGACATAGTCCAGATCGCATTCCGGATCAGGGGTCTGATAGTGGATTGTGGGGGGGAGAATGCCCTCGCGCACGGCCTGAACGCAGAAAATGGCCTCAAGGGCTCCGGTGGCGCCCATCATGTGGCCGGTCATGGATTTGGTCGAAGAGACAGGAATGGAATAAGCCAGTTCGCCGAAGGCCGCCTTGATGGCGCGCGTTTCGGCAGCATCGTTCAGCGGAGTAGCCGTACCGTGGGCGTTAATATAGCCTACTTCATCCAGAGCGACCTCGGCCACTTCTAGGGCTTTGCGGATAGCAGCGGCCCCGCCTGCTCCTTGCTCATCAGGAGCGGTGACATGAAACGCATCGGAAGTGGCCGCATAGCCGGCCAGCTCGGCCAGAATTTCCGCCCCACGCGTCCGAGCGTGGCTTTCGCGCTCCAGCACCAACACAGCCGCCCCCTCTCCCATCACCAGGCCATCGCGGTTTTTGTCGAATGGCTGTGGGGTCATGGAATAGTCCGTGCGCCGGGACATGGCACCAACGCGATCAAAGGCGGCGATGCCGGTAGGAGTGATAGTAGCCTCGGCAGCGCCGGCCAGGGCAACATCCACCATGCCGGCACGCAACATTAGCCAAGCCATCCCGATTCCATCCGCGCCAGAAGCACAGGCCGAAGCTACGGAGAAGGAAGGGCCTTTCAATCCCAGGTCAATGCTGACCAAGCCGGCCCCGCCGTTGGCCATGAGCATGGGGATCAAAAAGGGGCTGACACGGCGCGGCCCTTCGTCTTTCAAAATAAAGATCGCATCTTGAAGCGATCGCAGCCCGCCGATGGCCGAGGAAATAACCACACCGATGCGCCCCGCATTCTCTTCCGTGACCGCCAGGCCACTTTGCTCCCAGGCTTCCCTTGCGGCAACGGCCGCAAACTGTTCAAAACGATCGCGGCGGCGTGCTTCTTTGGGATCCATGTAACGTTCGGGGACGAAATTTTTGACCTCACACGCAATCTTGACCAGGGAATTACTGGCATCGAAAAGGGTTATCGGTGCCACGCCGGCAACCCCGTTTACAGCATTTTCCCAGGTCTCCTTTACGTTCAATCCTAATGGGCTGACAGTACCCATGCCAGTAATGACGATACGCTCAGTCATGACTCCTCCTGAGGAATGTTAAGTTGGGCCTATTCAAGTAATCCATGTGCCTCGAGCAGAGGACGATCCGAAAGGATGGCTTGTGTTGGGCCATCGGCGATAATCCGTCCCTCGTCCATGACCAGGGTGCGCGGGAGCAGCTCACGCACCAGCTCAAGATCATGGGTAGAGATGAGCATGGTCATATCCAGCTCGCGCAGCAGGTTGATCAGATTACGACGGGCACGCGGGTCGAGGCCGGCAGTAGGCTCATCCAGGAGCAACACCTCAGGCTGCATGGAAAGCACCGTAGCAATAGCTACCCGTTTCTTCTCACCCAGGCTGAGATGATGGGAAATACGGGGGGCATAGTGGGACATTCCCACCGCCGCCAGCGCCCTTTCAACCCGTTGCTTTACTTCCGCATCGGAAAGTCCTTGATAAATGGGGCCGTAGGCGACATCGTCAAAAACAGTCGGGGAGAATAACTGGTCTTCCGGATTCTGGAAAACCAACCCAACCATGCTTCGGATGCGCTTGAGCGTGGCATCCTTTAGAGGTAAGCCACAGACGGCAATCTGCCCTTCCCCGCGCAAAAGTCCGTTAAGGTGGAGCAATAAGGTGGACTTTCCGGCTCCATTCGGGCCGACCAACGCCACTTTCTCTCCCGGAGCAATGCGAAAAGAAATATCTTGCAAGGCAATATGTCCATCGGGGTAGGAAAAATGGAGATGGGAGACTTCGATCGAATGATGCATAGCAGGAACAACTCGCTGATAGGATAAATCTAGACCAGGAGAAGCAAGATGAGGAAACACAAGGCAGAGAAAAGGAAGACCTGTTGAGGAAGAGCAAGGCGCGGTAGCGGGAGAGCACGAACCTCGCCATCATAGCCGCGTGCCAACATAGCAAAGTGGATGCGATCGGCGCGTTCCAGAGAGCGCAGCAACAGGCTGGCGGCCATGCCGCCGGTCACCTGGGCTTCCCACCTTATGCGGCGCACCCCACTAAACGGTGCTCGGTTAGAATCCACACCAGAACGAGCGGCGCGTGCCCGCATCAATCGCAAGGCCTCATCGGCCAGGACGAAGAGGTAGCGCCAGGTCAGGCTGAACATCGCCACAAACAAGCGCGGCAGACCGATGGCGCGCATGGCCTGAAGAAGCTCGGGGAAAGGCGTAGTAGCCACCATCAGAATCGCAATTTGCACAGCAAGCCAAGATTTGAGCGAAAGAAACAGAAAACGAAGAAGCCCTTCCGAGTAGACGGTCAGTGGGCCAAGATGCCAGATGGGGATCGCGTGCAGGCTCGGCCTGACAAAAAGAAGGGGAACAGCGGCCAAAACAAAGGGAAGAGCCAGAAACGAGCGCCTCAGCAGATAAAATATCCCCAGGCGGGAGAGTCCAGCGAGAAGGGCCAGAATCAGCCACATTAAAGCATACTTGAGGCCGATGCGCATGATCTCCGCCTGAGCCAGGCTTGGAAAGGGCATGAGCGAAAGACTTGCGATCCATGCCAACGTCAACACCACTTTCACACGTCCATCCAGACGATGAACAACACTCTGGCGAGGTTGATAGGGATCGAGATAATGGATATGCATCAGGGCTGCACCATCACGGAATATCGAAAGCCGCAAAGAGAAAACACGCTCTGTGGCAAGAAGATGCAAAAGATCACTTCGGCAGCTGTGGCCAGCAAAGGAGAATGCTCTCTGTCAGAAGGCGTGGATTGACGCCAATATCCAGACGATAGATCGCCTTCTCCAGATTTTTGAGCAGGCCATGTATCTGATCCTTTGGCAGTTGACCCGCCAAAAAGTCAATGTCCGCTAGCCGGTCAAGGTGAACAATGGGGAGATCGGCCTGCATTGCTCGCAGGTAAACATCGCGCCAGTAAGAAAGCCAGAGGAGAAAGGTCTCGCGCAGATTCTCTTTGTCTTTTGCCAGGGTTTCGGCATAAGCGAAGCGCTCCACGCGCGAGGCACGGAGCAAGCGGTGGAATTCGGCAAGGCGTTCTTGGCGTTCTTCCAATGTGCTTGGATTTTGTGCCAGGCGTAGCGCATAGCCGGGACGGCCCTCGCTGAGATGAGCTAACAAACGGGCTTTTTCATT
Organism: Anaerolineales bacterium; assembly: GCA_046292855.1. Lineage (GTDB taxonomy): Bacteria > Chloroflexota > Anaerolineae > Anaerolineales > Villigracilaceae > 630D-37. The sequence continues at coordinate 14,458 of JBKBPX010000030.1, forward strand.
TTCTATCCCGTGCCCTTTGAGAAATTCTTCCACGAGGGAAATGGGTAACGCCCGCAAACGGATAATTTCGCAACGCGAGGCAATGGTGGGTAAAACCTGCTCCGGGCTATCTGCGGTCAGGAGCAGCAGAGCATGGGATGGGGCCTCTTCCAGTGTTTTCAGCAGGGCATTGGAAGCCGAATCATTTGCTTCTTGGAAACGCAGGAGGAGAACAATGCGATAGGGGGATTGAAGCGGCTTCAGATTCAGCAGGCGACGGGCTTCGCGCACGGCATCTACTTTCAGGATGCCTCCAACGCGTTCGGAGCGTACGATGAGCAGATCAGGATGGCTGCCGGCCTCGATCTGGCGGCAGTCGCGGCATTGGCCACAAGGTACCCCCGGCGCGCTGGGAGTGGGGCAGGTGACAGCCTGTGCCAGGCGCAAAGCTAGTGTGCGCCTCCCAACGCCGGGTGGCCCACTAAAGAGATAAGCGTGGCGCAAAGTCTGTCGCGCCACCTGCTCTCGTAAGAGTTCTACAGCCCATTCATGGCCAAGGATATTCCAATTTTCCATAGTGATTGCCCCCTATTGTACTCTAAATAGTCGGCTGGTCTGCTTGCCTGCTGGCTTTATGATTAGATTGAGCGGACTAGGCAGCTACGCTGGCGACGCGCCGCACCACCATTACCACTTTCCCCTTAATCTCGAGGGGTTCACTCTTTGGAATGTGAATGGGTTGCATGGCAGGATTGGCCGGTTTGAGGAGATAGCCATCTCGCTCTTTGTAGAAATATTTGAGCGTTGTCTCCTCGCGCGCCGGCAGCCAGATGGCGACCATCTCTCCGTTACGCGCTTCAACTGTTGGCTTGAGCACGACAATGTCGCCGTCATTGATCATGGCGTCTATCATGGAATCCCCCTTGACTTCCAGGGCAAAGAGCTGCGTCTCATCCGAAACCGGCAACATGCTACGGGCAATTTCCACAGCATAGGCCTCGTCGTCGGTGAAATAGGTCTCCCCTGGAGCCGGAACAGGGAGAGGCAGGCCGGCGGCAATAGGGCCAAGGATAGGAATGCGTACAATATCATGATGTGGACGTGCCAGGCGCACGCCTCGCGAAATTCCCCGATCGCGTTCGATCAGGCCATGCTGCTCCAGCTGGTCCAGATAGTAGTTGATTTGCGAGGTGGACGCAACGCTAATATATTCCCCTATCTCCCGTATCGAGGGTGGGTACTGATGATTTTGTTGATATTCCTGAAGAAACTTCAAAATCTTTTGGTGTTTCTCGGTAATTCCCTTTGGTTTACGCGCCATCATAAAAACCTCCATAAACAAGTATAATCGAACATATGTTCGATTGTCAAGACCTTGCAAGCAAAACAGAATTGTGCTACAATGAGCGCCCTGCCATATATGCCCAATCTTCCAAAGTAAATACCCATAGATGGTGGAACATTAATTCTAATTATCCTTCCTATGCGTTGTCCCTATTGCGATCACCCTTATTCTAGAGTTTTAGACACCCTGCCGGATAATCAAGGGGGAATTCGGCGTCGGCGGCAGTGTTTAAAATGCAAGCAGCGTTTCACGACCTACGAGCGCCCCATCCTGGCAACACCGCTCATCGTAAAACAGGATGGCACGCGCGAGGAGTTCGATCGAGAAAAACTGATTCGCGGTATTCGGATTGCCTGTGCCAAGCGTCCCGTCTCAGCCGCAGATATTGAACGCCTGGCCGGGCACATCGAAGCGGAGTTACAGAAAATGGGTAAGACAGAAGTTTCGTCGCGCGTGATCGGCGATATGGTCATTGAGGGGTTAAAAGAACTCGATCAAATCGCCTACATTCGTTATGCCATTGTGTACCTCAAGTTAGACGATCTGCGCGCCATACGCGACGAGATCAACCGCTTGCTGGAAGGCTAGATTCCCAGGAAAAGGCCGCCAGGGCCTGCACACCTGTGGACTGAAACTTTTTACCTAAGGAGAGAAATCTTATGAGTTCCCCATCCGTCACCCGGCATGGTCTTTTGCCCACTCCTCCCATCCCTGAAGGTTTGCCCCAAGTCGAACTCACCGAAAACGCTCGCCAGGTGCTATTGAAGCGCTACGTGCGTCGTGGTGATGATGGCAAAGCGGTAGAAACGGTCGAGGAGATGTTCTGGCGAGTTGCTTGGCACGTAGCAAAGGTTGAAGAGCAGTGGGGAGCGGATGTGATGGCGCGCGCCATTGAATACTACCACCTGCTCACCAGCAAAAAGTTCTTCCCCAATTCGCCCACTTTCACCGGCGCCGGCACCCCATTGGGACAGTTGGCCGCCTGTTTTGTCCTGCCCATCAGTGACGATATGGGCCGCCGCGAAGATGGCATCTTCCAGACTTTGCGCAATGCGGCCCTGATCCAGCAGACCGGAGGTGGCAACGGCTTTTCCTTCTCTCGTCTGCGTCCGAAAGGAGCCTTGGTTAAATCTTCAGCAGGGCAGGCCACAGGCCCGGTGGGCTTCCTCCGTGTCTATGATCACGCCTTCGGAGAGATTGCCCAGGGCGGAACCAGGAGGGGCGCCAATATGGCCGTCTTGCGCGTTGACCATCCTGACATCGAAGAATTCATCACCTGCAAGACGGATGAGAACTCGATTACCAATTTCAATATCTCGGTCGGCATTACGGACGCCTTCATGCGCGCCGTGGAAAACGATGAAGAGTGGGAACTGCGCTTCCCCGATGTCACCGATCCGCGCTATCGCCATTTCAACGGCACGCTGGAGGATGCGGAAAAGGCAGGTCTGCCCATCAAGGTCTATAAGAAAGTGCGCGCCCGTGAGCTTTTTGAGAAGATCGTCCGCCAAGCCCATCACAACGGCGAACCGGGCGTCCTCTTCCTGGATGCCGCCAACCGCACCAATCCCGTGCCACATCTTTATGCGCTGGAAGCGACAAATCCCTGCGGCGAACAATGGCTTGGACCTTTTGAGAACTGCTGCCTGGGTTCGGTGAACTTGGCCGAACATTGCGCGCCAGCTGGCAAAGTGGATTGGGAAACCTTGCGCCAGAGCGTGGAAACGGCGACCCGTTTCCTGGATGATGTGGTGGAGGCCAATGCCTATGTCCCGGCTGTGCCGCAATTGAAAGAGGCCGCTCATCGTGCCCGCCGTATCGGGCTGGGCATCATGGGCCTGGCAGATTTGATGTATCACATCGGCGTGCGCTATGGCTCGGAAGAGGGACAGGAATTTGCCTCACAAGTGATGGAATTCATTCGCTATCATGCCATGAAAACAAGCATTGAACTGGCTAAAGAGCGCGGTCCGTTCCCGGCCATCAAAGGGAGCATTTACGATCCCGAAAACCTGAAGTGGCAACCGCCGCGCAGCCTCGTGCCCTACCGTCACGAGTGGGGCCGGCCGCCGGTAGAGTGGGGAGAGATCGTGCAAGGCATTCGCCAACATGGGATTCGGAATGCCGCTCAGACGACCATCGCGCCGACAGGATGTCTCGTTTCCGGGACGCTCATCAGCACCGATCGGGGATTGTTACCTATAGAAACCTTAGGCGATCCTCATGGGCCACAATGGCAGGATGTGAATTTCCATGTCACATCCGAAGATGGTGTGAGACAGGCCACGCATTTTTACATCAATGGCGTTGCTCACACCCTGCGCGTCGTGACACGGCGAGGATATGCCATCCAGGGGACAGATGGGCATCGCATCCGCATTCTGGAAAATGGAGAACATGTCTGGAAGCGCCTGGATGAGCTTCGGCCAGGAATGCGCATTCCTCTACAGACAACCGGCCTGATCGGAGCACCGCGCCGAATTCGATTAGACCCTACTCTAGCTACCGATTTTCATCCTTCCCCTGTTCGCCTCCCGTCCGAAATGACGCCGGAACTGGCTTATCTAGTGGGTTTCTTCATGGGCGATGGAAACCTAAAAGAACGTTCTCTGCGCTTCTCTATCTCTGATGAACGACTTCGCCACCATGTAGCTGCGCTCATAGAAAAAGTGTTTGGTATATTCCCTACTGTAAATGCAGATCATCGTAGCCCCGGCCTGGTGAGCCTGGATTTGCATTCGGTCAACGTAGTGGAATTCTGGAAAAACAACGGCTTTGCCAAAAAGAGACCTTCAGCCGACCACTCAGGGAAGGGATATATTCCCCATGTTCCGCTGGCTATCTTACAGACCAACGATCCCGAAATCTATGGCGCTTTCCTGGCAGGTCTGTTTGATGCGGACGGCTATCTCCACGATCGGCGTCTGCCTGTTTGGACGACTGTCTCTCGTTCGTTCCACGATCAGGTCAAGACCATGCTTCTGGCTTTAGGCATCTTGACCACTTCCGATGTGCAGCGCACCGACAAAAGCGGCGTGCCATCTTATCGTTTGCGCGCAGCCCATACCCAAGCTGCTGAGAGAATGCTCCAGCGGCTGCCCTATCTGGCTCGTTTCACCGAGCTCGTCCCTGCCAAACGCAGCACCCTTGGGGATAGCATCCCTATCCAAACTTACGAGTACAGGAGACTTTTAGCTCTGGCGGAACCTGAGGAAAGAACCAGAGTGTGGGGGTGGAAGCGGGAAAATGGGAAAATCTCCCGCCAGTCTCTGCAAGAGTTTGTGCCAGGGCATCGGCAGGCCATGCTGGAGGTCGGGCTGGAACGCTTGGTGAATACGGTGGAAAATGAGATTTATTATGATGAAATTGTAGCAGTGGAGGATGGCGGCTTCGTTGAAACCTACGATCTGTCGGTGCCGGGCACCCATGCCTATCATGCGAACGGTTTCATTAGCCATAATACAATTGCCACGGTGGCCGGCTGCGAGGGCTATGGCTGTGAGCCGGTCTTTGCCCTGGCCTATATTCGCCACGTCAACGACCAGGGGCGCGACCTGCAGCTGACTTACGCCAGCAAGCGCTTCGAGCAGGCTCTGATCGAGGCCGGCATCCCTGCAGAACAACGCCAGGCGATCTACGAGCGCGTGCTCCACGAGGGTACCTGTCAGCATGTTCCGGAGGTGCCAGAGCATATCCGCAACGTGTTCGTGGTAGCCGGCGATGTGACCGCCGAGGAGCATGTACGCATGCAGGCGGCGCTCCAGGCGTTTGTTGATAACAGCATCTCAAAGACGATCAATTTCCCCGAAAATGCCACTGTGGATGATGTGGCCACGGCCTATCGGCTAGCCTGGAAACTGGGCTGCAAGGGGATCACCGTTTACGTGACCGGCAGCCGCGAGAAAGTGGTGTTGGAGACAAAAGCAATAGCAGAGAAGAAGCAGCTACCCCAGACACAGGCTTCCCCGACGCCTGCACCCCCCCAGATTATGATGTGGCATGAATCGAAGAAGCCTCGTCCGCGCGTTCTGCCGGGGCGAACCTATAGCATCCAAACGCCGCTCGGAAAGGCCTTCATCACCATCAACGAGAACGGCTCTGAACAGCCCTTCGAGGTTTTCATCAACACAGCCAAGGCCGGTTCAGAGACAGCCGCGGTCTCGGAAGCCATTGGGCGCCTGATTTCGTTCATTTTGCGCCTGGCATCCCCTGTTCCTCCATTGGAACGGGTGCGCGAAATCATGCATCAGCTGATCGGCATTGGCGGCGGACGCGCCCTCGGATTCGGCCCCAATCGCGTCCGATCCCTCCCGGATGGCGTAGGCCAAGTGCTGGAGATGTACCTTCAGGAAAAAGAAGAGAAAGCTAATGGGAACTCAAACCTTCCGATTCAAGGTTGGCAGGCACAAGCGGATACACCCTCTCCCGCACCTGACCAGCCGATGCTCCAGATTGGGGATTTGTGCCCGGAATGTGGGGAGGCGGCGCTGGTCAATGAAGAAGGTTGCCGTAAATGCTACGCCTGCGGTTATAGTGAATGTTAACTTGACGTTCCAGGCTGAAGTGACTATAATTCGCCCGCTTTAGACTATATAAGAGGAGTACGCCATGCCGCCTCATCCAAAACGTAAGTTATCCAAAGGTCGCCGCAATCGCCGCCGGGCACATGATGCGCTTCAAGCTGCCAATCTGGTGTTTTGCTCCCAGTGTGGCTCAATGCGCCTGCCCCATCGCGTCTGCCCGAATTGCGGTTACTATGAAGGGCGTCAGGTAATTGAAATCAAAGAGAAAAAGAAAGAGTAATTTCACACTTACGCCTTCTCAACGAGCCGTGACCCGCACGGCTCGTTTGGGTTTAAGTTGCAGAGGTGATTATGAAATTGCTTCCCGAAGAAACCGTCTTTGTTTTCCCCGGCCAAGGCTCCCAATCGGTAGGGATGGGAAAGGCCCTGGCTGAAAGCTTTTCGCCAGCCCAGCAGATATTTCGCCAGGCAGATGAGATACTCGGCTTCCCCCTTTCACGTCTGATGTGGGAAGGCCCTGAATCTGAACTGAATGACACCATCAATACTCAAGCGGCGCTTTTTGTCCACTCCTTGGCCGTCTATCGTGTGTTTACTGCGCTTTACCCGCATTTTCAGCCGCTGGCCATGGCCGGGCATTCGCTAGGAGAACTGAGCGCTCTGACAGCATCCGGCGCAATGGAATTCGCCGACGGGTTGCGCCTGGCGCGTCGACGTGGAGAGCTGATGAAACAGGCCGGTGAATGGAGCAGTGGCGGCATGGCCGCAATCTTGGGATTGGATATTCCCTCCCTGGAACAGATTTGTGCCCAGGCCAGCGCACCGGGCGAGATTGTCCAAGTGGCAAACGACAATTGCCCAGGGCAGGTGGTCATTTCCGGAGCACAGGCCGCGCTCCAACGGGCTATGGAGGCGGCAAAAGCCGCTGGGGCACGACGGGTTATCCCGCTTGCGGTCAGCATCGCAGCGCATTCAGAACTCATGGCGCCAGCGCAAGCCGGGTTTAACGAAGCACTCGAGCATCTCCCGCTGACACCCCCACGTGTGCCGGTCATTGGCAACGTCAGCGCCCAGATTCTCGCCTCGGTGGACGATGTGCGCGCCGATTTGGCAGCACAACTGACCCAGCGCGTGCGCTGGGTAGAATCGGTACAGAAATTGATTGAAATGGGAGCAAGAAACTTTATCGAGATGGGAAACGGGAATGTGCTTGCCGGGCTGATTCGACGGATTGATAACACCGTGAAGACCTTCTCCCTGGGCACACCAGCCGATTTCGACGCCTTACTCGCGCTCTGAACGCATCGCCACGCTTTCTACCAGGCCAATGCCGAGCATCAGGGAAAGAAGCCCACTTCCACCGTAGCTGATGAAGGGTAAAGGCAAGCCGGCGACAGGAATAATATTCAGGTTAACCCCGATATTAACTGCCCCCTGGAAGAAGATCAG
>JBKBPX010000031.1:0-21708 GCA_046292855.1 Anaerolineales bacterium
CCTGATCTGTCTTTGAAAGAGCGCCATGAACGACACCCGCTCTGATTTCACTTTTGGCCTGAGCCGCGACGAACTCCTGTGGTTGATCGCGGTTTTCGACCTTTCCCATCTGCCCCTGCCCGAGCCGTCCTTCTTGTCTGTCCCACCGCAGGAACTGCGCGAACGGCAACGCGCTGGGGCGCATTCGCTCCAACAGCGCGGCCTGCTCCGCCAAGAAGGCGGAACCTGGCAGGTAGAACGGCTGGCAGCTGGTCTTTTGCAGGCGATGGCCATGGCGCAGGAGTGGCTGCGGCTCGATTATCGCACCCGTTCCGGGCTGAGCCGTGCCCTGCACTTTTTCGCATCCCCCGACATCCGCTTCCTGTTCGACCTGGCAGAAGGCTATGCCCGCTTCTGCCTGTGTGCCGATCCCGCCACTGCCGCCGAGGCCCTGTGGGGTTGGCTGGCGCTCCCTTCCGGCCTGGAAGCCGGCGAAGGGGCACTTTCCCTGCCCCAACCGTTCGATTTTCTCCCCCTGGCCTGGAACAACCCCCACCTGGCTGCCCGCGTGCTTCAGAAACACGGCTTGCCGGCGCAAAACATCCCCACCGCCCTTGGCTGGACGGCTTCACTCGAGTGGGTCTGTGCCGCAAGCGTGCAGGAACGGCGCTCCGGGGGTGTGGCCGTTCGCCTGCGCTTCGTTTCCTGTGGTGACTCGGCGCGCCTGTGGGGCGGCTTCGAGCAGGAAGGCTTGGCGGTTCTCTCCGGCCTCCTCCCGGCTGACTTGCGCGCCGCCCTTGCCGAACTACCATGAATCCCCTTCACCTCTCAGCTCATCTTCTCTGGAGCGCTCTCGATCCCCCTTCTCCTCGCCTTCTCTTGTGACGCCCTTCTCAGCTACGGATGCCTGACTCGACTTTTGCATCGCTTGAGCGGCTGAACATCAGGCCATCATTTGACCAAAGGCTCATTTCCACAAGATGCACAGGGTACACAAAACTTTTTGTGACTTCTCCGTGCTCCCTGTGGTGAATTGCACCCTCCTCCTTACCGCAGCGTGCACAGGGTACACGGAGGGTTGATAATGAAAAACCTTTGTGCGCCCGATGTTCTTCGTGGTGAGTTCTCGCAGGAGGCTCATAATTAATTTTGAGAGGTCAGATTTTTTCTTCTTTTTTGGAGGGACCCATGCGACGCACACAATTCATCTTGGCAACGCTTTTGGTTTTTGGCACGGTTTTCGCTCTTGTACAGCCAGCTTATTCTCAGTCGAACGTTACTCTGTTGATACACAATGTCTCTGTTCAATTGTCGTCGGACGAATCGGCTCATGAAATATCGCTGATCTTTTCCCTGCTGGATAGCGGCGGCAATCCGATTCGGGATGCGCAGGCAAAGCATTTTACGCTGTTCGAAGACAATCAGCCCGCCTCGATCCTTTCGCTGGGGTCTGCAAGCGATCAGCCAATCAGCGTGCTGCTGTTGCTCGATACCAGCGGTAGCATGACGGGTGTCAAAATCGAAGCGGCGCGCAACGCCGCGGCCCGATTCATTGACAATTTGCAAAGCGGGGATCAAGTGGCCGTCCTGACATTTGACCGCCGAACCGTGATCCAAATTGACTTCACTGCCGACCACCGCGCTGCCCGCCAGGTGGTGGAATTGGTGCAGGCCACCCCCGGCGGTGCTACCTGCCTCTACGATACGGCGTATCAGGCCATCCAAATGATTGCCAATCAACCTGCCGGCCGCCGCGCCCTGATTCTGCTGACAGACGGCACAGACGAAGCCGGCGGACGCCCATGTAGTTATCACACCCTCGATGATGTCATCTCCCTCGCCTCCGCTGGCCAGACCCGCGTGCCCATCTATACGATTGGTCTAGGCGAAAGCATTAACCGGCAGGTTTTGGAGCGCTTGGCACGCCAGACTCAAGGACGCTATCAACACGCCCCCAGCCCGACTCAACTCGAGGCGCTCTTCGGCCGTCTGACAGATGAATTGCGCTCTCAATATGTCCTCCGCTATCGCTCGGTGGCGCAGGCAGGTGAACATTCGTTGACCCTGCGGGTTAACTACCGCGGCGCGCAAGAGCAAGTCTCGCTCTTCGTTGACTTGCCGCCGCTACCTTATCGTTTGATTTTTCTCTCCCCCGCCAACAACGCCCAGGTGCAAGGAAGCGAGAGGCTTCAAGTCCAGGTGACCGGGCAGGGGGTTCCCATTCAAAAGATCGTTTTTCTAGCGAATGGGGTCCCGATTGGTTCTGATGAGGAACCGCCATACGAACTGGAATGGGATCCGGCTGGCCTGGCAGAAGGGAATGTCCTCCTGGAAGCGATTGCCCAAGATGCTGCCGGCGTCGAATTGACGCGCGGCGGGGTCACTGTGACGTATCATCTGCCCGAGAAGACAAGCGAAAGCACGCCTGTAACGGAAAAAGATACCCTGGCAACGTCCCCCTCTTGGTTTGTGTTTATAGCGGCAGGGGCAGCTGCTTTACTGCTGCTTGGCGGGGTGGTGCTTTTGGTGGTCGTTCGACAACGGAAGAAAGAGATGCAACGTCAGCGCGAATGGGAGGGAGTAGTCCAGGGAGTGGGAGTGGAAGCCGCCACAGGCATTTCCGAGGATTACACATTGGATGCCTTTGCCCCCAGTGAAAAGGCGCTGGCGGTGCTGGTCGTACTTCAGAGTGATGATCCGGATCTCTTGCATCGGCGAATTGAGATCACGAAGGCAACTACCACCCTCGGACGGAAAGCGGATAACGATATCGCCTTTCCCAAAGATAGCCCTGTCTCACGCCACCATGCCGTGATCGAGGAGCGCAACGGTTCCTTGTATTTGAGCGAAGTGTTGGGCGTAGATGAGAGCGGTCGGCCAAAACGCCCTGCATATGGCACCTTCGTCAACGGGACTCAGGTTCAGGATCCGGTCCGGTTACGCGATGGAGATGAAATCCAATTGGGGAAACGGCTGCGTTTACGCTTCGAAGCCGTGCGCCTTGCAGATAGCGGCGAAGAGTATACCATAGACCAATTGACGCACAGAGACGAGGATAAGACGATTGACTTTGGCAGATAGATTCTTCTAGGACAACTCATTCCCAGGCCGTCGAGACAGGCTAGAAAGCCTGTCCCACGAAAGGAGTCAACCATAAAGACCTCCTCAGCCAATCCCTCTGCCCAAAAGACTTCCAAAGTCAAGGCAGTGCTGGGTGCAGAGGGCAGACGGCAGACGGCAGACCGCAGACCGCCCACCGTCCACGGTCCACCGTCTATCGTCCGAAGACGAAGCGGCGACGATCGACCAGGGCGCCACCGGCGAGACGGTGATGGAGGAAGAAAGCGGGTTGCAGCCGGCCGCCCGGCGCGAAGCGGCTCCGTCCCAAGCCGTATCTGCGCCGGCCATCCCCGCGCCGAAGAAGAGAGTTTGGTGGCCCTGGGTGGCCGGATGAGCAGGAGCAATCCTGATGGTTTGCATAGCGGCCATAATGCTCTTTGGCAAGATGGTAACGCCCGCCTTAACGCCCGCCCCAACGCTGACAACCGTGCGGCTGTGGCGCGTCGCCGACGGCGCCCTCCTGCGCACCCTGGAGGGGCACACCTGGGTGGTGCATAGCGTGGCCTTCAGCCCGGACGGGGCGACCCTGGCCTCGGGGGCTGGGGATGGGACCGTTCGGCTGTGGGACCTTGCACCGTAACCCTCGCTCCCTACCCACAACACCGGCACACCGCTCCCTGTCTACTGACTGCTGAACAGGGAGTCCCCACGCCGGCCATTCACTCCTTAATAGGACAGGCTAGAAAGCCTGTCCTACGTCCAGTAGGACAGCCTTTCAGGCTGTCAAAAATACGACAGGCTAGAAAGCCTGTCCTACGTCAGTGCCATTTGTGGAAATAGCCCCAGGATGATAATCCCCATCATCCCCAGAGTAAGCAAGACAAGCTCGGTAAGCGTTTCCTCTTGCTGCCAGGTACTTTGACGATGAACAAAAAGCACCTTGAAGGTGCGCAGCCCATGCCCAAAAATTCCCAGCAAGGAAAGCAAAAACAGGGAACCTAATACAGGCGAAAGCTCGGTCAAGCGTTCCCATAGGACTAAACGCCAAGGGAAAGCGGCCAGCAAGGGGAAACCGGCCAATGAAAAAGTAGCCAACAACAAAGCGATAGACGCAACCGGGAGACGATGTCCTATACCTTCAAGAGATGTATGCTTCAACTCACCAGCGTGATGATACAGGACAGAGAGAGCAAACCCCCAAATGATGAAAGTGAGGCTACGCGGGAGGAGGGAAGTCATCATCAATGCGTGTCCGCTTTCCCCAAGGCTCAAGGCCAATAGCCCATAACCAGTTTCAATCATGACAGCGTACCCAAAGGCGCGCCCCCAGTGACGCCCGGTAGCGATGCCTCCACTCCCCACCAAGGCCATAAATATACCGCTAATTTGAAGGGCGGAGGAAATGGTGGTATCGTTGATAGATGGAAAACGCCCTACAAAACCTGCAAGAAACAACAAAGTGCTGAAGGGGAGTAACCATAGAAGAAACGTGCTCAAATACGGATGGAGTTCCTCCCCCATCAAGGGCATCCAGCTATGGAAAGGGAAAATTCCGACACTAAGAGCAAGCCCTATTCCCAGAAGAGCTAACACTATCGGCCCGCGCTGAGGATCAGCAATGAAATCTCCTTCGCTTCCCGATAGAAATGCGGCAAGCATGAGCAAAGGAAGTGCCAAACTCTGATGAGCTAGAAAACGCAGTGCACTCTTGGCCAGCGGCCTGACAAGGAATAATAACAGGAAGCCAAGCGCCTCAAGAAGAATAGCAGCGTAAAGGAAAGGCCGCACCGTCAGGAGAGCCACCAGTAGCCCATTAAAGACCAGCCCCCACGGTACAATTTCTCTAACCTGCGGCACGGCTCGCAAACCGTAAAACCACATCGCAGTAATCCCATACAGGATCACCAGCACATAGACAATCGGCCGCTCAAAGACTAGACTACGACCCAAAAACTGGAAGTTTGAAGCGACTTTGAGGTGTAGGCCTGCCAGGCGAAAAGGAGTATCGAACGGCAACAATAAAGCCAGAAGGGCCAACCCTAATGCAATCAGCGTACCCCAACGGTAGAGGGTTCGCCCGGAGCGAAAGAGAAAAGCGATCCCTCCAAGCAAAATAGGCAGGAAAATCCAAAGATGGGCTGCGGTCACAGTTCTTCTCCCTCGCGTTGCGAGGTCACCAGGAGGTATGCGATCGCCAGGCCGGCCAACAAATTCAGCATCGTGAACAGGAATAGCAAGAAAGCAGATGCTTCCAGCGAAGAGTAGAGCAGCTCAAAACCGTTGATGAACAACAGGATACCGAGGAGATGGGGAAAGAAGGCCGGGTTCAAGCTAAAAAGCAAAATACCGCTCCCACTCAAAGCGATACTTCCAACAGTCACTGGAATCGGCGTATTCAGAAAAAGGGAAAAGAGACGGGTGGCTCCAATGCCCAGACCGATTACCAACACCAACGCTTGAAGGTAAAAAAAGGGCGTATCTGGGCCGAAGGGCAAGTCCTTCTCTTCACCTCCCGATATAGAGAAAAGCACCGATCCAACCAAGACTGCCACGATCCAGCCTGCAAAAAGCCGTAGCAAAGCCATTACCGGAGGCCAGGATTGGGCGATCAGCCAAGCAAATGGGAGGTAAAGGAGGATCAGCCACAGCACACGCCATTTTCTCCGCCGTGCTAGGAGCAATCCTCCACAGCTGACCACAAGCAAGATCAAACTGAACCAGAGAAGAAAGGAGGTCATCGGTAGAAATATGCAAGGAGGTTGGTGAGAGCTATCAAGATCAACAATGACCAGAGCAACCCGCTTGGCCCTTCCAGCAAGCGTTCAAGACCCTGAAACGATCGCTCTAACACGTGAAAAGGGCCTTGGAGAAGTCGTTCTGATACGTGCGTCCATGCCAAGCTCGAAGGACGGATCCAATGTGCTGCCGGGGAGCGAAGAAACGACAAACGACGGCGAAAAGCAAAGATCAACCACACAAGAACGGCAGAGGAAAACGCCAACCCCATCTCAATCGGGGAAGAAGGACGCCGCAAGCCCAAGATCAGCAAGTGGGCAGATAAGATGAGTATTCCAACGAAATGGGTATTGCGTACCCAAATCGGTTGTTCCTGCCAACCAGGGCGCTTCTCCTGCCAATGGATCAGATAGCCCAAGGCTAGCAAGAATTGTACAACTGCGATTCCCAGCCGTAAAACCATTGGATAAGCTGGTGCCGCAGTTGCAGTTAGAGAATAAGGCAAAGCCGAAAGCGCCCACCAACCTACCAGAGCAATGAGACGCAGGAGACGATGATCAAATGCTAGCAAAAACAGCAAACTTCCGGCCATCAACGTTAATACTCCCCATGCCACGCTACCGTCACGGTCACCGGCTATAGCCGTCAAGATGCTCAAAGCGCCACCGGCAATCATCCAGAAAACGCGCCCATCCAGAACATTTGGCGCTACCAGCCAGCTCCAGGCGGCCAGTAAAGTCGCCATCCAAACCGGTACAGCAATCCACCATAGTAACGGGGCAGCGATGGAGGGTAAATAGCCGATCAACACCAAAGCTGAAACGACCGAGACGACACGTAACTGGGTCCCAAATCCACGTCGCAGGAGAGACTCTCGCGGGTAGGGCAAGTGCAACGGTAACACTCCCAAGCGCAACGCCACTACCAAAGCCAGGTAGGGTGCAATATCTGAAGAAACCATCCCGGAATGTAACGGTGTCCCCCTGGATATGCTGAGCATACTAGCCCACAACAACAAAAACATACCCAGGATGCGCGTCGCCAGGCCAAAAGTCAACGAACGGATTGCTTGAATGGAATCGGTAGTACGCACGAGCACCGCCCACTCCGAAAGATCACTCGCGGCCCAAATGAAAACCAGCGTTAATGGAGTGGCAGAAAAGATTGCCAGCAATCCTAACAAAGCTAGAACCAAAGTGCCTACAGCGATCAGCGTGCGCCGCGCCACCTCAGCTGGCAAGTCGGCGAGAAGCACCGCTACCGTCACGCTCATCAAGGTCAGCGCATAAACCCATCTAACCTGATCCCCGTAAAAAGAAAGCGCCTCAGAAAACGTCCCCCAAAATGGCACATCCAGCGAAAGAGGCAGGGAAAAGGAAACGCCAAAGAGACTTCCCCAGGCCATGAGTGCCCCACCGATACCCACTAGCCAGGCATAACGCGCCGCGCGAGGGAATTGCGATTGCACTAGGATCACCAACACACTGAGGAAAAGCAAGGCCGGTGGAAGCAAAAGCAGCATGGAGTGTATTTTATCAGGTTTAGAGTGCGGAGGGGATGTGAGATAGGTGATGCGATTTTGCAATCATTGACATTTCCCGTATCTCCCTGTAGAATTCTTCACGCAAATTGGGGCGATGGCGGAATCGGCAGACGCAGAGGACTTAAAATCCTCCGAGGGTGACACCTCATGTGGGTTCGACCCCCACTCGCCCCATCATTCAACGGGGACTCGCAGAGTTCCCGTTCGTGTTCTTGTGAGGCAAGCATGTATTTCTCACGTACCATGCTGGAAGAAATCGAAGACCGCACCCTAGCGCCTTACGCAGTACGCAGCAAGGATAGCAAAGGTCGGGCCTACCTTGACCGCGAACCAGAGTATCGTACGGCATTCCAGCGCGATCGCGATCGCATCATCCATACTACTGCTTTCCGGCGCCTTGAATACAAAACCCAGGTCTTCATCACGTATGAGGGCGACTATTATCGCACTCGCCTCACCCACACCCTCGAAGTGGCCCAAATCGGACGCACCCTCGCTCGCGCCCTGGGCGTTAATGAAGACCTGGTGGAAGCCATCTGCCTAGCTCACGATCTGGGACATCCTCCCTTCGGCCACTCCGGCGAAAGTGCCCTGGCGCGCCTGATGAAAGACCATGGCGGCTTTGACCACAACAAGCAATCCTTGCGCATCGTTACGGAGCTGGAGCAGCGCTATGCCGAATTCCCCGGCCTCAATCTGACCTGGGAAGTGCGCGAAGGCCTAGTTAAGCACGAGACAGAATACGACCTCGCCGATGCGCGCGAATATAACCCGCACCTGCGCGGCAACCTGGAAACTCAGATCGCTAATATCGCCGATGAACTTGCCTATACCGCCCATGATCTCGATGATGGCCTGCGATCCGGGTTGATCACTCCGGCCATGCTCCAGGGCATTGCCTTATGGGAAATCCTCACAGAATCCATACACTGGCAAGGCGGTGAATTGAGCGAATTGGATCGCCACCGCCTTATCCGGCGCCTGATCGGGCTTGAAGTCACCGATGTTATCCAGACAACCGAATCACGAGTGCGCGAAAGCGGCGTTGCTTCTCCGCTGGATGTACAGCGGCTCCCTTACGATCTCGTCTCCCATAGTGACGAAATGCGGCGTCGCAACCGCGAACTGAAAGACTTCCTATACCACAAGATGTACCGAAACTATCGCGTGGTGCGCATGCAAATGAAAGCGGAGCGCATCATCTCTGACCTGTTCGATGCCTACCGTTCCGAACCTTCCATCTTGCCTGAACATGTGCGAAAGCACATCCCCTTGCGCGGATTGGAACGCACCATCTGCGATTACATCGCCGGCATGACCGACCGCTACGCAATCGAAGAACATCAACGGCTGTTTGATCCGCAGATTAAGCCTTAGAAGAATGGAGGAGCAAAATGAGCATGAATCAACCAGTTTACCTGACCGCCGAAGGCATGGCACGCCTGAAAGCCGAGCTGGAAGAACTCAAAGGCCCGCGCCGCCAGGAACTGGCAGAACGCCTGCGTTCCGCAATTCAAATGGGTGACCTCTCCGAAAATGCGGATTATCACAAAGCCAAAGAAGATCAGGCCTTCCTGGAAGGACGCATCCAGGAATTGGAATATCTCCTTCGCAATGCTGTCCTTATCGAAGAGAGCGGCCCCCGCGACGTGGTCGCACTCGGCGCTCGCGTCACGATCCAGGAAGATGGGTTCCCTGCGGAAACGTATCATCTGGTTGGCGCCAAGGAAGCTGATCCGCGTAATGGCAAAATCTCCAATGAGTCGCCCATCGGTCGTGCGTTGCTGGGCCATAAAGTAGGGGACGTTGTCGAAGCAGAAACGCCCAATGGAATTATCCGCCTCAAAATTCTGAAGATTGAATGAATCTCTTATCTCATCCGGCCATTCGCAACCTTCTGAAGGTCCTTATCGGAGTAGCAATTGGGTTGGGAGCAGCGGGGCTGGTTCTGCTAATTGGACGCCAACCACAAGGGGTGCCAATTGCCTTGCGCCCTGCTCCCACTGAATTGCTCTGGATGATCCACATAGAGGGTGCGGTGGTGCATCCCGGAGTTTATTCCTTACCCCCCGGTAGCCGTCTAAAAGACGCCCTTCAGGCCGCTGGCGGCGCTCTGGCCGAGGCCGATTTACGCTCTCTCAACCTGGCACGGCTACTGGTAGATGGCGAACGTATTGACGTGCCTTACAAAGCAGGTTTTGAACCGCTGGTCGAAGCCACACCCACTCCTCGACCTCAATCCACCCAACAAAGCACCCCCTCCACGCGCATCAACATTAACTATGCCACACGAGAAGAGCTGATGACCTTACCTGGAATTGGTCCGGTGCTAGCGCAACGGATTATCGAATATCGGGAAACCTACGGCCCCTTCGTTGACGTAGAAGAGCTTCTCAATGTGGAGGGCATTGGCCAGGCACTTTTAGACCAAATCCGCGATTTGATCACCGTAGAAGAATGAACATCCCACACTTCGATTGGATTGCTCCCCTCTATAGTCGTTTTTCCTATGACGCCACTCGGCTAAAAGAGCTGGCACGATTACCCCGTCATGGCGACTTGCTCGACATCGGCGGTGGGAGTGGACGAGTAGTCAAACCCCTGAACGGCATGGTTGAGCGCTGTCTGATTGCCGATACTTCGCAAGGCATGTTGCGCCAGGCAAAAGGCGAAGAGCACATCTTCCCAATACGCGCTTTCGCCGAGGAACTGCCCTTCTCCGAGAACCACTTCACCGTTGTACTGATGGTGGACGCCTATCATCATTTGCTCCATCAGCAAAAAGCGCTTCAAGAAGCTTGGCGTGTGTTACGCCCAGGCGGCATCCTGATCGTGGAAGAACCGGATATTCGCCATCCCCTCGTCAAGATCATCGCCCTGCTCGAAAAAGCGCTCCTGATGCGCAGTCATTTTTATTCACCGCTGCACATTGCCCAGGATTTAGAAAAACTGGGCGCCAAACCCCACATCTATACAGAGCGCTATAACGCCTGGATCGTCGCTGAAAAACACCCTTTGGAGGCAGAAAATGGATAACTCTCCCACCATCGGCATCATCGGAGGCACGGGAAAGGAGGGGAAAGGGTTGGCTTACCGTTGGGCCAAGGCCGGCTATCGCATCCTGATCGGCTCGCGCACACCCGAAAAGGCGTTGCAAACCGCTGCAGAGCTGCGCCAATCTTTGGGAATAAATGCCCCAGTCGAAGGAATGGAAAACCGAGAAGCAGCCGCGCGCGCCGATGTTATCGTCCTCACTGTGCCCTATGCCGCCCATCGCGAAACGCTGGAAGCCTTAAAAGAAACACTGCGTAGCAAACTCCTGATTGACGTCACCGTGCCCCTTGTCCCGCCAAAGGTAACCCAGGTACAGATGCCTCCGGCCGGCTCCGCGGCTCAAGAGGCCGTCGAAATCCTCGGGCCAGAGACCGAAGTCTGCGCCGCCTTTCAGAATATCTCCTACGAACACCTTTTGACAGACGCACAAATTGAATGTGATGTGCTAGTGACCGGCACCAGCAAAAAGGCTCGCCAGGAAGTCCTGCGCTTGGTCGAAGCCGCTGGCCTGACCGGTTGGGATGCCGGGCCTATTCAAAACTCGATGGTCGTCGAAGGTATGACCAGCATCCTGATCTACATCAATAAACAATATGGCAGTACCCAGGCCGGAATTCGCATCACGGGAGTCGCACGCCCCTCATGAAGCTATCCCTGACCACCCTGCCGGCTATTCCCCTCATCCAGCCGGGAGATGACCTTGCCGAAATTATCTGGCAAAGCCTGAAAAGGGCGCATATTCGATTACGCAACGGCGATATTCTCGCTCTGGCGTCCAAAATTGTCAGCAAATCTGAAGGGCGACTGGTCCATCTTTCACAGGTCACGCCGTCATCTCAGGCGCTGGAGCTGGCACAACGCACAGAAAAAGATGCGCGTCTGGTCGAACTAATTTTGAGAGAAAGCCGTGAGGTGCTGCGGGCGCGTCCCGGCACAATCATCGTTGAACACCGCCTAGGCTTTGTCTGCGCCAACGCCGGCATTGATCATTCCAACGTCGCGCCGCCTCCGGGTGCTTCCCCTGAACTCTCTCCCGACGAATGGGTCCTGCTCCTCCCTGAAAACCCGGACCTTTCCGCAGCACGCCTGCGTTCCCAACTGGAAGCGCGAAGCGGCAAGCATCTCGGCATCCTGATTGTAGACTCCCATGGCCGCGCCTGGCGAATCGGCACAGTTGGCATCACTATTGGCCTTTCTGGATTGCCGGCCATCGTTGATGAACGCGGTTGGAAAGACCTCTTCGACTATGAGCTTCGCGTCACTGTAGTCGGTGCCGCCGATGAGCTGGCTGCCGCCGCCAGCCTAATGATGGGACAAGCCGCAGAGGGGACCCCCGTCATCCACATCCGAGGCTTCCCTTATCCCTTGAACGAGGGCAAACTGGGGGATTTGCTTCGCCCCAAGGAACAAGACCTTTTCCGCTAACCCACGCCAAAACTTTACCCTCATGCTCTGGCTCTGTATTTCCCTTGCCCTCTTTTTTGACCTCCTCAACGGTTACAACGATAGTGGAGCACTAACTGCTACGGTCATCTCATCCCATGCTCTCTCTCCGCGCACTGCCCTGCGTCTGACCGCTATCGGCGAGTTCCTGGGACCATTCCTGTTCGGCGTAGCCGTAGCCAACACCATCGGCCAGGGATTGCTGGCTACAGAGAGCTTGAGCCTGATGGTGCTCCTGACTGCGCTGATCGCCGCTATCTCTTGGGGCCTTCTTACCGGGCTACTGGGCCTTCCCTCCTCATCCTCTCATGCCCTGATCGGCGGATTGATCGGCGCCGCGCTGATGGCTACGGCCAATCCATCGGTTATTCAGATTCACGGTCTGCTCAAAGTCCTCTTCTCGCTTTTCGTTTCCCCGCTAGCAGGATTTATCACCGGCTTTTTTCTCACACGCATCATTTACTTCTTGGCCAGCGGCGCCTCCCCGCGCGTCAACTCGCTCTTTCGTTTTCTCCAGGTCATCACCCTTTTTGGCATGTCCCTTGCGCACGGAGCCAACGATGCCCAAAAAAGCATGGGAGTCATAACCCTGGCTTTGGTATTGAGCGGTGTCCTTACCACATTCCAGGTCCCCTTGTGGGTCATCCTGGCATGTGCTTCCGCAATCGCCTTAGGGAGCGCCATTGGCGGATGGCGTAATATTCGCACCTTAGGAGGGCGCGTTTACCGTGTCCGCCCGATCCATGGCGTAGCATCGCAACTGAGCAGCGCCTCGGTGATCGCTTTGGCCGTCTGGCTGGGAGGACCGGTCAGCACCACCCATGTCATCAGCTCCTCTGTCATCGGCGCCGGCGCCGCCGAACGATTAGGCAAAGTACGCTGGCAGGTCGGTCAGGAAATGCTCACCGCCTGGCTTTTCACCCTCCCCGCAACTGCTTCGTTCTCGGCTCTCCTCTACTGGCTACTTCAGTTTACGCTATCGTCCATCCTTATCCAGCGCTAAACGGGCAAAGAGCCGTTCCTTCACATCCCCCGGCATTCCGGTCTCATTTGCATCCGCCTGATACAAATAAATCATCTTGCGCATGGTATCCACCACCACGCGGCAATTTTGGCATTCTGCCATGTGCCTCTCAAGCTCGCGGCAGAGAGATTCGTCAAGCACCCCGTCAATGTAATCTCCCAAAGCCGCAAGAAAACGACGGCAATCCTCCTGCTCAGCCATGCATCTCCTTCACACGCTCGCCGTAATACTCCGAAAGCATTTCTCTTAGGCGCAAACGGGCACGCAAAAGCCTGGTCTTCACGTTCGTTTCACTGAGTCCAAGTGCTTCGGCTGTCTCCTGAGTAGACAACCCTTCAATATCCCTCAGGATAAACACCAAACGCAACTTTTCTGGCAATTGGCGAATTGCCATGTCCAACACCCGTCGCGCCTCGGTAGAAAGCAACTCATCTTCTGGCAAACAGCACCAATCCACCATCGCCTGCGGCGGGGAAGAGGGCTCCTCGTCCTCGTCACTACCCTCCTCCATCATCAACGCTACCTCTGGCCGTCGCTTGCGCAAAATCATCAAAGCTTCATTGACCGCAATGCGATAGATCCAAGTCGAAAGCGCGGAGCGGCCTTCAAAGGAGGGGATCGCTTCAAAGACCTTCAGAAACGTGCTCTGCAGCACATCCTCCGCATCTTGCGCATCCCCTAACATCTTCAGGCCCAGGCGGTAAACCGAATCGGAAAAGGCCTCGACCAATCGAGCCATCTCCTGCCGATCGCGACGCCGTAGCGCCTCAAGAGAAAACGAAAATGCGGTTTCTTTCTCTTTCATTAGATGTAATCTTACCACATCGGTTACGTTTATGGTAAAATCGAAACACGGAGCGTGGTACCCTTCGCTCCGAATTTTTCTATCACGAAAGGGCTTGAGAATATGAAAGTACTCCTTGTCAAAGATGTCTATAAACTCGGCCGCGCCGGCGAAGTCAAGAAGGTCGCCGATGGCTACGCTCGCAACTACCTGATTCCGCAGGGATTAGCTGTCCTGGCCACCCCTGGCGCGCTCAGACAGGCCGAACGGATTCGTGCCCAGGCCGAAATCCGCCGCGCTCAGCTCAACGAAGAACTCAGAGACCTAGCTGCCAGGATCAATGGCACGACCCTTGTCTTCAATGCTCGCGCCGGTGAAACCGGCAAACTCTATGGCTCGATTACTGCTCAAGACATCGCCCAGGCCATCCAAGAGAAAACCCGCTACGAGATCAAACGCCAGCAGATCCAGATGCAACCCATCCGTACCCTCGGCGAACACGCCGTTCATATCCGCCTGACGATGGACCTTGTTCCCGAAGTCAAAGTGATCGTCTTGCGCGAGGGTGAAAACCTGCCCGAAGCCGCCCAGAGCGAGGGTGAAGCCGCTGCCTAAAAGCGGAAAGTATGCCCACCGTTGGAAGTCAACTGAAGGCCGCGCGCCTGGCACGCCACGAAACGCTTGAAGAAGTCTCCAAAGCCACCCGTATCCGCGTCTCTTATCTGGAAGCGCTGGAGGCCGATGACTTCTCACGCCTCCCCTCGCCGGTTCAGGCGCGCGGCTTCCTACGCCTGTATGCCAACCACCTCGGTCTTGACCTGGCCAAGGTCATCGCGTTAGCTCAACAGACCCAACATGAAGAGCAAACTCTGCAAGGACCGCTCCCATCCATTCCGCCTATTCCATCCTCACCGCCCACTACGCCGCCATTATCTTTAGGGGAAAAATTAATCGAAGCCGCGCGCACGCTTTGGCTTCGCCTCCGTCCCCAGCCGCGTGCACGGGAGGAGGCAGGTGCCGTGCGGATCGAGAAAGGACGACTGCAAGTTGCTTCACCCGAAGCAGATGCCGCGTCCGAAGCAAACAGGGCGCCCATCCATCCCCCATCTCAGGCCTCGCCAGAACTACCGATTATTCCTCCTTCCCCTGCAACGCCTCCCATCGAGCACCCATCCATCCTTCCCCAGTCCACAGCACTATTCCGTCAGCTAGGCACCGACCTGCGCAAACACCGTGAAGAGCTTGGTCTGCGCCTGGAGAGCATCGCCCCTGAAATCAAGATTCAGCTTCCCATCCTGCAAGCCTTGGAAGAGGGCAACTTCGATGCCCTTCCCATCCCGATCATCACTCGTCACCATCTGGCTAAATATGCCGAATTTCTGACCCTAGATGTGGACGAGGTGCTTTTGCGCTTCGCCGACGTCCTACAAGCACGCGTGCGTGAACGCGGCTTACCGCAAGGATCAAAAGAACGCCATCCCATCCTGCCGCGCACTCTTTCACTGACCCTGCTTCTCAGCGGCGATTTACTCTTCGGCATCTTGGTCATCGTGGCACTGGCCACCTTTGCCTTGTGGTCTATCAACCTGATTGCTGCGACACGCTCCAAACCTGTTCTGCGCACCACCCCAATCCCAGACGTGCTGGCGCAGAACCCGGTCTTGGCCACGTTCACCCCCACCCCGACGGAACCCCTCTCCACTCCAAAACCGACTTTAGCGCTTACACCTTTCACCCTGCCCACTCAAAGTGACAATGTCCAGGTAGTCCTCATTGTCCTGGAACGGGTTTTCCTGCGAGTAATAGTGGACGGTCGCCCCGTATTGGAAGAACGCGCCCTGCCAGGGAACACCTACACCTACAATGCGAGCCGAAGCATCGAAATCCTGGCTGCCAATGCTGGCGTTATCCGCGTCTTCTACAATGGCAAGGATCTCGGCTTGCTGGGAGATTTCGGTCAAACGCTCACCCGCATCTTCACAGTGCAAGGTATCGCTACCCCCACCGCCACCCTCTCGCCCACGCCAACGGTCACTTCTACTCTTACCTCTACCTCAACACCCACTCCAACGATCACACCAACGACCTCATCTTCGCCTCGTTAGTGATTATCAGGGTATATCGAACACATTTTAGCGGCCATCGAAAGCGGATTCACCCGATGAAATTCGAAAAAGGCACTTTCTATCTGGTTTCCCTCGGCTGCGCCAAGAACACTGTAGATTCCGATTCAATGGCGCAATTGCTGATCCAGGATGGCTACCGAATGGTAGGCTCTCCTCGGCGCGCCGAAATCTTGATCGTAAACACCTGTGGTTTTATCGGCCCGGCACGCGACGAATCCTTTGCACATCTAGAAATATTAGCCCGCCAAAAGCGGAGAGGACAGATTCTGATTGCCGCCGGTTGCCTCACCCAACGCTATGGCCGGGAAGTTCTCAAACGCGTGCCCGGCATTGATGGCATTCTTGGCACGCGCCGCTGGATGGATATCGTTCAGGTAGTGCGCCAATTACGCTCCGGCCCCCATCCAGAACCCCTTTACCACCTACCTGACGAAGCCCGCACCCTCGGAGAAGACGTCCCAGGCATCCTGCGTGCCAGCCAAAGCGGCGCCAGTGCGTATCTCAAAATCGCCGATGGTTGCCGCCGTCCCTGTGCCTTTTGCGCCATCCCTCTGATCAAAGGGCCCGCCGTCAGCCGGCCGATGGAACTCATCCTCGAAGAAGCCCGCCGCCTGCAGGAACAAGGCGTGCGCGAGTTAATCTTGATCGCCCAGGATACCACGGATTATGGTCATGACCTGGGCATGAAAGACGGACTGGCGACCCTCTTAGAAAATCTTGTTCGTGCGGTTCCCGATATTCCCTGGATTCGTATCCTCTATGCTTACCCCGGCTATGTCACCGAGCGCCTGATCGAGGTCATGGCACGCCACCCTCAAATCCTGCCCTATCTGGATATGCCCCTGCAACATGCTCACCCAGATACCCTTCGCCGCATGCGTCGGCCGGCAAAGGTGGAATGGGTCTATCGCACAATCGAAAAAATGCGCCGGGCACTTCCCGGCCTGGCAATACGCACTACCTTTATCGTCGGCTATCCGGGCGAAACCAATGCTGAATTTGAGACCTTGTTGGACTTCATCCGCACCATGCGTTTCGATCGCGTCGGTGCCTTCCAATTTTCTTTTGAGCCGGGCACAGCCAGCGAGGCTTTGGGAGACCCTATACCGGCAGAAGTGAAGCAGGAGCGCTACGAGCGCCTGATGGAATTGCAACAGCAAATCTCCCTGGAAATCAACCAATCCTTTGTCGGCCAGACCCTGCCCATCCTGGTCGAAGGCAAAGAACGGGGGATCAGCATTGGCCGTTCCTATCGAGATGCGCCGGAAATAGATGGATTGGTGATCGTGGAAGGGGATTTGCCTGAAAACGCCATCGTCCCCGTGCGCATTAGCGGGGCCATGTCCTATGACCTAACCGCGCTTCCACTTCCCACCCATCAGTAAACTGCCTTACTACGCCTACCATCTCCGTCCCGTTTGCCAAAATTGGACAAAAGTGTCAAATTTCACTTATCATAGCGCATTGCTATGATTTGCAGTATAATATTTGCCAATCACTCATGTAAGGAGAAAATCATGTGGCGATGGATTCGTTTGCTGATATGGACGATGGCAGGGGGGAGCATGTTTCTTCTCCTCGGCGCAAGACCTGCTCAGGAGAACAGTGACCTGGTAACCGGTGCACAACTTTATGACAAATGGTATGCCGTCTTGGGGGTCAAACCGCCAGATGGGAACATGCCGATCTGGAGTCGCCAATCCACCAATACCCGCTCCGGTGCGGATACTTGGCGCTGTGTAGAGTGCCATGGCTGGGACTATAAGGGCAACCAGGGAGCCTACAAGAGCGGCTCTCATTATACCGGCTTCCCCAGCCTGATGATCCTCGTGCCCCAGATGAGCGAGGAGGATATTGTCAACCACCTCAAGGGTGGTAAGGACGCACAACACAATTTCTCTGCTTATCTGGATGAGACCTCCATGCGCCGCTTGGCGGTCTTCCTGAAACAGGGGTTGATTGACGACACCCAATACATTGATCCCATCTCCCTGAAGCCGATCAACGCCAACCTCGAACGCGGCAAGCTATTCTATATTGAGACTTGCAGCAAGTGTCATGGCGAAGATGGGGGAAAGATTATCTTTCGCGGCGAGGGCATTGAAGAGACGCTCGGTGATGTAGCTCGGCGTGACCCCTGGCGCTTCCTCCATCGCACACGCTTTGGCGTGGCCGGCACCGAGATGCCCATCGGCTATAACTTGGGTTGGACTCCTGCCGATGGTCGAGATGTGCTCGCTTATGCCCAAACTTTGCCCGCCGCACGCGTGAGCGCCGTACCCTCGCCAGCATCGGCGATAGCCACCCCGGCTACCAATATCGGCGGACCGGCCACAAACTGGGTGCGCGGTATCTTCACCGGTCTGCTCGCTTTCCTCGGCACCCTGAGCGGTAGTTTGCTGGTCTTTTCCATCCTGATCATCCTAGCAGCCATCATAGTTGTCACCTTTCGCAAGAAAAAATAATCCTCATCTGGAGCCTGTACCATGAATATCGCAACCTTTCTGAAGCATTCAATGGTGCGAATCGGCGGCATTGTTTTCGTCTTGCTCCTCCTGATCCTCCTCACAGCTGCCGTCCGTTTCAATCAAAGCACGCCTCCGCAACCTATTCAATTCAAACACAATATCCATGTCGGCCTGGGAATCCAATGCCTGTACTGTCACCCCGGTGCAGCGCGTGGCTCAAATGCAGGTCTGCCCACTCAAGCCAAATGCTGGGGATGCCATCAGCAAATCGCCAAGAAGACCCCGGAGCTAGAAAAACTGGCCCAATATGTCCAAAGCAATCAACCCATCCCCTGGGTGCCGGTAGCGATCGTACCAGACTTTGTGCGATTCAATCATCGTCCCCACATCGCTGCCGGGCTGAACTGCGAAACCTGCCATGGGGATATGAGCAAAGTGACCATTGCCGAAAATCCTCAGGTGATGAACATGGGATGGTGTCTGGACTGCCATCGCCAAAAAGCGCAAAACGATCCTGTCTTGCTGGAAAAATTGATTGACTGCAGCACCTGCCACTACTAAATCAGAGAGGGAAAACAGGCCATGAGTCAGCATATCTCGCGACGCGATTTTCTAAAACTAGTCGGAGCAGGAACAGCGATAGCCAGCGTCTTGACCGGCTGCGGTCCGGCGGCTCGTTATATCCGCCGAACCCCTTACACCCAGATGCCCGAATATACCTTCACCGGCCAGAGCACCTACTTTGCCACCACCTGTCGCGAATGCCCGGCCGGTTGCGGTCTGATCGTGCGTACCTTCCAGGGACGCGCCATCAAAGTCGAAGGCAATCCGAACCATCCCGTCAATGCCGGGAAAACCTGCGCCCGTGGTCAAGCAACCTTGCACGGCCTATACAATCCAGATCGCATCCAAGGACCATTCAAGCGAGAGGCGCGCGGTAGCGAACGCATCACTCCTATGGACTGGAACGCGGCCGTCCAAGTCGTTACCCAGGCACTGCGCGATACCCCAGCACAGAAGATCGCTTTTCTGCTCGGCATGGCACCCGATCACCTGTTTGACCTGGTCAACGATCTGGCGAAGGCGCTAGGCGCTCCGCCTCCGATCCGTTTCGGTGCACTGGGCATGTTCGAAGCGCGCCGCACCCTGCAGAAAGCCGCGCAAAACGTCTTTGGTCAGGATGGGTTCCCCTGGTTTGATCTGGGTGCGGCTGAGGTAGTTTTCTCTTTCGGTGCCAATTTCCTGGAAACCTGGCTCTCGCCGGTCGCCTATACCCGTCTCTTCAGCCAAATGCGGCGCGGTGAGCGAACCGGGAAACGCGGGCACTTCGTCCAGTTTGAGCCGCGCCTGTCGCAGACGGCGTCGAAAGCAGATGAATGGATACCCATCCGCCCCGGCAGTGAGGGGCTGGTAGCGCTGGCATTGGGCAAAATCATTGCCGAGCAGCGCGGCTTGCAGACCCCCGCCTTCGACAAGGTAGAGATAGACGCCGCCGCTGAAGCCAGCGGCATTGAAGCCACAGAACTCCAACAGCTGGCAACCATGCTAATGTCGGCGCAAAGCGCCCTGATCATTCCCGGCAGCGCCGCCCTTGCCCATAGCAACGGCCTGGAAAACGCAGAGGCGATCCTGACACTGAACGCACTGGTGAACGCTCCGCTCTCATTTTCTCCGCTTTCACCTTTCGGGGATGCCTATCATCAGCCGGCCACTTTCCAGGAAATGGCCACCTTCATCGAGCGCATGAAGCGCGGTGATGTGCAGGTGCTATTTGTTCACGGTACCAATCCAGTGTTCGAGCTTCCGGCCGCGCTCGGCTTCGAAGAAGCACTCAAATCCGTGCCGCTAGTGATCTCCTTCGCCACCTTCCCCGATGAAACGGCGCTCGAAGCCGATTACGTTTTCCCCGATCATCATGCGCTGGAATCCTGGGGCTATCAACGCCTGGCAACCGGTAGCCCGTCAAGCGCACTCTCCGGCGCGCAGCCGGTGGTCGTGCCCTTTTACAACACCCAGGCGACGGCGGATGTCCTCCTGGCAGCCGTGACACAGATGGGCGGCGCGCTCGCACAAGCTCTGCCCTACCCCGATGAGGTGGCCTATCTACAGGCCCGGTTGCAACCCTTCGTTGAGCAGAGAGACGGCTTCTTCAGCGCCCCCGAAATCAACACGTTCTTCGCCTATTTTCAGCAATATGGTGGATGGTGGAAGACCACCGAAGAACTCTCCAAACCGGCCCTGGACAATGCGCTCAACCGCACCTTACAAGTCAAGCCTGCCGAATTCGCCGGGAAAGGCGAATTCCACCTCTTCCCGTTCGTTTCCCCCATCCTGGGCGAGGCCGGGGCCAACAAACCTTGGCTCCAGGAAGTGCCCGATCCGACGACAACCGTCATGTGGGGCTCGTGGGTTGAAATCAATCCCAAAACTGCAGACGAACTCGGGCTGGAAGATGATGACGTGGTGCGGGTCCTTTCCGAACACGGGAGCCTGGAAGTGCCCGTCTATCGCTATCCGGCCATTCGTCCAGATGTGATCGCCATTGTCTTCGGACAAGGGCATACTGCCTATGGACGCTATGCCCAGGGTCGCGGCGTGAACCCGAATCAAATTCTCGCCCCCTGGGCCAATGCTGCCGGCGATCTGGCCTTTGCGGCCACCCGGGTCCGCCTGGAAAAGACAGGCCGAAAACAGACGATTTCTCGCCTGGAAAGCCGCATAGGCGTCTATGGAGAACACTAACTGTGAGGAGCAACCATGAAGGAAGTGCTACAAATCCCCGAATATAAAGCCGAATGGGCCGAAGGCGAAAACGGAAAGTGGGGGATGGTCATTGACATGGACCTGTGCACAGGATGTCAGGCCTGTGTGGCCGCATGTGCAATGGAAAATAACATCCCCTTTGTCGGCGAAGAGGACGCAAACTACGGACGCAGTATGCACTGGATTCGCATTGAGCGCTTCTGGGAGGGCGAATATCCGCAGGTGAAGATGACGCCCTACCAGCCGGTGCTCTGTCAGCAATGCGGACATGCCCCTTGTGAGCCGGTTTGCCCGGTATTCGCCGCCGTCCATAGCCAGGCCGAAAACATCAACCTCCAAGTCTACAATCGCTGCATCGGCACGCGCTACTGCGCCAACAACTGCCCCTACCAGGCGCGCGTCTTCAACTGGCGCGATTGGCCTCGTCCAACACCTTTGGAAAATCAATTGAATCCTAGCGTAACTGTGCGACGCCGCGGCGTGATGGAGAAATGCACTTTTTGCATTCAGCGTATCCGCCAAGCAGAAGATGCGGCAAAAGCCGAAGGGCGGGAGATTCGGGATGGTGAAGTGGTCCCCGCCTGTGCCCAGGCTTGCCCGGCAGATGCAATTGTGTTCGGGCGTTTCGATGACCCGCAAAGTCGTGTCAGCCAGTTAGCACGCAGTCCGCGCGGCCAAAAATTGCTGGAAGAATTGGGCACCTTGCCGCGCGTCACTTATCTTTTGGG
>JBKBPX010000032.1:0-20746 GCA_046292855.1 Anaerolineales bacterium
ATGATGATGCCCACGCGTGGTGCTAATATACAGAATTCATCGCTCCAGGAGGCCAGATTGCGCTCGAGCAGCTCATCCGCCGTTCTCCAGCGCAGCGAGGGAAATTCGTATCCCCCTGCGTCTTCGGCATCCCGGTTGTGTTTGAGCGCAGCTGTGGAGCGTAGCAGGCTTCCCTCGACAAGATTGAAAATCCCAGTGCGCACGACTTTGGATTCACGGATGAGTTGTGCTGAAACCTCCACTTTTGAGTTGGGGTGCCCCTTTTTGCCGACCACTGTTGGCGCAACATATAGGCGCTCCAGGTGATGGAGGATGTACAAATCATGGAGCGGGATGGACGGTGTGATCTCTGCCGGCTGCAGGTGAATATCCCCCAGAGAAGTTTGGATGGTGAACTCAAGGCTACTCAGGAATCGGTTGATCACCTCCATAGCCAGGCGCCAATGCACGGGGTAATAAATTGGCTCATCCGTCATCGCTTCATGGTGGTGTACCCCCAGCCATTGGAGCAGGGCCTGGATTGATTTTTCGGTGCGGTCTAGCCGTTCTGGATCGTTGCGGTATTCACGGCGCGCCCGCTCTAGCCAGTATAAGGCGCTGGGCACATCGAACGGGGATTGCAGGCGGTGGATTTCATGGGCGATCTCCAATAAGGAGCGCGGCTGTGGATAATGCCAGGTCAGGCGGACGATGAAGAAGCCGCTCATGCTGGGGTGCAGGCAAATTTCCCAACGATTCCAGGCATTGAGGAAAAGTTTTTTGAATTGGAGATTCTCAACCAGGTTCTGGGGAAAGGAGAAACCGTCCTTATTTACCTGGTAAGTGGGGCCAAAGTATCGTTCCCGTGTTATGGAACGGAAGACCCCGGTGGCAAAACCGATCTCTTCGGGGGTCATTAAGTCTTCTGGGGCGGCTTCCTGCATCGGCAGGCGCGCTTCCCCTAAGGGAGTAAAGGTGGGATGTCCCTGAAGAATCTTAGCCCATTTTTGAATGGCCTGGTGAAGAATCTCGCTACCCCGCAGGTTTTCAAAGCGCTGGCGCTCCTCGTCGGGTACAAAGCGCCGCATGTTTAGCAGAAGGATCACGCTCGTGTAACCACTGGCAGCAATTGGATAGGGTGGCATTTTTCCCTCCTAGGGAGTGGGCCCAGCAGGATTCGAACCTGCGACCAAGCGATTATGAGTCGCCCGCTCTCACCGCTGAGCTATGGGCCCACTGAGGATTGATTTCCCCTCTAAAAGCGGGCGACGGGATTCGAACCCGCGATCTCAGCTTGGAAGGCTGACGCCTTGCCGCTTGGCCACGCCCGCAGGCGCACATAATTATAGACAGAAGTGCCCAAAAAGGGAAGGTTTCGGATCGCGCCCTCAATGGTAGAATAATAACCATGCTGGAAATCGTCTCTTTCGTCTTAGGCCCTGTCCAGACCAATGCCTACCTGATCGCCGATCGCAAAAGCGGCGAAGCGGCGGTGATTGACCCGGCGTGGGATGGGGGACGCATCTTGCAAGCCGCCCAAGCGCGCGGTTGGCGCATTGCCCATCTCTGGTATACCCATGCCCATTTTGACCACATCGGCGGCGCCGCAGCGATCGCCGATGCGCTGAATCCCACTCCTATTATCGCCCTTCATCCGGGCGATTATCCGCTCTGGAAGGTCAAAGGCGGTGCCAGTCTGTTCGGCATCCCGCTGGAAGATGTCGGGCCGGAACCGACCGTCGAACTCTTTCACGGGCAAACCCTTCACCTGGGCAATAGCATCCTGGAAGTGCGTCACACGCCCGGTCACACGCCAGGACACTGTGTCTTTTACTGCGCGGAGGCAGGGGTTTGCTTCTGTGGTGACCTGATCTTTGCCGGCTCGGTCGGCCGCACGGATCTGCCCGGTGGTGATTGGCAGGCATTGGAAACCAGCATTCACACTCAAATTTTCACCCTGCCTGAAGCGACTCGCCTGCTCCCCGGTCATGGGCCAGAAACGACCGTTGGGGAAGAGAAGCGCTATAATCCTTTTGTCGGCCTCGGCGCAACTTGACGAATAAGTGCCTTTCGAAGCTATACTGTCCGTGCAGATGCGAACGACAACGCTTGCGTGCCCACGAGGCTGCCTTTTGGTAAACACGGCGGTCACCAACTTTTCAGGTGACCGTCCTTTGATAAGCTCAGGACATTGCCCTCGATAGGTTTGGGGCGGATTCCACAATTGCAGCCATTGGCGACGAACGAACCATGTCTCCCCTCCTACGTGCCTTTCTCTTTGACCTGGGTGGCACACTCATCTATCCCCTCGCCCCTTGGCCGCCGATCCTGGAAGAAGCTGATCGTGCTCTGGCATATGCCCTGGCGAAAGGTGGATGGGTGGAAGAGGCCTCTTTCATCGCTCGCTGGCAACAGGCACGCCGTCAGTATTACGACCAGAGAAAGCACGAAACACGGGAGCGCACCTATCGTCAACTTCTTGTCCAGTTGCTCCCAGCTCTCCCCCCACTTGAGCGGGAGAAAGCCATCTCGCAAGCCTTGGAGGCTTTTTTCTCGGTCACCCGGCCAAATTGGCGGGCAGATGACCAGGCGTTGCCGCTCCTGCGTTTCCTCCAGCGGCAAGGATTTCGCCTGGGGATGCTCTCCAACGCCGCCGAAGATGGGGATGTGCAATGGATGGTGGAGCACTTCGGCTTCCGCCCTTTCTTCGACTTTGTGCTGACCTCGGCTGCTTGTGGTTACCGCAAGCCTCATCCGCTCCCTTTCCGGCGCGCCTTGCGCCATTGGAACTTCCTCCCCTCCGAGGTAGCGATGATCGGGGATTTGCCGGAAGTGGATATTCTGGGGGCAAAAAGGGTCGGGATGTTCGGCATTTGGGTGCGCCGTCACGCGCCGCAGGATCTGATCCCTGCCACCGTATCGGCAGACTGGATTCTTGATCATCTTGATGAACTTCGGCAGAGGTTCTCTCTATGAACCATCCCCCTTCACGCCTTTTACCCTACATTGCTTTGGGAAGCGGAATCCTGGCTTTGAGCCTTTCGGCCATGTTCGTGCGTTGGGCACAGGCGCCGGGGCCGGTGACCGGCTTCTATCGCCTTTTCTTTTCCACCCTCTTGCTCCTGTTCTATCTCTCCTGGCGCAAGGCACTGCGTCCCTTGAACGGGAAGGGCTGGTTCTACCCGATTGCAGGCGGGCTTTTTACTGCCTGTGACTTTGCTCTGTGGAACACGGCGGTGCAATATACGACTGCCTCCAACGCGACGCTCCTCGGCAATACCGCTCCTCTCTGGGTAGCCTTGGGCGCTTGGCTGATCTTCAAGGAGCATCTCAACGGACGCTTCTGGCTGGGATTGGGGCTTGGACTTTTCGGCGCTACTTTGCTGATCGGAAACGACTTCCTGCATCATCCGCTGCCCGGCCTGGGGGATCTGCTGGCGGTGGGAGCAGGGGTCTTTTATGCGGCTTACCTGCTCACCACGCAGCGCGGCCGAGAGCATTTCACCCCCCTTCTGTATATCTTTTGGGTTGGTGTGGTGGCGAGCAGCGGGCTATGGGGGATCAATCGTATCTTGGGCTATTCGCTGATCGGCTATCCCCAGCGCACCTGGCTGGTGTTTTTGGGCACAGCGCTCGTCTCCCAGTTGATCGGCTATCTCTCGATCAGCTATGCCCTCGGCCACTTGCCGGCGCGCATTGTCTCGCCGACCCTGATCGCTCAGCCGGTCCTGACCACCTTCCTGGCCATTCCGCTCTTAGGAGAAATTCCCACTGCGCTACAGTGGTTGGGCTCCGCAATTGCGCTGATAGGAATCTACTTCGTACATCGCTCCCACGAGGGAGAAAGATAACCATGGGGTATAATGAAATTCTCCTTTCCATCTGATGAGGTGTCACATGTATCTGGATGCGATTCTCGAAGTGGCCATTGGACTTGTGTTTTCCTGGCTGGTTTTGAGCCTGGCGACGATGCAAATCCAGGAGTGGATCAGCACATTTCTCGCCTGGCGGGCGCAGTTTTTGCAACGCGCCATCCTGAACATGCTCGGTGATGAGACGCTGGTGGAGCGCTTCTATAACCATCCTTTGATTTTCTCGATCTCACCGCCGGGGAAGAGAGCTAGAGAAGTGCGCCGCCCCTCCTATATTCCCGCACAGCGCTTTGCTGCAGCGGTGTTGGACATCTTCTTCAGCGCCGGGCAGCCCTCGCTCCGCAGCACCAGCGGGCTTTCGCTCCAGGAATTGCGTCAGGGAATTATCCAGCTGCGCCAAAAATATCCTGAGCTGGCTACCATCCTGGATCACTTTTTCCCAAATCTAGAAGGCCGTCTTGAGCGCGGCGAGATGAACCTGGCACAGATACGCTTTCAGATGGAAAGCTGGTTTAATGACGCCATGGATCGCCTGAGCGGTGCTTACAAGCGTCATGCGCAAAAATGGGCTCTCGTGATCGGCGTTGCCCTCGCCCTGGCATTCAATGTGGATTCGGTCAACCTCGCCCGCCAGCTTTGGCGCGAACCGACTTTGCGCCAAGTCATTGTCCAACAGGCTACTGCGCAGCCGGCTCCGCACCCATCAACTGGGTTAACGCAGGCCTATCACTATGTGGAAATGCTGAGCATCCCGGTTGGCTGGTCGGTGGTGGAACCATTGCCAGACCAAAAATGTGGCTGGGCGCTTGGGGAAGCGGTATATCCGGCAGTATGGGTGGGTGGTCAATGTCGTGTTCTAGCTACCTTACCACGCATGGATGATGTCTGGGGATGGCTGACGAAGATTTTCGGATTGATCATCAGCGGCTTTGCGGCTATGCAGGGTGCCCCTTTCTGGTTTGACATACTCCGCCGCCTGGTCAATCTGCGTGGGAGCGGCCCCATGCCGGCGCCTTCTTCTGTGGCGCTCCCGCAAGCCGGGGAAGAACAGAAAGATTCGGAGCCTGTCGGGTGAACCTTTGCCATGAATTTCCTGATCACCGGAGCTGCTGGTTTTCTGGGTTCTGCCCTGGCGAATGCGCTTGTGCGTGAAGGCCACCTGGTGCGCGGGTTGGACGACCTTTCCGCCGGCGATCCCCGCTTGCTCTCGCCGGAAGTGCACTTCACGCGCGGCGACGTGAACGATCGCCCCCGACTGTGGTCCTTGTTGCAGGAAGTAGATGTGGTCTATCACCTGGCAGCGCGCGTTTCGGTGCCGGAATCGGTGCTCTACCCGCGCGAGTACAATGCGGTCAACGTGGGCGGCACGGTGGCGCTGATGGAGGCGATGCGCGATGTCGGCGTGCGGCGGGTGGTGCTGGCCTCTTCAGGGGCAATTTACGGAGAGCAAAGCCAACAGCCTCTGCGCGAGGATATGACCCCCAATCCTCGCTCTCCCTATGCCGTCTCCAAATTGGCTGCCGAATACTACGTGCGTACTATCGGCGAACTTTGGGGCATTGAGACGGTGTGCCTGCGCATTTTCAACGCCTATGGCCCCGGCCAGCATCTTCCCCCTTCGCATCCGCCGGTGGTGCCCTACTTCCTGCGCCAGGCGCTGCGCAACGGGACCTTGGTGGTGCATGGGGATGGCTCGCAGACGCGCGATTTTGTCTATGTGGATGATGTGGTGAGCGCTATGATCGCCGCCGCGACGGCGCCTGATGTCAATGGCCTGGTCATCAATATTGGCTCCGGCACGGAGACCAGCGTGCGGGAATTGGTGCGGCTGGTGTTACGCGTGACGGGGACGCAACCCCAGGTGCTGTATAATTCTCAAGCGTCTGGCGGCGTGGCGCGCATGGTCGCCGATCTGAGCCTGGCGCACAAAAAATTAAAGTACCGTCCCTCGATCTCATTAGAACAGGGCTTGCAATTGACGATCGAACGCGATCCCCGTTTTCGAGGTCAAGGCCGCTCATGATTTTGCCGCGCTCTTTTTATGACCGTTCAACCCTCATCGTGGCTCGCGAACTCTTAGGGATGCGCCTGGTGCGCATTCTAGAAGGTCAACGCCTGAGCGGGATCATTGTCGAAACCGAGGCCTATGTCGGCCCGGAGGACAAGGGAAGCCATGCCCATCGCGGGAAAACGGCACGTAATGCACCCATGTTTGGGCCGCCGGGTTATGCCTATGTGTACTTTACCTACGGGATGCACTGGTGCTTGAATGTGGTCACCGAAGCGGAAGGTTTCCCGGCTGCGGTGCTCATCCGGGCTATCTTGCCGGAGGAGGGGAGCGAGGTCATGCGTGCCCGTCGTAACGGCGGTGATACCCTCGGCCCGGCTAAGCTCACCCAGGCTTTGGGCATTGGCCGAAGCGAAAATGGGATTGATCTATGCACTACGGAATATGGGCTATGGATAGAGCATGGCACCCCAATCCCGCAAGCGCGCGTCACTACTGCCCCACGTGTCGGGTTAAACCGTGTACCAGAGCCGTGGAAATCCATCCCCTGGAGATTTGTTGCCATGGTGGAGCAACACCTTTATTCTTAACTCACGAGGAGACAGTATGGGACTTCTAGAGGGCAAAACTGCATTGATCTTTGGCGTGGCAAACGATCGTTCGATCGCTTGGGGCATCACGCGTGCCATGCATCGAGAAGGAGCGCGCATTGGGCTGAGCTACGCCGGCGAAGCCTTAGAGCGCCGCGTGCGCCCGCTGGCCGAGCAAGTCGGCTGCACTTTCGTCGAGGCATGCGATGTGAGCAAAGACGAGGATATTGCCCGCATCGCCGAAAAGGCCGCCCAAGCCTTTGGCCAGATTGATATCCTGGTCCACTCCATCGCTTATGCCCTGCGAGAAGAACTAACCGGCCCCTTTTACAACACCAGCCGCGAGGGCTTCCGCATTGCCATGGACATCAGCGTGTATTCCTTCGTCGCCCTGGCGCGGGCATTCCAGCCCATGCTGCGGCCGGGGGCCTCGCTCATGTGCATGACCTACTACGGCTCAGAGAAGGTCGCGCCGCACTATAATGTGATGGGCGTGGCCAAGGCCGCTTTGGAAGCCGCCACTCGCTACCTGGCCTACGATTTCGGGCCGCAGAAGATCCGCGTCAACGCCATTTCGGCCGGCCCGATCCGCACCCTGGCCGCAGCCGGCGTGAGCGGCTTTCGCGATATGTACAAGCACTTTGCGGATGTCGCTCCGTTGCGCGAAAACGTGACCATAGATGACGTCGGCAACGTGGCGGTTTTCCTGGCTTCTGACCTTTCATCCCACATCACCGGCGAAACAATTTACGTGGATTCCGGTTTCAATATCGTTGGTGTGCAGGTTGCGCCGCAAGAAGGTAGTGAATAAGCATGTTTTTCCGCAAAAGTTCTCCCCCCCCGCCTCCCATCCAACCTGTGGAGCGCGTCACCTCTGTGCTCGGTTCGGGGATTATCTGGCAAGGTTCCCTGAATGGTACAGGTGGTGTGCGCATCGAAGGCGCTTTTGAGGGCGAAATTGCCCTGCGTGGGTTGTTAGTCGTAGGCGAGAGCGGCCGCGTGATTTGTGATAACATCCGTGCCAACACGGTGATTGTCGCCGGGGCGGTATATGGCAACATCACCACCCAGAAGTTAGAAATCCGCGCCACCGGCCGTGTTTGGGGCGATGTGCTCACCACCGCGTTTATTACCGAGGAAGGCGCTTTCCTGCGGGGGCAGATTCGCATGGAGGAACACGTGGAAATTGATTTTGGCCCGATGCCCGAACTGACCCCCACCGAGGCCCAAATCCTGGCCGAGAGACAGGCCGCCGCAGCGCTTCCCGCCGATCAGGAAAAGACGCCGTGAAGTATCGCACTTTGGGCATACAGACCCTCCGTCAGGCGCCGAAAAGTGCCCGTACCGATGGCGAAGCGCTCCTCTTCCGCGCCGCTGTTTTTTCCCCAGATGGCACGCTGACCTCCTTCGGTGCGCGGCTGAGTGAGCGTTTAAAGAGGCTGTTTCGCTCCCTGAAAGGAGATGCCTTTTTCCGGGTGCTGGAGTTTCCCGTGCTTTCCGATGCGCAGGGGGATGTGTATGCTCCTTATCCTGCGGGGAAGAAGGAAGCGCTGCGCTGCCCGTCCTGTGGTTATTTTGCCCTGCGGGAACAGGCCGAAATCGGGCGTCAACCGATCGCCGAAGAAGCGCTTCCGCTCGAGCGCGTTTGGACTCCCGGCTGTGACACCATCGAAGGCCTGGCGCGCTACCTGAACATCCCTGCAGCGCGCACGGCCAAAGCGCTCATGTTTACCCGCTTGGCCGATGGGGAGTTCATCTTCGTCGTCGTCCGTGGGGATACAAGCCTCAACCCGCACAAGCTGGCAGCACTGGTCGGCGAGGTGCGCCCGGCCACGGAGGAGGAAATCCGCGCCGCTGGCGCGGTGCCCGGCTATGCCTCACCGATCGGCCTGCGCCGGGGCCGTGTGCTGGTAGATGCCTGGATTCCGCTTCTGCCGAATTTGGTTGCTGGGGCAAACGAGGAGGGCTATCACCTGAAGAACGTAAACTACGGTCGCGATTACGCGGCGCAGCAGGTCGCCGATTTGATCTGGGCCGAAGCGGGCGCACTCTGCCCAAAGCAGGATGGCAAGCTGGAAGCCTTGACCGTCTTGCCGCTTCAAGTGGACGGGAATCTGCTGGAAGAGAACCTCCTGCGTGCCCTTGCCGAAACCCATCACGATGCGGCGGGGTTGCGCTGGCCACCCCCAATTGCTCCCTTCGACCTCTACCTGTTGGATGTGGCGGGGAAAGAGATAGATACGCGCGCTGTTGCGGCAGAACTCTACGAGCAATTCACCTCGGCCGGTCTGGAAGTACTCTTCGATGATCGCGATGAGCGCGCCGGCGTCAAATTCACTGATGCCGATCTGTTGGGTATCCCCTGGCGCATCACGATAGGCGAGCGCACCTTAAAGGAAGGGCATCTGGAGGTGAAAGATCGGTTGAACGGTGCGGTCTTGCGCCTTCCCCTCCAGGAAGCACCCCAGTTTTTTGCGAAGTGGAAAGCGGCATTAGCACGCCAGTTACCCTCCCTCGATGAACGACCTCTTTGATCACGCCCTCCGAGAACGTTCCCTGCGCGAAGCACCCTTGGCCGCGCGTATGCGCCCACGCACGCTGGATGAATTTATCGGGCAAGAGCACATTCTCGGCCCCGGCAGGTTGTTGCGCCGTGCCATTGAGACGGATCGCTTGTTCTCCTCGATCATCCTCTGGGGACCTCCTGGGAGCGGCAAGACAACCCTGGCCCAGATCATCTCCGCTCATAGCAAGAGCACTTTTGTCACCCTCTCTGCCGTGCTGGCCGGCTTGCCGGAGCTACGTCAGGTGATTCACGAGGCCAAAGAACGGCGCCGTCTCTCCGGGCAGCGCACCATCCTTTTCATAGACGAAGTGCACCGCTGGAACAAGGCCCAACAAGATGCGCTGCTCCCTCACGTTGAAGATGGGACAGTCATCTTCATCGGGGCGACCACGGAGAACCCCTATTTTGAGGTGATCGGTGCATTGGTCTCTCGTTCGCGCGTCTTCCGCCTCTATCCCCTTACCGAAGAACAGCTGGATACCATCCTCACCCGCGCCTTGCAGGACCCGCAGCGTGGGTATGGCACCCGCAACGTCATCCTGGATGAGGCAGCGCGGAGGCACTTGATCCAGGTTGCCGGAGGAGATGCGCGCAATCTGCTCAATGCGCTGGAGTTGGCAGTCGAATCCACGCCGGCGAATGCGCAAGGGGAAATCCACATCACGCTTGAGATCGCCCAGGAATCCATCCAACGCCGGGCGGTGCTGTATGACAAAGAAGGGGATATTCACTATGATACCATCTCGGCTTTCATCAAGTCGGTGCGCGGTTCCGATCCCGATGCGGCGCTATACTGGCTGGCGCGTATGCTCTATGCCGGCGAAGATCCCCGTTTCATCCTGCGCCGTCTGCTGATCCTGGCCGGGGAGGATGTGGGTCTGGCCGATCCGATGGGGCTGGTGGTTGCGACGGCTGCGGCGCAGGCTTTTGACTATGTCGGCTTGCCGGAGGGCATTTACCCCCTGGTGGAGGCAACGCTCTACCTGGCTACGGCGCCGAAATCGAATAGCGCCCAAGCCTATTTCAAAGCGATGGAGCAGATCGAGCAAGAAGGCGCGGCGGAAGTGCCCGATCCCCTCAAAGATAGTCATCGCGATGCGAAGGCGCTGGGACACGGAAAGGGGTATATCTATCCCCACGAGCATGAGGGGCATTTTGTGCCGCAACAGTACCTGCCGCCGCATTTGTTGGGCACCTATTTTTACCGCCCCTCCGAGGAGGGGTATGAAGCTCGGGTTCGGGAGCGTCTGGAACGCTGGCGTGCCGCACAGCGTAAGGCGCTGGGCATCGAAACGACCCAGGAACTGCCTGATTTGCCTCCCCCACGCGTAGAAGAGTTAAAGCGGAATCTGAGATGACCGTTCTGCTGCTGATCCGTCATGGCGAGAATGATTTTCGTCGCCGTTCACGCTTGCCGGGACGCCTTGCGGGGATTCACCTTAATGAGGAAGGGCGCGCACAGGCACGGCGCTTGGCCTACGCCTTGAGCGAAGTGCCGCTGACAGCTGTTTATTCCAGCCCCCTGGAGCGTGCCCTCGAAACCGCGGAACCGATGGCGCGCCTGCACAACCTTCCCATTCAAACCGTAGAGGCACTCACAGATGTCAATGTTGGCGATTGGGCCGGCCGCTCCTGGAAGCAGCTCCGGCGCACCCGACTGTGGGCGGAGATTCTCCATGCTCCTGCTGAGGTGCGTTTTCCCAACGGTGAAAGCTTTGGCGAGGTGCAGCAACGTGTGCTAGAGGCACTCCACGCCATCCTTGCGCGGCATGGCGAAAAGGAGGTTGTTGCCGCCGTCTTCCATGCCGATCCCATCAAATTGGCACTCGCCCATTTCCTCGGCCTGCCCCTCAATTCCTTTCAACGCCTGAGCGTGGATACGGCTTCGATCAGCGCAGTATGGGTGGGAAAGGAATTCACGCGCCTGCTGTTCGTCAATCGCCCTCCCGATGGAGTGCTGCGTTTTTAAACCACTCATATAATAAAGTTTGCCCTGTCAGATGAGGCTTTCCCCCGTTGAGGAACAAATCTCTGACTTTTGGCGTTTTCTTTTTTCAGAAACAAATCTTCTTATGGAGGTAAACATGCATCGAAAGTATCTTTTCATTCCCATCTTGCTTGTGCTGGCGCTGGTTTTGAGCGCGTGTGGTGCCGTGGCAGCGCCAGCGGGTGCGAGCGCGCCGACGCGCACGCTCAACGTCACCGGCCAAGGAGTGGTCTATTTGGCTCCGGATATTGCCTACATCAACGTCGGTATCCATACGGAGAATCCGAGTGCTTCGGATGCGGTCGCCGAAAATAATTTACAGACCCAGCAGGTGATCGAAACCTTGCGCAAAAATGGAGTTGACCCAAAGGATATTCAGACGAGCAACTTTTCTATTTTCCTCAACTACAACTACACTCCTGAAGGGACGCGTGGCGAGGCGTTCTACGTCGTGGAGAATACGGTGCTGGTCACCGTGCGGGACCTGAGCAAGATCGGAGCGTTGCTCGATGCGGCGGTCAAGTCAGGTGCCAATAACATTTATGGCATCCAGTTCGATATTGCTGAGAAGAGCGAAGCGGCGAAGAAAGCGCGCGAAGAGGCTTTCAAGGATGCCCAGCGGCAGGCCCAGGAAGTCGCTCAGCTGAGCGGGGTCACTTTGGGAAACATCCAGAGTATTTCCTTCAGCGAGAGCTTCCCCACCCCCATCTTTGTGGGCGGTAAGGGGGGCGGGCCGGCTATGGCCATGCCAGAAGTGCCAGTGCAGCCGGGCCAGCTCAGCGTGATGGTCACTGTCAATGTAAGCTACGAAATCAAGTAAAGTGTGGGTGGCAGCGAATTAGAGAGACCCCGTGGCAGGGGTCTCTTTTATTCATGACTCACTGCAAAAAGGTGATTTTAGCGCGCCTTCGCAGCGGTAAATTT
Source organism: Anaerolineales bacterium (assembly GCA_046292855.1). Classification (GTDB taxonomy): domain Bacteria; phylum Chloroflexota; class Anaerolineae; order Anaerolineales; family Villigracilaceae; genus 630D-37. The sequence continues at coordinate 11,927 of JBKBPX010000032.1, forward strand.
TTGCAGTGGACTCATTCACGGCTTACTGCAAAAAGGTTGTTTCACCGCCAGGTTGCGGGATGTGCAAAGTTTTGCGCTCGGCATTCTGCGGTGATCATGCCGAATTTGAGCGAGAAATCGGAAAGCGAGGGCTACTTCCCCAGCTTCTTTTTGAAGGCTTCCGTCAAAGCCGGCACGATCTGGAAAAGGTCGCCTACCACACCATAGCGGGCGACTTTGAAGATCGGCGCTTCGGGGTCTTTGTTGATCGCCACGACCACTTTTGCCCCGCGAATGCCAGAGATGTGCTGGATTGCGCCGGAGATGCCGCAGGCGATATAGAGATCGGGGGCTACGGTCTTGCCGGTCTGCCCGACCTGGTGGGAGTAAGGGATATAGCCGGCATCCACCACGGCGCGGCTGGCGCCCACTGCGCCGCCTAGCACGGCGGCCAGTTCACCGATCAGCTCGAAGCCATGGCGGGCAATGGTTGCCTCATCTGCCCCGGCCATGGCTGGGTTATTGGTCACGCCGCGACCGCCGGCCACGATCACGCCTGCATCCGTCAGGCTGACTGTGCTCTCCGAAACGGCGTAGCCTTCAACGTTCACCTTGCTCTCGCCGCGTGTTTCGATCGGGATGGGGGTTCCATTCCGCGCTTCATCGCGCGCTGGCCGTGGAAAGGCGCGCGGACGTATCGTGGCGATCTGCGGCCGCGCTTGGCAGACCACCTTTTCAAAGAGCTTGCCCTCGTAGATGGGGCGGATGGCAACCAACTGCGTTCCATCCCATTCCACCCCGGTCACATCGGCCAGGACGCCCGTGTTGAGGTCTATGGCCAGGATAGCGGCCAATTCACGGCCGCGAGTGGTGGTGGGGAAGAGGATCACGTCTGGAGATTGAGCGTTGACCAGGGCACCCAGCGTCGAGGCAAAGATTTCGGCGCGATAATCATCCAAGCCGGCCTCGTTGCTGAAGAAAACCTCGTCTGCCCCGTACTCATAGGCGGTTTTGACCAACCCTTGCCCGCTTGCGCCGAGCACTACTGCCTGTACGCTTCCCCACCCTTTTGCAAGGCCAATGGCTTCCCAGGAGGCCGGCTGAACTTCACCTTTGAAATGATCAATATAGACCAAGGTTTTCATAGCACCTTCTCCGCCAGGATTTTTTCGGCCAGTTTTTCGGCGATCTCGGTTGGTGATTCACCTTCGATGAATTCGCAAGGTTGCTCGCGGCTGGGTGGAGCGAACATGGCGCGCTGCTGCAACACGGGAGCCGGTGGTGCTATGCCCAAGTCAGCGAGGCTCCAAGTGGGGATGACGGCGCGCGAAGCTTTGCGGATGCCCATGAAGGAGGGGTAGCGTGGTTCGCCGATGCTCTGCACCACGCTCAAGACAGCCGGCAATGGAGCGCTGACAATTTGCCGTCCCTCCTCGATCACGCGTTCCACGCGCACCTGACCGCTCCCCAGTTCGATGCTCCCGGCCAGGCTCATGAGTGGCCAGTTGAGGAGGCGGGCCGTTTGGGCTGGGGTCAGGCCGGTGCCGCTATCAATGCTTTGGCGTCCGAAGAGGACCATATCCGCATCTCCGATCTTGCGGATGGCAGCCGCCAGGACTTGAGCTGCGCCCTGGGCATCCAAGTTCTCCAGCGCCGGGTCGGAAATCAAGATAGCTTCATCCGCCCCCATTGCCAGAGCATGTTTGAGCGCTTCCTTGGCCGATTCCGGGCCGATACAAATTGCGATGACGCTCGCCCCATGCTTATCTTTTTGCTGGAGCGCCGCTTCGACAGCATATTCGTCGAACGGGTTAATGACCAGCGGCGAATCTCCCCACTGGACTTTGCCATTTTCCAGGGTAATCTTCGCCTCTGCATCCGGCACTTGCTTGATACAGGTGATGATCTTCAAGGTGACCTCCTTAGGTTAGAACTAGGCGGGTTTTGTCCATTCTGCAGGGTCATAAGCCGGTGGCTCGCAGCGTAACGGCTTATCCTGGCGTATCCCCAGGGCATAGCCGGCCTGGATCAGGGTTTGAATTTCCGAACTACCTTCATAGATAATCGTGGCACGGATGTTGCGCAGGTGGCGTTCCATGTCGTACTCATCTATGTAGCCGTAAGCACCGTGCACCTGGATGGCCTCATTGGCGGCGCGAAAGGCGGCCTCGGTGGCAAACTTTTTGGCGATCGAGGTTTCGCGCGTGCAGCGCCGACCGAGGTTTTTTAGCCAGCCGACCTGCCAATAGAGCAGGCGGGCGATCTCGTAATCCGTGACCATGGCGGCAATTTTCTGCTGGATCAGCTGATGTTCGGCAATGGGTTTGCCGAAGGCTACCCGTTCACGGGCATAGCGCACGCTGGCCTCCAGAGCGGTGCGAATGACGCCTGTCGCACCGGCGGCCACGGTATAGCGTCCGTGATCGAAGGCCGACATGGTGATTTTGAAGCCTTCCCCCTCTTCACCGATGCGGTTTTCTGCCGGCACACGAACATCCTGGAAGTGAATCCAGCCTGTCGAGCCGGCGCGCATGCCCATTTTGCCGTGCAGATCGCCGCGGGTGATTCCCTCCGAATGCAGGTCTACGAGGAAGGTGGAAAGCCCTTCAGATGGCTTTGCCGCGTTGGGGTTTGTGCGCACGGTGACCAGGGCGAAATCCGCTTTGCTGGCCAACGAGATCCACATTTTTTCGCCGTTGAGGAGGTAAAAATCGCCTTCGCGGCGGGCGCTGGTGCGCATTGCGGCGACATCTGAACCCATGCCGGGTTCGCTAAATGCGCCACATCCGATCTTTTCCCCTTTTGCCAGCGGCGTCAGGAAACGGCGCTTTTGCTCCTCCGTGCCCCATTGCAAGAGGGTCAGGCCACACAGCCCAACGTGCACAGACATCACCACGCGCAGGGTACTGTCCACCGCTTCCAACTCTTCGCAAGCCAACCCCAAAGAAATGTAATCCATTCCCTGGCCACCATAGCACACTGGAAAAGAGATTCCCAGCAATCCCAATTCCCCCATGCGCTTCAAGAGCCAGGGGATGGGTTCTTGCTTGCGATCATATTCACGAATGACCGGTGCGACTTCCTTCTGGGCAAAATCGCGCACCATTTTTTGTGCCATCTGATGTTCGGGGGAGAGAGAGAAGTCCATAGGTCAACTCCAATGGGATATTATACTGCAAAACTGCCCAATTCTACCGACCGTTCGGTAGGTAAAAGCTCAACCGAGAACAGGGAATTGTTATCACTCACCTGCTGTTTATCGTCTATTGTCCATCCTCCCACTTCATTCCCAGCCCCTCGACCAGGTTTTTGATCGTGTTGCGATGGACGCGTTCCCAAGCGGTCGGGCTGGCATTGGCGTTATGAGGCGCTAGGAGCACGTTGTCCATCTGGCGCAACGGGCTATCGGGCGGCAAAGGCTCCACTTCGAAGACATCCAGCGCGGCCCCTCCTAACAAGCCACGTTGTAGCGCATGGATGAGTGCCGGTTCATCTACCACTGGGCCGCGCGCCGTGTTGATCAGCACGGCACCTGGTTTAACCCATTTCAGCGTCTCGGCATTGATCAGGTGATAGCTGCTGGGGTTGAGATCACAGTTCAGGGAAATGAAATCGGAACGAGAGAGCAAATCCTGGAGTGAGGTCATCTCGATCCCGCTCTCGGCGATGAAGACGGGATCAATCTCCACAATGTCGTTGCCGAGCACTTTCATCCCGAAAGCGCGGGCGCGGCGCGTCACTGCTTTGCCGATATTCCCGACCCCGATTATTCCCAGCGTACACTCGCTCAGCGAGCGACCGGGGATTTTTTCCCAATGCCCCGCTTTCATCGCCCGATCCATCCAGGGCAAGCGCCGTGCGAAGGCCAGAATGTAGCCTACGACGCTATCGGCGACCGGCAAGGTAAAGGCATTGGGCGTGCGGTAAATACGAATGCCTAGACGTGCAGCTGCCTCTTGATCAATCGAATCAATCCCTGTGCCCCATTTCGAGATGACCTTCAGGCGCGGCGCACAAGCTTCCAACACGCGTGCGGTGTAGCGATCATCGCCGCAAATTGCCCCATCAAAGTGGCCTGCGTAGCGCAGGAGCTCGGCCTCTTCCATGCGTTCTTGTACCGGCGGGACAATTACTTCCAGCCTGTAGCGCTCAAAGAGCGGTTGGAAACGATCACGAAAGGGGATGAGATAAGGGGCTGTCAGCAAGATGGTGAATGCCATGGGAGTCTCCTTTCCGGTCCACCGTCCTTTATGATCTGTGCTCCATTCTCCAGTGTATCAGTGCCTCGGCCAGGATGAAATCTTCTTCCTCATCAATATCAATGGCTTCCAAGCGCGGGATTTCAAACATTAGGGGACGCTCTCCCAGCCGGTTGCGCCGCGCCACCAGGGTCTGGCGGGTGAACAGATAAATGCACGAGTTCTCCTCGTATACGGGGGGCAAATCTTGTGTTTGTAAGAGAATGGCCGGGTTGTGGTTGATGGCGCGTCCGAGCTGATCGTAGAGGCGGGTTTGCAAGCGCGTCACAGAGAAGAGCGAATCGTAGGCCGGGTAATGCGAAAGAAAGGTCTGGATAGCGGCCTGGATAGTTTCCGGGCGCAGGAGCGGATTTGTGCTGTGGGTCTGCAGGTAAAAATCGGCGGGGAAGCGCTCCGTATCATAGAGCAGAATTTCGTTCATCGGCACGCGATCATCACGCAGATGCGCAGCGCGCTCCAGAATAGCGACCTGCGGAAAGGTGGTTCGCAGCCCGTCCATGACGGTCTCTGAATCCGTATCCACCACGATGCGGTCAATCTCAGGGACTGCCAGGAGCGCCTCGATAATGTAGTAAAAAAGTGGTTTTCCGGCCAGGGGGCGGTAATTTTTCCCCGCCACGCGTTGACTGTGATGACGCATGGGGACAAGGGCGATCAGGGTCATGGCACCTCTTTTGGGTTGAATTATACCCGTCCTTATGAAACGGTTTGCATCTCACCGCCTGTACAAGATGGGCTGCGATAAAGCTGTTTCTTCGGTTTCTTGCCCGTTATTCACCTTCCTTATCGCTGTTTCACAATTTGCCACTTTTCGGGTAAAATGAAAATACCCCTTTGACTTTGGAGAAGCGTCTATGAGTGACAAACCTTCTGGCAGTGAAAATCCAAAGATGAGGACATTTCGCCCTCTCAAGCATCGTAAATCTCGAGAATTTCCGGCTTGGGGATTGTGGGTGATCACCATTGTGCTGATTCTGAGCGGCCTGGCTTTGCTCATTTCCTGGCTCAATCAACCGGGGCGCCTGATTAACCGTCTATTGGCTACCGATACCCCTACCCCGACGGCTACTTTTACCCCTACTCTCACTCCGACTCCCACCGAGACTCCCACGATTACCCCAACACCAACCGAAACCTTGACTCCTACTCCTTCAGCACCTTTCACCTACGTAGTTCAGGAAGGGGATTCCTTATACCGAATTTCGGAGAAATTCAATCTGGGGGAAAAGGGTGTTCTGCTCCTATTGATTCTCAACCCGCGCATTGATCCCTGCAACCCTATTCTGCGCATTGGGGAGCAGGTTATCGTGCCTAATCCCGGCATGCCTGTGCCCACCGCCACACCGTTGCCGACCAATCTGCCGCGCAACACGAAGGTGCGCTACCTGGTGCAGCCGGGTGACACGCTGGCAGCAATCGCAGCGCTCTTCAATAGCACCATTGATGCCATCCAGAAAGAGAACAAGATTGATGACCCCAATAACATTGTGGCCGGGGAATGTCTCACGATTCCTGTTAATCTGGTGACCCCAACAGCTACGCCTCGACCCACCAGCACGTTAGCCATTCCCTTGACGCCTCTCCCATCCGTGACCCCTGTCCCCAGCCAGACTCCCTCGGCAACCCCGAGGCCTTGAGGGGACCGTGGAGGGTGATGGACTGTGGACGGTGGACCGTAGACCGTAGATGAAGGAGGCCTATGAGCGAGCTAGAAGAAGTCGGTGAGGCCATTCGCAATGCAGTGCGACTGATTGAGCAGACCCAGGAGGCGGGGGAGCAGTTGCGCAACCATACCAACCGCGAGAATCTGGATGAGTTCCGTCGCCGGGTGCTCGAATTGCAAGAGGAATTGACACGCCTCCAGCAAGTCCTTCAGCGCGAAAGCACATATAGCATGGATGAGCTTATTGACTTGCTGACCCGCATGTTCAGCGGGAGTTCCTCCTCCTATCGAAGAATTCCTTCGCTGGAAGACTGAGGACAATCCCCTCAGCCGCGAGGGTGGTTGACTAGATAAACGCCTGCAATGATAGCCAACCCGCCAGGAGAGAAATCGTGGTGAGAATCCAGGCAGGGGTAGAAGCCTGCGATGGGCGTAATCCGTTTGCCTGGCGCCAGCGGAAAGGTGATGCCGATGAATCCCAACAAGGCAAAGTAGCCCCATTCCGAGCGAGGCGGCAAGAGAAATTCGCGATGCCAGAGCACGGTTGCACCCAAGATGAGTACCCCTAGTGCAAAGCGGATCCAGACCCCTATCACCAGCGAAACCTGGGTTAGGGCGATCTGGGTGGCGACAAAAGAAATGCCCCAGACGACCGATGCAAAAGCGGCCTCCAGAGCAGGGACAATCTTCTCAGGTAGCACTCCGTGGGGTGTTCATTTCCTGCCTGACCGCTTGATACAGGTTCTCAGCCTTGAGTTCCGAGAGGGTATAGCAAGGGGCTTTCAGATGATTAGCCAGAGCCTGTGCCAAGCCCTGGTCGAACGCCGCGTGTTCCATGTTGATAACCACACTGCGGATGTTTTCTGCGGCGATCATCTCGGCGAAACGATGGGCCTCTTCAAGGGGTGGTAAATTGCCGATAGAGACGTTGCCGGCCCCATCTGTCAGGATGATCAGGAGTGGTTCCACATCCGGGTGGGAAAACTTTTCCTGTCGCAGCACTTCATAGGCCATGAGCAGGCCGGCTGAGAGGGGAGTTTTGCCGCCCACCGGAATATCTGCTAGTGCACGCTGAGCTAATGAAACCGAGTTTGTGGGGGGGAGGATCAGGGTGGCACGGTCTTTCTGGAAGACGATCAACCCGACCCGATCGCGGCGTTGATAGGCATCTGTGAGCAGGGAGAGGATGGCACCTTTCGTGGCGTTCATGCGTTCGGCCACCGCCATTGACCAGGAGGCATCCACCAGGAAGAGTACCAAATTGGCCACTTTCTTGACGCGCACTTTCTGTTGGAGATCGCTTTTCTCGATGGCAAATGCCAGGCGCCTGCGCTTTTCAACGCGCCGTCGCTGATAGGGTGCGGCCGCACGCAGTGTGGCATCGAATGCGATGTCATCAGTGCGTCCCTGGGCTGGACGCGCCTTGATATAGCGGCCGTGTTTCCGCTCCGTACGCGTCAAGGAACGTCGGCCGGCCTGTTTGCGCACCAGGCGATCCAGGGGAGTATTCAGACGACGAGGCTGAAACGTCTCGCCGATGTTGATCTTTTTCCCTCCCTCCCACCAATTAGCCTCAGTGCGCGCGAAGACATCCTGGGGCGCGGGTTGGGGTTGAGCCTGTTGTGGCCCCTCTTCCGATTCAGGTTGTGAATCAATTAAGTTTTTTTTTGCTCGTTGGCCCGCTCCGTTTGCGGTTGCTCTTCATCCTCTCCACTCTCGGAGAGTGCCTGACCGGTCAACTGTTCAATTCGTTCTTGGAGTTGCTCGCTGGTGATCTCGGCTTGCTGGAAAGGCGTGCGCTTCAGGCGATGGGGCAATGCCAATTCGGCAGCCAGGGCAATATCGCGCTCGGTGATTTTCATTCGCCCTTCAAAGGCGGCATGAGCGCGTGCGGCTTTGAGGATGACCAGATCGGCGCGATGACCATCTATGGTCAGCGAAGAGGTCAGGGCCGCAATGGTGAGCAGGTCGCGTGTGGTGTAGGTGACATGATCCACCAATTTGCGCGCGCGTGCGATCTGTTGTGAAAGCTCCTCCTCTTTTGGTTGCCATTCGCGGCGGAAAGCCTCCGGATCGCGCTCGAAGGCCAGGTTGCGTTCGATAATCATCGCACGGGCGCGCGGTTCGCGCACGCCGACAATATCCACCGAAAGGGCAAAGCGATCCAGGAGCTGTGGGCGAAGTTCCCCTTCTTCTGGGTTCATTGTCCCTACCAAGATGAATCGCGCCGGGTGGGCGAAAGAGATCCCTTCGCGCTCGACGATGTTCATCCCCATGGCGGCAGAGTCCAGAAGCACGTCTACGACGTGATCGTCAAGCAAGTTGACCTCGTCAATGTAGAGCAAGCCACGATTTGCGGCGGCGAGGACGCCGGGTTCAAAGTGGCGCTCGCCTTTCTGGATGGCTTGCTCGATGTCGAGGGTACCTACCACGCGATCCTCCGTCGCCGAGACCGGAAGGTTGATGAAGGGGATTGGGCGTTCAGCAACCGGAAGATGCTCGCCGCGCGCTGCGCGTTCGCGGCATTCCGTGCACCAGGTGGTGGGGTGATCCGGGTCACAACCGAAGCGGCAATCTTGTACCACTTTCACCTTTGGCAGGAGTGCGGCCAAGGCGCGCGCTGCGGTGGATTTTGCCGTGCCTCGTTCGCCGCGGATGAGTACGCCGCCGATGCGCGTGTCCACCGCGTTCAGGATCAGGGCACGCTTCATCTTCTCTTGATTAACAATAGCAGTAAAGGGGTAAATGATCGCCATGTCACATCTCCAGCGCCAATTATAACCCACGATAGAAAAATGTGTTCCGAGCTTGCCAAACCCTTAGTGTGGCAGGTCTCTCTGAGCAAATTCTGTCGAGAGGAATCCTTTTGGCGTGGTATAATAAACACGCACAATTCCATAATCCACACCTTCGGGGCAG
>JBKBPX010000033.1:0-20295 GCA_046292855.1 Anaerolineales bacterium
GTAGCTACCTAAAGCCGGATACGCAAAACCAAAAAATGGACGAAGCACTACTCCATCAGGAAGGGGAAAGCCAAAACAGCCACAAATTTGAGTGCATATGCGAGTTGCAAAATGTAGACAGCGCAGGAATTCTCGGTTAAAATAGGTGCGGTTATTTTCTGGATTCGGAGGTAGACTCGTGGCGAACATCAAGTCTCAGATCAAACGGATGCGACAAAATGAAAAACGTCGGCTGCGCAACCGCATGATTCGCGGTCAAGCACGCGCGGCCTTGAAGCGGGCATTGGAGGCGATTGAAAGCGGTCAGATTACGGATGCGCTAATCCGTCAAGCCGTGAGGGCGCTGGATAAGGCTGCCGAGAAGGGCGTTTTACACAAGAACAATGTAGCGCGCCGCAAAAGCCGTCTGATGAAGCGCCTGGCCGCCGCGCGCGCCGCTCAGCAGAGCGCTTCGGCCTGATGTCGCTATCAGGTCAAGGAGCGGGAGCCATTCGGACTCCCGCTTTTTTAACGCCCGGAGATGGGAAATATGTTTGAGCAAGAACTCAAGCAGATCGAGGCACAAATTTCTGCGTTCTTTGAAGCCCAAGGGCTGAAACCGCCTGACTATAAGTGGCAGCCGGTCCCCTTTCGAGGCGAATGGGGGGTGGGAATTACGCTCTTCGCCGCGGCGGCAGCCGAGGTGCGCCAAAAAGGGCTACACCTGCCGGTGCCCCAACGTGCCCAGGAACTAGCGCTCGCGCTTCAGGAACACCTGGGACAGCCGCCCGGCTTCAGCCGGATCGAGGCGCTCAACGGTTACTTGAACCTCTACTTTTCTCCGGCCGAATATGCGCGGCGCGTGGTCGAAACGGTGCTCGAACAAGGTGAAAATTTCGGTCGTGGCGCTCCCAAAGGTGAGCGCGTGATGGTCGAATATGCACAACCCAACACGCATCACTCCTTCCACATCGGTCACTATCGCAACACCATCTTGGGGGAAGTGCTGGCGCGCCTGCTGGAATTCGCCGGGTTTGAGACCCTGCGCGCTTCCTATCCCGGCGATATTGGCCTGGGCGTAATCACCGTGTTATGGATCTACGATAAGTTCTATCGAGGGCAGGAACCTGAAGGCATCCACGAGCGCGGTCAGTGGCTACTCAAACTTTATGTCGAGGCAAATGCCCTGCTGGAAGCGAAGGAAAATGAAACGCCTGAAGAAAAAGCGCGTCGCGAAGCCTATGAGGCCGAGCGTCGTGAAATGTACCGTCGCTGGGATGCCGGTGACCCCTACGTCCGCGAACTTTGGCTCAACACGCGTCAATGGAGCCTGGATGAGCTCAACGACATCTTGCGCATCCTGGATATCCATATTGATGTTTGGTTCTACGAGTCGCAGGTGGATGAGCCGGCCAAGCAAATCGTCCAGGAGCTGATTGCGCGGGGCATCGCTGAAGATGAACGGCCGCAAGGTGGGCCGGTCATCGTGCGCATTGATGAGAAACTCGGCCTGAAGAAGGAAAAATACCGCACAGCAGTCATCCTGCGGAGCGACGGCACCACCCTTTACCTGACCAAAGACCTGGCCCTGGCAAAAGAGAAATTCGAGAAATACGGCGTAGATCGCTCGATCTACGTTGTGGATGTGCGCCAGAGCCTGCATTTTCAACAGGTTTTCAAAATCCTGGAACTCTGGGGCTTCAAGCAAGCCGAAAAGTGCTATCACCTGGGTTATGGCTTTGTCAGTCTGCCGGAGGGCGCAATGTCTTCGCGACGTGGCAGGGTAGTGCTCTTCAAAGACGTGCTCGACGAAGCCATAGCACGCGTACTAGCGACGATCGAACAAAAGAATCCCCAGATGCCGCTGGCGCGTCGTCAGGAAGTGGCTCAGGCTGTTGGGCTTGGCGCGCTGGCCTATGCCATGCTTTCCGTAGACAACAACAAGGATGTTGTCTTCGATATGAATGAAGCGCTCAGCTTCGAAGGACACACCGGCCCCTATCTGCAGAATGCCCATGTGCGTGCTTGTAGCATCTTGCGCAAAGCCCTGAATGTAGAAACGCTCCACAACCTATCCCTGATTTCCTTGCTCCCGCCGGCCACTTTTGACTATTCCCTCACCCCCCATGAAGTGGAGCTGGTAGACCTGCTCTCCCGTTTCCCTGTCGTTGTCCAGCAGGCGGCTCAGGAATACCGTCCGCTGGTGATGGCCAACTATGCCTGGGAACTGGCTAACGCATTCCACTCGTTTTATCACGCTGCGCCGGTGCTCCAGGCCGAAGAGACATCGGTGCGCAATGCGCGTCTGCGTCTGGTCGCAGCGACGCGACAAGTGTTGGCAAATGTCCTCCGCCTACTAGATATTCAGCCGCTCGAGATGATGTAACCCACTCGATCCATACTCTTAGAAGGAGAGAATCCATGCCTGTGAAAATCATTATCATGGGCGCGGCCGGCCGCGATTTCCACAACTTCAACGTCTTTTTCCGCAACAACCCAGACTACGAAGTGGTTGCCTTCACCGCAACCCAAATCCCAGACATCGAGGGACGACTCTATCCCCCCGAATTGGCCGGCCCACTTTATCCGAAAGGCGTCCCCATCTACGCCGAAGAAGAGCTGCCAGACCTGATTCGCAAATTCGGGGTTCAGCAGGTTGTCTTCGCCTATTCGGATGTCTCGCACGAGTATGTGATGCACAAGGCCTCGCTGGTCCTGGCTGCGGGAGCCGATTTCCGTCTGATGGGGCCGATAAGCACACAGCTAAAATCATCCAAACCGGTTGTCTCCGTGTGCGCTGTGCGCACCGGCTCTGGCAAAAGTCAAACATCCCGCCGCGTAGCGCTGATCCTGCGCGAGATGGGCTATCGCGTGGCGGCGATTCGTCACCCCATGCCCTACGGGAACTTGGTGCGCCAGGAGGTGCAGCGCTTTGCCGATTTCGATGACCTGGATGAACACGAATGCACCATCGAGGAACGGGAAGAATACGAACCACACCTGGCAAACGGGGTGATCGTCTATGCGGGTGTGGATTACGAGAAAATCCTGCGCCGGGCTGAACAGGAAGTGGACATCCTCCTCTGGGACGGTGGTAACAATGACTTCCCCTTTTACGTTTCTGACTTCCACATCGTCGTCGCCGATCCGCACCGCCCCGGTCACGAGAGCACCTACCACCCCGGCGAGGTGAATGCGCGCATGGCAGATGTGTTCGTCATTAACAAGGTGGACACTGCCCAACCAGATGCGGTCATCGCCGTGCGCGAGGCGCTTTACCGCCTGAACCCCAAAGCCATCCAGATCGAGGCGGCTTCGCCCCTCTTTGTCGAAAATCCCCAGGCCATTCGCGGGAAGCGCGTGTTGGTGATCGAAGACGGGCCGACGCTGACCCACGGGGAAATGGCCTACGGCGCCGGTTATGTAGCCGCCCGGCGTTTCGGCGCAGCCGAGATCGTTGACCCGCGTCCCTATGCCGTGCGTTCCATCGCGGCGACCTATCAGAAGTATCCCAAAACCGGCCCGATCCTGCCTGCCATGGGCTATGGGGCCAAGCAGATCAAAGACCTGGAGGAAACCATCAATCGCGCCGATGCCGACCTGGTCCTCATCGGCACCCCCATTGACCTAGCGCGCTTGATCCGCATCAACAAGCCCACGCAGCGCGTGCGCTATGAACTGCAGGAAATCGGCCAACCGACCCTGGCGGATCTGCTACGGCAGAAATTCGCTCCTCGAACGTAACGAACGGTCACTTTCAAGAAACCAAAAGAGGCGCGGGAAATTCCGCGCCTTCTTTCTTTTGGAGCCCTGATGTGGCGCTTACGCCTTAATCAGCTCCTCCAACACCCGCCGCGAATTTTCTTCAACCTGGGCATGCAGACTCTGGCCATGCGCGTCCATCGTCACCGTGACTGGGAAATCTTCGACTTCAATCACCCAGAGCGCTTCCGGCACGCCAAATTCCAATTTATAGACCCCCAAGACGCGCTTCACCGTCTGCGCGATGTAAGTGGCCGCGCCGCCGATGGCATGGAAATACACAAACGGCACTTCCTGACAGCCGGCCAGCGTTTTCGCGCCCATCCCTCCTTTGCCGATCACGCCTTTGGCATTGAAATGGCGCATCACATCCGCCTGATAGGGTTCCTCGCGGATCGAGGTGGTCGGGCCGGCGGCGACAAAGCGATATTCTTTCGTATCCAGACCCGCCACTACCGGGCCGCAGTGGTAAATTACCCCTCCGTTCAGCAATTTCTTCAGCGCTTCATACACTTCCAAATCATCCCCCTGCGGGGCACGCGTCTGCTTGATGAAGGTCTCAACCAACCATTTATGGGCGGCATCGCGCCCGGTGACCATCACTCCATTGAGCAACACAGGCTCACCCACATGCAAGCTGCGGATGACCTCGTCAGAAATCGGGATATTGACTTTACGCATGGCCGCCTCCTATTCGTAGATCACCTTATCATCCTTGACGATCATGCGTCGGCGACGATAGGCCCAGCACATATACGAAACCGTGACGAAGTAGGAGGCCGGTAGGCGATGCAGGCCGGTGATCTTCGTCCCCAAGACGGTGGTCTTGCCACCAAAACCCATCGGGCCGATGCCCAGCTGGTTCGCCTCCGCCGTCAAGCGTTGCTCAAGCTCGGCAAGCTTCGGATCGGGATTAGATTCATCCAGGGAGCGGAAAAGCACTTCTTTTGAGGCAAAATAGGACGAACCTCGATCGCCTCCGATCGCCACGCCCAAAATCCCCGGTGCGCATCCCTGCCCCTGGGCTTTGTGCACGGCATCCAGCACCACCTTGCGTACACCGGCCAGATCGCGCCCAGCCCCCAGGCGACCATCCGGAAGTGAATATTGTGCGCCGACGTTCTCACAGCCGCCGCCCTTGAGCATCAGCTCAATCACCAAGGGCTCCCCCGCCTCCACCTCTTCAAAGTGGATAAAAGGAAAATCATCATCGCCCAGATTGTTGCCGGTGTTTTTCTCGGTGAGCGTATTGACGGCGTTCGGGCGCATATAGGAACGGCGCGTCGCTTCAGCCAGGGCAGTGCGAATTTGCTCCCGCAATTTGCGTGTGCTCCAACCCTCCGGATAGCGCACGTAGAAGATCGGTGTGCCGGTATCCTGACAGATCGGCGTGGAGTTCTGTCGCGAAAGCTCCACGTTCTTCAGGATTGTCTCCAGTGCGTTGCGTGCCGCCGAGCCGGGTTCTTCCCGTTCCAGCGCCTCGCGCAAGCGCTTCTCAACATCCGCCGGCAAATCCGTTGAGGTGCGGCGGATCAACTCCAGAATCTCGTTCGTCAAATCGCGCATGGAATACCTCCAAAATGGGGTAAAGCGCACAAGATCGCGGCCAGGGATGCTATTGGCGCTCTAGCGTCAGCCACATCACATAGCGATCCCGTGCACCAAAACGATACTTGTATTCCTCATTGCCGCGCATGAAATCGAACTCACTCCGTCCATGGGCACAGGCCCACTGGAGCACATGCGCCAAGCAAACCCAGCCGGGAGAGAGGTCACGAAACTCCAGGCTCACCCCTGAATTATATCCCCATAAGCGATTGCGGTAATCAAAATTGAGGGAAGCTGCGGCCGCTTCACCTCCTATCTCCAGGAAGGAAAGGTGCAACCAACCGGCTTGTTGCGCGGCTCGGGCAATGCGCCTCAATTGGGACTCCATAGCCGGGGTCAGAAAACGCGCTTTTTCCTCGTCTTGACGCATCAGGTCAAAGAGGGTTTGCATAGCCGCCTCGAGATCATCCTGTGACCCAATCAGCCGCCAACGCACCGGCAGAGAATACTCGGCAGCGCGGCGCAGCTTGCGGCGAATTTCATGGCGCTGCTTTTTGTCAATTCCGGCCAGATAGGCCTCGAAGTCACCGCTCAACGGGATATAGGGCGTGGGCTGGTAAATCCCTTCCTCATACTTCCAGCCGCGGCGATTGGCCTCCGCCGCCAGAAGAGCACAGGTCGGGGAGGATTCAGGCAGGTTGTAGAGGGCAAGCACCTGCCAGGCCGCAGCGCGTTCCAGAAAATCCACCACACCACGCACAAAGTCCGCCGCGAGCGCAGATGGCACAATAAAATCCAGGTAATCGGCGATCTCGATACTGCCGATCCAGAGTAAAGCTTGACGACCTTGATAAGAAGCACCGAAAAGCGGCGCAATGCCGACCAACTCATCCCCATCCCAGGCCGTGATCAACGCCAGCTCCGCCTGCGACCATTCACCGCCGCCAAGACCTTCCCACCAGGCAAGTTGAAATTCGAAGCGCAAAAAGGGCACATCCGTCTGGCTTTTTTCAAGTAGCGCATTCCAGCGCTCACTCCCTATTTCTTCAAACGTGCTCCAACGGAATTCCATGCAGACTCCTGTTCAAAAAGGTATCTTTGACTTCACTGCAAAAACTCACCGCCGAGAATCCTTCGATACACTCAGGGCAGGCGCCGAGAGCGCAGAGTTTTTCATCACTGAGTCTCTGCAAACTTGGCGGTGAGGGCTTTTCAAAATTCTCATTTTTGGCATTTTTTGGTTGTTCAGGCACTCAAGGACGCAAAATCGTATGCCAGGCAAAGCCTGGCGTTACAAAAAGTAGTCGTACATTAAATCTTTGAAAAGCCCTCATTGGCGGTAAAACGACCTTTTTGCAGTCGACTCATCTTTGATTTTACCAGGGGTTGTGTTGAGGGTTGATAGTCGCATAGCCCCATCAGATACTCTAAGGAGCTTGCATACCATCAGACCATTCGACTATCAGACTATTCGACTATCACACCATCTGACTATTTGACCATTCTGCGCTAAAATGGAAGTGTAACTTGTTTGAATCCTGATACCTGATTCGGAGGTCGAATGACATATACGATTGCGCTGATCGGTCTGAACGTGGTAGGCACTTCGGTAGGGCTAGCGCTGAGAAAAAACCGCGAGGTTCGACGTCTGGGCCACGATCGCGATCCCAAGCAGGCGCAAGAAGCCAAAAAACAAGGCGCTGTTGATGAAATACACTATAGCCTGCCCCAGGCCGTCGAAGGTGCGAATCTGATTCTGCTGACCGAGCCTTTATCGCAGCTGGAGGAGACTTTTCAGATCCTCGGCCCGCAACTCCGAGAGGGGACAGTGGTGATGGATTTTGCACCCATCAAGCGCGCTCCGGCAGAATGGGCGGTGCGTTATCTCCCTTCTAACTGTACCTATGTCGGTTTGAAACCCACCTTTAATCCCCAAGTTTTGGATGAAACAGAGTGGTACGGGCGGGAAGACCTTTTCGCCAACAGTTTGATTGCTATCGCTGCGCCGACAGGCACCTCCTCCGGCGTCCTCCAATTGGCCGAGGACCTCATCATCTCGCTGGGAGCGCGGCCGCTCTTCTCTGATGCAAGCGAGATTGATGGCCTGGTCAGCAGAGCGAGTCTGCTCCCGGCACTCACCGCCGCGGCCATGCTGCACACTACCCTGGGACGCCCCGGTTGGCAAGAAGCACGCAAGATGGCCGGTATGGCTTATCGTGCTTTCCTGAATGCGCTCTTTTCCGACGAAGCCGCGTCCCTCGAACAAACTAGTTTGCTAAATCGCGACAACGTGCTGCGAGCACTGGACGATTTGCTTTCATCGCTCCAAGAGCTGCGTGCCCATCTGGAAGCAGACGCGGTTGAATCCCTGGGAGAATATTTCTGGCATGCCCGCACGGGAGGTCAAAAATGGTGGGAGGAACGGCGGTCCGGCCTGTGGGATGCTCCATCTTCCGGCGCCTGGAACGAGATTCCCTCTTTCGGGGAGCGGATGAGCCAATCCTTCTTTGGCGGAAGAAAACGATAAGCGGATGCGGTCTGACCGTCTCTAGCGCTCTGTCCATTTATCTTTTATGGTTATTGAACTTGATGCGGACTGCCAAAGAACCGCCTAAGCGCCCGGAAGTGAGAATCCTGGGAGCGCGGACGTCCCGTCCGCCAAGAAGCGAGAATCCTGGGAATGCGGACGTCCCGTCCGCCAAAAAGTGAGAACCCTGGGAACGCGGATGTCCCGTCCGCCAGCAACGCTTGGGTTGGTAACAAGGTATCAGCATCCGAGACAGATGCGTTCCCAGGCATCAGCATCCGAGATGGATGCGCTCCCAGCTGTGTAGCTAACTAAAGCCAGATACACAAAACCAAAAAATGGACGAAACACTAGCACACGCTTCATCCAGCGCGGCACAGATTTTGTCCGTAGCCAACCGCCACTCCGCCATGTTCCACTAGCTGAGCCTGGAGTAGAACATCGGCAGTACACAGATGACCAATGCGCGCAGGGTGTAGCGATGCAGCCTCTTAGGATGGGAGTAGCCTGGCAAGACCCGGACAAGGCACCACGCGATTCGGGCAACAATTCCGCAATGGCTCTCTCGTGTTCCTGCTTGTTGTAATTGCTCAAAGTTTGCAACTGAGCAAAAGCCCTAAATATCGCCAGTGAAAGATCGTGTTTTGGATT
Source organism: Anaerolineales bacterium (assembly GCA_046292855.1). GTDB lineage: Bacteria > Chloroflexota > Anaerolineae > Anaerolineales > Villigracilaceae > 630D-37. The sequence continues at coordinate 8,468 of JBKBPX010000033.1, forward strand.
ATAATTAGTCAAGGAGGTACTATGCCTTTCGATGTTGCCGAGTACCATGCCTTTGTCCAATTGCTCTATCAGCATCCCGAGTGGCGAGCTGAGGTGCGGAAGCTGGTGCTGAGTGAGGATATTCTTGCGCTGCCCGAAATTGTGCGCCAGCTATCGGTCACAGTGAAAGAATTGGCTGAAGCGCAAAAGCGGACAGATGAGCAACTGCAGCTCCTGACCCAGCGCGTGGATGCACTGGCTGAAGCGCAAAAGCGGACAGATGAGCAATTGCAGATTCTGACCCAGCGCGTGGATGCCCTGACCCAGCGCGTGGATGCCCTGACCCAGCGCATGGATGAACTGGCTGAAGCACAGAAGCGAACCGAGTTGCGCGTGGACAAGTTGGCGATCGAGTTAGAAAAGACGCGTAAGGAAGTCGGTCGGTTGGCGGCTGCATTTGGTTCCACCCTGGAAGAGGAAGCCGCTAGCGTGGTAGAGGCGGTCATGCGCCGCAAGGGATACCAGTTGCTGGACGAGGCGCTGAACCTGCAGCTGGACGGGGAAGTGGATGTGATTCTGCCAGTGCAAACAGGGGAAGGACGACGTGTGTCGGTGATTGTCGAATCAAAGGCGCGCTTGGGGCGCCGCGATGTAGTTGCTTGGGTAGAACGGATACGATCCAAGGGGTGGCAGAAGCGCCTCCATGCGGCGGGCTATCCTGGTCCTTATCTGTTGTATTTTTATGCCATTCGCACCGACCTTGGTGCGCGGGATGCGCTGGTGGAGGCGGGGGTTGGGTTGCTGAAGAGCGAAGGGGAAGTGATTGCACCGCGCAGTGAATTTGGCGAGTGAGGGGGCTTCCTTTCCTGTTGGACTTGCTCAGTTACAAGGGTAGACAGGTCCGCAGAGAAAAAAACAGGTAGTCTGACGATTTGGACAACAGTTACGTAATGACTCTCTCGTGTCCATGCTTGCACCGCAATTACTCAAAGTTTGCAACTGAGCAAGAGAACTTTGATATGCGGAGGTGACGATGAAGATCCTTCCTGAGGTAGCGTTAACCTATGATGACGTTTTGCTGGTACCCCAATTTTCCGATGTCGAATCGCGACGGAAGCTTTCTACCGAAACTCGTCTGACACCGAAGATTAAGTTGCAGATCCCGATCGTCTCGGCAAACATGGACACCGTGACCGAGGCCGAAATGGCGATTGCAATGGCGCGTCATGGGGGAATCGGGATTATTCACCGTTTCATGTCCATCGAGGAGCAGGTAGCCCAGATTGAGCGGGTCAAGCGTGCCGAATCCTTTGTGGTGGATGAGCCGATCACCTTGACCACCCGGCATACCGTCGGCGACGCGCGGCGCATGATGGAGGAAACCGGCACGGGCGGAATCCTGATTTTGGACGAGCAACAGCGTCTGGTAGGCATTGTCACCAGCCGCGACATGCTTTTTGAGAACAACGATCAACGCCCATTGACCGAGATCATGAGTCGCAACCTGGTCACCGCGCCGGCCGGGACCACATTGCAGCAGGCAGCGGAAATTCTGCACCGTCACCGCATTGAGAAACTGCCTCTCGTGGATGAGACAGGAGCGCTGGTCGGCTTGATTACGCTCAAGGACATCCTGAAAATCACACAGTTTCCGAAAGCGACCAAAGATGCAAAGGGGCGTCTGGCCGTCGGGGCGGCGGTTGGGGTGAAGGAGCGGGAACTGAAGCGTGTGGAGGCGCTGCTGGAGGCCGGCGCCGATTGTATCGTGGTGGACATCGCACATGGGGATTCCAAACACGAGATCGAGATGATTCGTGCTATCCGCCGTCATTTTCCGGAGGCACAAATCATCGGGGGAAACGTGGCCAGCGGAGAGGGGACACAGCGCCTGATTGACGCCGGCGCCGATGCGGTGAAAGTGGGCGTGGGGCCCGGCTCCATCTGTATCACCCGCCTGGTGGCCGGAGCCGGCGTGCCGCAACTTTCCGCGGTGATGGAATGCGCCGCGGTGGCACGTCCACAAGGGATTCCGATCATCGCCGATGGCGGCATCCGCACATCAGGAGACATGGTCAAGGCCTTGGCCGCAGGGGCCTCGACGGTCATGATCGGCAGCTTGCTGGCCGGCACCGATGAAAGCCCCGGCCTGATGATGACGCGCAAAGGGCATCGCTACAAGGTTTCGCGCGGCATGGCCTCCCTGCAGGCAAATATCGCCCGAAAAATGCGCGAAGGAGAAGGCTGGATTACGCAAGAGGAGATCGAGGATTACGTCTCCGAAGGGGTGGAGGCGGCCGTGCCCTATCGCGGGCCGGTGCGCGAGGTGCTGACTCAGCTGGTCGGCGGCCTGCAATCGGGGATGAGCTATTGCGGCGCGCACAGCATAGACGAGCTTTACGAAAAAGCGGTCTTTGTGCGCATCACTGCGGCTGGGTGGAAAGAATCACAGCCGCATGATGTGGAAGTGTTGTGATGAGATAGCGGACCGCCCGGGACAATCACTTCCAATAAGCCCAGTCTATCCCCCCAGATAGGCTGCTTTGACCTGCGGATTTTCCATCAGCTCCCTAGCGCTGCCACTCAAGACAATGTGGCCGGTTTCCAGGACGTAGCCGCGATGTGCCAATTTCAGCGCCTGACGGGCATTTTGCTCCACAAGCAGGATGGTGCTGCCATCGGCATTGATCTCGCGCAAGGTGTTGAAAATCTCGCGTACGAGCACCGGCGCCAATCCGATTGATCACACTACCTTTTTCCCCAGGCAAACCAGGTAGGTACATGAGAATATCGCCTACCGAAGGTGCGAGCACGTTGTTCGAGCGCATCAAAAGAACGAAGCACCTCCTCCGAGATGCGGCCGGCCAAATCTTGACGCAAGAGTTGCCATTCTGCTTCGGCCTCGGTCGGATCAAGCGCTTCGCGCGGACGGGGAGCTAAGCAGCCACTTTCGATAAGCTCAATCCCTGCCTGAGCAAAAAGAGAGGCCAGGCGCCTCCCTATTGTCACATCCGCGCCTTGTTGACGCAGGGCTTCGGTTTGCCATTCCGCCGGGAGCAGCAGCTCTGGCGGCTCTTCGATTCGCCCCTCGTAATCCGGCTCGGCCAGAGCCAGGATAAAGCCTCCTGGGCGCGTCACGCGGTGCATCTCACGCAAAGCACGCAACGGGTTGGCGGCCCAGAGCAGGAAATAGTGACAAAAGACCAGATCAAAGGTGTTTTCAGCATAAGGGAGGAAAAGCGCATCCCCTTGCACCAGATGAACGGCCGGGACATGCAGCCGTGCTTCTCGCAGGCGCGGGCGGCTCAGGTCAAGACCATGAAGCGCCGGAGGAGAAGCCCATTCCTGCAGCAATGCTCCGGTGCCGCAGCCTACCTCTAGGACGCGCAGCGCGTTGCGGAGTTCATCCTTTTGAAATAAATACCTTCGCAATGGGCGTGTCCAGGTGGCTTGGCGGCAGAAACGACTATGCTCGTCCATAGATTTTTGCCCAGCCATCGCGCAGGGCATTCCCCAGAACCTGACCAGCCATGCCTTGAGCTGGCAAGACATCCCCATCTGGCTCGACATATAACCAGACCTTGCCGGCCCCGGAGGGGATTCCATCTTCACTTTCCAGATAGACGGGATTGAATTCAGAATATGGCACCGGCAGATCGAACTTGAGGGTCAAACCGAGCTCGGCTGCACGTTGACGCGCAGCTTCCAAGGCTGGACGCATCTCAGGGGTCAAGGCGCTGAGCGAAAGTGCATTGACACCGCTTTGCTTCAAGCGAAGCAGAGTCTGTTCAAGATGCGGCACACGCTGCGGAGTCAAAGTGAGATGGGCGGTGGTAAAAAGGTCTTCCTGGGTGATCGCTCGCAACGCATTCCAGGAGCGCTCATCTTCCGTGCGAAGCAGGAAAAGCAAGTGATCGAGACCGCTTTGCAGAATGTCCTGGCGATAAGCGGGATCTGCTAGTTTCAAGCCATTGGTACACAGACCGCTCACCATGCCCAGTGATTCGGCATGGATGATCAGGTCAACGAGGTCGGCGCGCAAAGTCGGCTCACCACCGGTGAAAACGACATGGGGGATGCCAAAAGCCCAGGCAGTGGAGAGCAAGAGACGCCACTCGTCGGGGGTCAACTCACGGCGCGCACGTTCTTGAGGCGCCTGATCGGCCGCTTCGTCAGCTGGGAGACGATAGGTTAGCGCGCAATCGAGGCGTAAAGGGGCCTGCAAAGCCGCCGTGTGTGGAGCGAGGCGCTCAAATCCAAGGTCGGTGGTTGGGTCAAGATCGGGGGTCTCGAGCAACGCTTCGATGCGCTCCAGGAACTGACGGTAGTCCTCCTGCAAGCGCTCCGAATGCACCCGGTAGCGCCGTCTCATCTGGGCAATGGCTTGGTCAAAGGGGGTTCCATGAATCCAGTGATAGGCAAATTCAGCCGCGGTCTGGTTGAGATGGAGCAGGAGAGAAGCATTGACCACCAGGATGCCGCTCCCATCTTTCTGAAGGCGCAGGTGCACGCGATAGGGGCGTTGGTAAGAGGTCTGCCCCTGCAGATGATGGAGCTGCGGCGGTAGCGGCTGAGGGCGGGAAAAACGCGCACGAAGGAATTCCATCAGGTTCATAGGCACCTCCCAAGATTCATAGCTGCGATTCGATATGCGCGGGTTGCGGTTGTGGAGGCGGCGATTGAAACACGGCCAGTTGTTGGATGGAGATGAAGCGCGCCTGGGTCGGCGACATCAGACCTGCTTCTGGACGCACTTCCCATTTTAGCGGGCATCCGCCTCCACATTGTGGCAAAAGGGGACAAGATTGGCAGGCCTGCGGTGCATGAGTGCGCTCTCGCAAACGCACACAAAGCGGATGATTCCAGATGGCCTCCCACGGATCGCGCAAGATGTTCCCCACAGGATAATAGTAAGATTGACAGGGAAGCACATCCCCTGTGGATTCAATACACATGCTATAGAGTGCGGCGGTACACCCTTTGACTCCCAGCTCTAGCTGCATGGGGTCAAAGTGGCAGTACTGCGTGGGCGTATACCAGATAAGACGTTGACCATATTCCTGCGTCTTCTGACGGGCAATTTCCAGCAACGGCTGGAGTTCTGCTTCCGCCAGGCCTGTGCCCACCTTCAAGCCATGCCCGGCATAGATCAGCGCGTTCATGCCAATCGTCGGCACGCCCAATTCGGCCAGGAAATCAATGGTTTGGGCAACGGTTTGGGCATTCTCGCGCAAGAGGGTGGTATTGGTCATCACAAACAGGGGGCTGGCGAGGGCATTCTTCAGGCCACGAATGGTCTGGTCAAAAGCGCGAGCGCCTACCATGCGATTGTGAACTTCTGCATCGCAGGACTCAACCGTAATCTGCACATGATCCAACCCGGCCTCGACCAGACGCCGAACATAGCGCTCATCGGCCAGCCGCCGCGCATTGGTGTTCAGGCCGGTAATCAACCCCAGCTGCGCGGCATAGGCGATTAATTCCGGCAGATCGTCACGCAGGGTGGCCTCACCACCGGTGAAAACCACATGCGGAACCCCGATAGCCCGTACAGTATCCAGGATGCGCCTCCAGTCTTCGGTCGGAAGTTCCGGGTAGTTGCGGGCACGCGCGTTATAGCAGTGAGCGCACTCATTGTTACAGCGATAGGTGATCGCCAGGTCCATGCGATAAGGTGCATGGGGACGATCGCTGAAAGGCATAAGCGGCTCCAGTTCCAGCTCATGGAAGGGACATGCTCCATCCGGGCGGATAAGTTGCGCGAGCGTCTGCCGGAATGTGGCTAGATCACGCGCCGCCCGATGACGGGTCACGGCGTAGGTAGCGGTCAGCAGATCAACCTGTTCCTTTTCGCTTTTCCCTTCCAGGATTGCCCAGGCCATCAGAGCTGCGGTGGGATTAAAGTGATAGATACGACTGGCATTTACCAGCAGGGTGCCGTTCCCCTGGGCATCCACGCGCAGGTGCAGGTGGCTCTTCTCGCCATCCGATTCATACCGATAGGCATACAACCCAGGAGCAAGCGGAAAAGCCCTAGGTTGGGGTGAGAGAAAGCGGCTGAATGAAAACGGGAGACGCATGGTTCCTCCTTACCTGCCGCCGCCGGCACAAGCGCAGGCACAACCGGCACAGGCACAAGCGCAACCGCCGCCGCCCCCGCGAAAACCGCCGCTGGAGGAAACCGGTGGCGGATTGGTGGTGCTGGTTACGCTTTCGGTGAAGGCGCGGGTGCCTCCGAGTAGGCTCCCTGCCACCGATTGGACACTACGAACCACCGAGGCGGCGAAAGAAGACCCCGGCACAGTTGTCCGATCGCCACCACCAGAGGCAGGAGTGCCACCCGAAGGGCGCGCCCAACCCGGATCGTAACGATGCCACCAGCTAGGGACCACAACCGGGCCGGTAAAGACACGGCGGGCACGCTCATCGTAATCCTTATCCAGCATTGTCCACTCCAACGTCTCGCTGAAGAGCTGCCCCTTCACTTCCGGCGTCTCGGCGGCCTCGACCTGTTGCCAGGCGCGTTGCACGATTGAGCGATAGTACTCGACCGTCTCTTTGCGACTGAACCCGCGCATTTTCTCGCGCAGGCTTTCAATCAGGTCAATTACCATCTGACGAAGGAGTTTGCGCCGTGAACGGAGATCTTTTCGCTTCATCGCCTCAAGAAATTGCACCTCGTAGGTGCGTAATCCTTCAGGCAGCGGCTCCAACACCTCAATCTCTAACGGCTCAGATGAAACAATGCGCGCCGCTCCCTTTTTGATCACACTGAAGAGGATCATCGTGATCACTTTATCAAGCGGTTGCTCCAGGAGTAAGGCCGCTTCGACAGCCGTCAGACCGCGCTTGATGCCGTGTCCTTCCACCTGGATTGACGGCGGCAGATACGCCATCTTGCGCCGGGATTCGCTGATGAGGAAAAAAACTGCCAGAGCGGGTGCAAACATAAACCAAAAAGCCGCACAGAGGATCGGAAACACTTCTCCGAAAAAATTTTGAAGGGCCTGCTCAATCTGCTCCCAAAGCGAAGGCCGGTAAGCTGAAACCGGCACATAGTTTCTTGGGAAAGATGCACCGAAGGAATACTGTTCTGAACCCGAGGCCTGGGGATTGGTCCAGGTATAGGTCACGCGGCCTTCAGCATCTGTGCCGATTTCTGGCACGCCCCCTTGTTCAACATGGTAGCGCGGCTGGGAGGGAGCAACGCCAGGGGGAAAATGAAACACCACGAGCAGGTTGGTTGTCCCATGCACATAAGCTGAACCGAACCAGGTTGGTGAAAAAACGGCGCTCACATAGTCCGGGTCACTGCTATCCGGGAAGAGGACACGGCGAATTTGCCCAATGGTAACCCGAACCTGTCCTGCACCGCCGGGAGGGATCGCAAAGGCTCCCAATTCCACTGCCACACCGCAACAACCTTGTCCCTGATAATCCTTTGTTACTTTGACCGGCTGTCCGTCCACCCAGGCAGAGATGCTATCGAGGTCATAAAATTGATTTGGCAGCCCCACATCCACAAAGTCAATCGGATGTGCACCCGGATCGTTGAGGAAATAGAAGGTGTAGTCTAGCGAAAGAGTACCATCAGCATTCCAATAGGCGTGCACTATCTCTTCCACCAGCTGGAACGAATAGGACTGCGCGTCGGCGGTAGAAACCCAGCCCAGCAGCCAGAGTGCCATCCAGAGCACCAAGAAGATCCGGCGCATATTTCCTCCTACCATTTCGGTTCTTCGCTCAACTGATAGACCGTACCGCAGTAAGGGCAGGTGACCATCGGCGCGCCGTTTACCATCTTGACATCGTTGGCCGTGAGCGCACCGCCACAAGCCCGGCATCTTAAGAGCTGGGCCTCCACTTCTCCTGGCAACTCGACTTTATAGGTAACCTCGGCCTTTTCCTGCTGTTGACGGCGAATTGCAAAGACCAGGACAAGCAGAGCAATTAAGAAAGCCAGACTGCCGCTGCAAGCCAGCGTTCCTCCCATCCTTGCCCAAGCCGGGTTCCCCTGCTGGGGGTCGAGCGAGGCGAGATACAAAAAGCCACCCAGCCCAACGGCACAGGCCGCAATCAGGAAAAGGAACACTGCAATCCCGTACAGGAAATAAAGGGGTTTCATCCTGCTGACCTCCTAGGTGAATTCAAATACAGTGTAGCACAAGTTTTATCGGAAAATCACAACACATTACCCTGTGTTGCCCACATCTCAGGCATCTTCGAAGAAGTGAGAGGGGAATGGTTGCATGACCAGGTTGGCAGCAATCCATTGTCAATCGAAAATTGGCACTCAAGGGTGCCAGCCGGCTCAAGTCACACAAAAGAAAATTGGTATAATCCGAGCATATGCTGCCCAGAGAGCAGGTATTTGTTCATGGCTCTCATTTGCGGCGATCTGGGGACGGATGGTCGAATTGGAAAACGTCTCTCCGGGTTGGTTTAGGGTGAGCACTAGGAAATCAAAGCTCCTATCTTCGGCTCGGCTGTCTCCGAATGAGCAAAGTCACGTAACGCGATATTGAATATCTGGTGAGCTTATGAAGCGTTGGCTAGGTTTCGAAACACTTCTTGTTGCTGTTTACCTGGTGTTGCACCTGTACGCGGCCTCTTCTGATGCATACAATTTTCCAAACGCCTGGTTTACCCGGGATGATGCATATTATTACTTCAAAGTAGCCCAAAACATCAGCGAGGGACGTGGTAGCACTTTCGATGGAATCCATCCTACCAATGGTTATCACCCTTTATGGCTGTTGGTGTGTATCCCCATTTTCACCCTGGCACGTTGGGATGTGATCCTGCCCTTGCGCGTGCTGCTGATCGTGCTAAGTCTCCTAAGGGTGCTGACGGCCATTTTGATTTATCGTTTGTTGCGTCAGAGCATTTCCCGCCCCGTTGCGATCTTGGCCGCTGCCTATTGGGTGTTTGACCGATATATCCATGAGACCTACTATATGATGGGGCTGGAATCGAGCTTAGCTTTCTTTTTCCTCACCCTGCTGCTTTTTGAGATCTATCGCTTGGGAGAACGTTGGCAACATAGTACCCCTGCAGCGCGTCAGATTGCTTGGCTCGCTTTGCTTGCGGCACTTACTTTTTTCAGTCGTCTCGATTTGATTTTCCTTGTGTTGGTGGCAGGGATGTGGATTATCCTCCGCCAAACACCTTTTCGTTACCTATTGCCGCTTGACTTGGTCATGCTCACGGCTGCGACTTTGCTGAGTTTTGTCATACGTCTGGGTTTTCCCGGTTATTATTCGGCCAAATATACCGTGTTAATCACCGTGTTTCTGGGATTGCTGCTCAAGATACCCGCCATTTTCTTCTTTGGGCTTTATGAGCGACCGGGCAATCTCAGCCCGGCAGAAATGACAAAGAAAGCGGTATTGGCCACTGCAGTGAGCAGCTCTTCCCTTTTTGCTTTACTGATAATCGGCCAAGCGCTGTCCCTCATCCCAAATTTTTCCAAAGTGGCCCTTCTGGTTGATGCGGTCCTGACGCTGTCCAGCATCTTTCTCACTCGCCTGGCAATATTTGGTTTTCAGGCTCATCGGCACGAAGCAACGATCCCACTTAAGTCCGTATGGAAACAATGGTTCCGTGAAGGCCTCATCTATTATGGTCTTCTTGGCGGGTTGCTGGCCATCTACATGCTATGGAACAAGATCGCTTTCGGCACGTTTATGCCGGTCAGTGGTCAGATCAAGCGATGGTGGGGCACGTTCCCAGTCAGTGTCTATGGCGGACCGGCTAAGTCACTTCTCTCCTTTTTCATGCTCCATCCGAAAAGCGATTTCAACGCCTGGAATCCGGCGATTGCTTTTCTTAAGAGCTTGCAGTCTGAATTGTTAGGAGATCGGTTGCAGTTTATCTCGGGGAGCTACCAATTCTTGCTATTCCTTGCCTTTCTGACGCTCCTTGGATATGCTTTCCTACGCTTGCGCGCAGAACAGGTGCAGCGCGCCGCCTCACGAAACGGTGTGCTCGTGCTCTTTGTGGGCAGTTGGCTGCAAATTTTCTACTACAACATCCTGGGTTACGCTTCGCTTAAGGAGTGGTATTGGCTGGCTGAGCAGTTGCTCTTGGTGTTTACCGTCGCCTTGATGGTAGAGGTTGCTTTCTCTCTCTTTCCCACAAAGTGGACGCTCGCACGTGTCGGAGTGTGGGTGCTGGTAGCGTTGTTCAGCGTCCGTATTGCTTATGCCTATGGCAATACTGTGCGTCTGCAGATGCCGCACGGAGTGCGGCCTGCCGATACCCCCTATCTCTGGGCGCTGCCTGAACTTGAATCTCATACCGAACCCGGCGCGTTGATCGGCATGACAGGAGGAGGCAGCTATGGTTATTTCATACGCGAGCGGACGATTGTGAATATGGATGGGCTTATCAATAGCTACGAATACTTTCAGGCGCTGAGGGACGGAAAGGGAGCGGATTATCTTTACGCCAGCGGTATGCGCTATGTGTTTGCCAATCCATTGATGCTTGAAGCCCCTCCCTACGAAGGCCAATATACCAATCGTCTCGAACTTGTAGCCGACCTAGGGGGCAAGGACCTGATGCGTTTGTTGCCGGCAAGTGGACCATGAAAGGAAAGTGCTCCTGCAACACACAGAACCCGTTTCTCCCCCTGGCAGCTTGAGTCGAGGAGATGATAGCCACCCAATAAAAAGACCGCTGAAAAGAGCGGTCTTTGTTGCGGGGGCAGGACTCGAACCTGCGACCTCCGGGTTATGAGCCCGACGAGCTGCCGCTGCTCTACCCCGCGTCGACAGTGCCTATTTTAACGGGAAAGTCGCTCAACGTCAAGGGTCTGTATAGGTGACTTTAGGGCTTTTCAATTGTTGTATAATTTGGGGCAAAACACTCAATTCTGAAGGATATGGAGGTGTAGGATGAGTTTGCTCTCTTTGCTCAAGACAATTCCCGATCCTCGTTCCCGCCGTCGTCGTGAGTACCCATTACACGGGATGCTGGCGATCCTGATCCTGGCAGCTGCGCATGGGGAGAATTCCTTGCGTGGAATGTGGCAATGGGCGCGAGAACGGGAAGAAAAGTTGCTAAACTTTTGGCCTTTAGACTTGTGGGCGAATGATCGTCTCCCCTCGTTGGGGACATTTTGGTACTTGCTCACCCGCCTTTCAGCGGATGCGCTGCGAGGGGTGCTTCGAGCGTGGGGAGGCAACGAGGCCGAGCGTGCGCTGGATGGGAAAGCCTTGCGAGGGAGCAAGCGAGCTGAAGAGCCAGCGTTGCGCGTGGTGACCATGATGGGGCAAACTCTCTATCAGGTATTGGCGCAACAACCTGTAGAAGAAGGAGATGAATTGGCCGCTGCGTTACGCCTTTTAGAAGCCGAAGACCTGGCAGGAAAGGTCGTCAGTGCCGATGCTGGTTTGCTCAAGATCCCGCTTGTGCACAAGGTGGTCGAAAAAGGGGGGCCTATATCGGCCCAATCAAAGACAATCACCCCTGGCTGAAACAGGTATTGGAGAACTGGCTTCTGTTCCAGCGCCCACAAGCTACCGCCAGTCGGCCGGATTGGGAGAAGACCGAAAAGAAGCATGGACGGTTGGAAGTTCGCAAGCTGTGGTTGGTACCCTGTGATGAAGACATGCAAGCATATCTCCAGAGCGAATTTGGCTGGCCGGGTGTGCAGGCATGCGGCTGGATCATGCGCTATCGTAAGAATCTTGCAAGCGGCGAAGAAGAAGAAACGTGCTCACTTTGGGTTGCTGGAGCGGCTTTCAGCTGGGATCTGACTGCTGAGCGAGCGGCGGCGCTGCTACGTGGGCACTGGGGGATTGAGAATCGCGTCTTTTATGTTCGGGATGTGAGCATGGACGAAGATC
>JBKBPX010000034.1:0-20278 GCA_046292855.1 Anaerolineales bacterium
TGAATATAGCGGCATGAAGTTTGGTCTATTCTATGCCGGCGAATTGCTCCATGCCTTTACTTTCGGCGCCCTGATCGGCATTCTCTTCTTCGGCGGTTGGAAGTGGCCGTTGCCTTTTGGCGAACGCTATGCTCTGATTGGCCTGGTAAATGTGTTCATCAAGGGAATGTTCTTCTACTGGGTGATCATGTGGATTCGCTATACCATGATGCGCATTCGCATTGATCACATGCTCTACTTCAACTGGAAATTCCTCACGCCGCTTTCGTTTGCACTTCTGATGGTGACGGCAGGGGTGCATAGCGTGATGCGCCAGGCGGCATACCCGCTGTACGTGCTTTCGCTCTTTCTGGCAAACCTGCTGGTGGCTTGGGTGACAATCGAAATCTTGCGACGCTATTCCCGCCAAGAGCGCTTGCACCTGGAAGGGGCAGCTGTGCAGCGCAATTGATCTGGGAGGATTCCTTATGACTCTAGCTCAACTCTTTTTCCTCCTTGTGGCATTGATTATGCTGGTTTCGGCCTTGAAAGTGGTGACCACGCGCAACCTGATCCACGCCGCGCTCTGGCTGGTGGTGACCCTTTTTGGGGTAGCGGTGATCTTTGCCATGCTGGATGCCGGCTTTCTGGCGGTGGTTCAGGTGATGGTCTACATCGGCGCGATTGCAATCCTGTTCATCTTTGCCGTGATGCTCACGCGGCGAGAGATGAACGAGAAAATCGCCCCGCTGAATCCGAATTGGCCGGTGAGCGCGCTGATCGCTTTGGCGGTCTTCGGTGGCTTGATCTGGCTGCTGCGTGGTTGGCAGGAGTTGCCACAAGGCGCGGCGGCGCTCCCGGCAGGCAGAGATACCTTGCGTGCCTTGGGAGAAGCCCTGGTTTCGCCGCAAGCCTTTGCCCTGCCTTTTGAAGTGGCCTCGGTGTTACTGGTTGCCGCTCTGGTCGGGGCTGTCTATGTTGCCTATGGGCGAAAGTAGGAGGATGCGATGATCCCGCTTTCCTGGTATCTTCTCCTTTCTGCGGCTTTGTTCAGCGTGGGAGTGTTCGGAGTGCTGGCGCGCCGCAGTGCCATTGGCATTCTCTTGGCCGTTGAACTGATGCTCAACGCTGTGAATATCAATCTGGTGGCGTTTTGGCGCTACTTGACACCGACCCAAATGGCCGGGCAGGTCTTTGCCATTATCGTTTTGGCTGTGGCGGCGGCGGAAGTGGCTGTCGGTTTGGCTCTGGTGATCTCGGTCTACCGCCGACGCAGCACAGTGGTGGCGGACGAATTGGATTTGCTGAAGTGGTGAGGTGAATTCCCATGACAACGGAAACGCTTCTTTGGTTGATTCCTCTCCTGCCACTTTTGGCGTTTTTCTTGATTGTGCTCTTCACCAATCGTTGGCGCGCGCTGAGCCACAGTGTGGCAATCGGCGCAGCGTTTCTCTCCTGGCTGGGGAGCATGATCGTCTTCCTACGCGCCCTGGCTACTGAGGAGCTGGGACGCCATCCCTTTGCTCAGTCCATTAATTGGCTTCCCACCGCAGATACCTGGCTGAAAATCGGCGTGTACCTCGATCCGTTGAGCGCGGCGGTGCTCTTCTTCGTCGCTTGGACGATCCTGATGATTTTTATCTACAGTGTTGGCTATCACAACTATGGCCAACCGGAAGGGGATCATGATGTCAAGGGGCTGCCGCCACACGGCGCGACGGTGACGGATGCACGTGGGCACAAGCATAAAGTCCCGTCGGTCGAGCCAATGTACTCACGCTTCTTCGCCTTCATTAGTCTCTTCGCCTTCGGGATGTACTTGCTCGTGGTCTCCGACAATCTGCTGACGCTCTTCGTCGGCTGGGAGGTCATGGGACTGTGCTCGTATCTGTTAATCGGTTTCTGGTATGGCAAGCCTTCGGCGCGCGATGCGGCGGTGAAGGCCTTCATGACCACCCGCATCGGCGATGTCTTCATGCTTTTAGGCATTGCTTTCCTGTATTCTGCGACCGGTTCGCTCTCTTTTGAGACGATTTTCAGCGAAAAGGTGCTCCATACTCTGGCCAGCGTGCCGACCCCGATCCTGGGGCTTTCGGCGGCCGGTTTGATCAGCCTGTTGCTCTTTATCGGTACGGTGGGGAAATCGGCGCAGTGGCCGTTGCACGTCTGGTTGCCGGATGCGATGGAAGGCCCGACGCCGGTCAGCGCCATGATCCATGCGGCGACGATGGTCTCAGCAGGCGTCTATGCGGTGATCCGCATGTTCCCGCTGCTGCGCCTGGATGCGAATACAATGATGATCGTGGCCTTTATTGGTGCATTCACGGCGCTCTTCGCCGCGACTATTGCGCTGGCCCAGAATGACATCAAGCGCGTTTTGGCTTATTCGACCATCTCCCAATTGGGGTATATGATCGCCGCGGCCGGCATCGGTGCCTATGTGGCGGCAGCGTTCCATCTGATCACGCATGCGTTCTTCAAGGCGCTGCTCTTCCTCGGCTCCGGCTCCGTGATTCACGGCATGGAACATGGGGTGCTCCATAGCGGTGAGCACATTGACCCACAGAATATGTTCAACATGGGTGGCCTGCGCAAGAAGATGCCGATTACGTTCTGGACTTTCCTGATCGGTGGTTTTGCGCTGGCCGGCTTCCCCATCGTCACGGCTGGTTTCTGGTCCAAAGATGAAATCCTGGCCGATGCCTTTGCGCATGGTCATCTGGCTGTTTTCGTGACCCTGGCGGTGGCGGCTTTCCTGACCGCTTTCTATACCATGCGCCAGATCACACTCACATTCCTGGGCGCGCCGCGCACCCAAGCAGCCGAGCATGCTCAGGAGACGCCCTGGACGATGACACTACCTCTGGTCGTTCTTTCGATTTTCGCTGTTGCCTATGGCTGGGTGGGCATTCCGGAGCATTTCCCCGTCCTGGGTGGCTTGGTGCCGAACTGGTTCCATGAATTTATCGGCTCCGCGCTGGCCGAGATGCCCGAAGCGGCACCGTTCAATCCGATTCCACTTTTGACCTCCTTCCTGGTCTCTTTGGGAGGCTTGGGATTGGGCTGGTGGGTCTATCGCAATGTGCGCACGCCGGCAGAAGATAAGTTCCAGATCCCTGTCCTCAAAAACAAGTGGTACTTCGATGAAGCCTATGCTTTCCTGTTCGTGCGTCCGGCTTATTGGTTCGCCGAGAAAATCGTTTATGCATTGCTGGATAAAGGCCTGATTGACGGCATCTTGCACTTTATCGCTCGCTCGGCGGCGGTGATTGGGACGTCGCTGCGCACCTATATTGACAAGGCGATCATCAATGAGACCATCGGCGATGGGACGGCGAACGTGGTTAAGCGCAGTGGGTCGGGGCTGCGTCAAATTCAAAGTGGTCGCCTACAACAGTATATGGTGGCTTCGCTGTTGGCCTTTCTCCTGATCGGCGGTTTGCTGTATTACTTCCTGGTGTTGGCCTGATGGAGGCGTGGAATGGACTTTCTGAATGCGCATCTTCTTAGCTTAATCCTCTTTTTCCCCACCCTGGCCGCCCTGGGGATGCTTTTCCTGCCCAAAGAGCGCGTCGGACTTTTGCGCTGGTATGCTTTCCTGACCAGCCTGGTGCCGTTGGCGCTTTCTATATATCTCTGGGTGAAATTTGACCCGAACTTGCCGGGTTTCCAGTTTGAGGAGCGCTATGTCTGGTATGAGGCCATTCACTCAACGCTCCATCTGGGGGTGGATGGTCTTTCCCTGACGATGGTGCTGCTCACCACTTTGCTGACCCCGCTGGCGATCCTCGCCTCCTTTAGCATCACCGATCGGGTCAAGGCCTATATGATGCTCTTCCTCTTCCTAGAAACGGGGATGCTGGGCGTCTTTTTGGCGCTCGATTTGCTCCTCTTCTTCGTCTTCTGGGAAGTGGGCCTGGTGCCGATGTATTTCCTCATCAACCAGTGGGGGTCGACCCATCGCGATTATGCCTCGCTGAAGTTCATGATCTATACGATGGGTGGCTCGCTGGGGCTGCTCCTTTCTATCCAGCTGCTAGGTGTGTTGTTCCAGACCTATGATTTGGTGGAGCTTGCGCAGCGCTGGAGCGCATTGACGGAAGGTAGTCTGCTCGGCATGTCGGTCAGCACGGTGAAGGCAATTGCCTTCTGGGCGTTTGTGATTGCATTTGCCATCAAGGTGCCGGTCTGGCCGTTCCACACCTGGTTGCCGGATGCGCACACAGAAGCCCCGACCGCCGGCTCGATGATCCTGGCGGGTGTGTTGCTCAAGCTGGGTGCGTATGGCTTTCTGCGCCTGGTCTTGCCCTTCTATCCGCAAGAAGCGCGGCTGTATGCTGGGGCGCTGGCCTTCCTGGCGACTGCGGCGATCCTATTCGGCGCTTTTGCATCCTATGCGCAGAGCGATTTCAAGCGTCTGGTGGCTTATTCTTCGGTCAACCACATGGGCTTTGTGGTGTTGGGCATTGCGGCCGCGGCGCTGGCGGCCGGCACGAGCGATGCGCGCATTGCCCTAAACGGCGCTATTTTGCAGATGTTCAATCATGGCCTTTCGGCAGCCGGCATGTTCTTCCTGGTCGGCGTGATTTACGAGCGCACGCATACCCGTAACCTTAACGATTTCGGCGGCCTCTTCCCGTTGGTGCCAATTTACGGCGGCATCCTGATCTTTACCAGCATGGCTTCGTTGGGGTTGCCGGGCTTGAACGGCTTTGTTTCGGAGTTCCTAGTCGTTCGAGGCGCCTATCCGATCCTGACCGTTTACACGGCCATTTCCATGCTTGGTTTGCTCTTCACCGGTGCCTATATTCTCAAAGGGATTCGTCAGGTGCTCCATGGTCCCCTGAATGAGCGGTGGGCACATGGGGAACACCGCCTGAGCGAAATTAACGCTCGTGAGATTGTGGTTATGGCGCCTTTGATGGCCTTGATACTCCTGATCGGCCTCTGGCCCTCCTGGATTCTGGAGGTGATCAATCGTGCCGTGATGATGTTGTTCTGATGGCATGGCAGCTTCCGAACAGAGGTGACCTATGCAGTTTCCCTTTTTGAGCGTGATCGTTTTCACCCCCCTGGTTGCAGCGCTGATCATCCTAACCCTGCCGGCGCAGCGCAAGAATCTGATCCGTAGCGTTGCCCTGGCCGCCGCTACCTTTGATTTTTTGCTCTCCCTTTGGGTCTATATCACCTATCTCACCCAGGGGCTGAGCGGCTACCAGTTTGTAGAGCAGTATAACTGGCTGCCGGCGCTTGGCATTACCCTCCATTTCGGCGTAGATGGGATGAGCACGCCGCTTATCCTGTTGACCGGCGTGGTGATGTTTACCGGTGTGCTGATCTCTTGGGGCGAGGAGCGTAACGGCGTTTCGGCCGGCATCCAGGAGCGTCCGCGCGAGTTTTTTGCTTTCCTGTTTATCCTGGCCAGCGGCGTATTTGGTGTCTTTGCCTCGCTCGATCTTTTCATGCTGTTCTTCTTCTATGAGATCGCTGTCTTCCCGATGTACTTGCTTATCGTCATCTGGGGATGGGTGGTGACGCGCGAATACGCGGCGATGAAGCTCACCCTTTACCTATTCGTCGGCTCGGTGATCTCACTGGTCGGCGCGCTGGCAATGGTCTGGGTGGCCTATCAGAATACGGGAGTGCTCTCATTTGATTTGCTCCAGCTGGAGCGGGCAGGCTTCAGTGCCGAATTTCAGCGCCTGTGGTTCCTGCCGGTTTTCCTGGGCTTTGCTGTTCTGGGTGGCATCTGGCCGTTCCACAACTGGTCTCCAGATGGTCATGTGGCGGCGCCGACGGCGGTTTCCATGTTCCATGCCGGCGTGTTGATGAAGCTCGGCGCCTTTGCCGCGCTGCGGGTAGGCATTATGCTCCTGCCGCAGGGTGCAAAGTATTGGTCCTGGTTGATTTTGGGACTGGCGACCGTGAATGTGGTCTATGGTGCTTTCATCGCCTTCGTGCAGACGGATTTCAAGTACGTTATCGGTTTCTCCTCCGTCTCACACATGGGTTTGGTGATGATGGGCTTTGCCACGCTGACCCGCGAGGGCCTCACAGGCGCCGGTTTGCAAATGTTTTCCCATGGTGTGATGACGGCGCTCTTCTTTGCTGTTGTCGGCATGGTCTACGATCGGGCGCATACTCGACACATTCCAGACCTGGGCGGTTTCGCCAAAGTGATGCCCTACGCGGCGATCGGCTTTATCATCGGCGGTTTGGTCTCAATGGGTATGCCGGGCTTTTCTGGGTTCATTGCCGAGTTCCCGATCTTTATGGGCGTATGGAAAACGCAATGGTTGATTGCTGTGATCGCCGCCATCTCGATTGTCGTCACCGCTTCCTACATCATGCTGATCGTAGGTCGAGTCTTCTTCAGGGAGATGCCAGAAGCGTTGGCGCATCATCACATCGGCGATATTACGCCGTTGGATAAGTTGGCCCTCGTCGTGCTCTGCCTGTTCATGGTGGGCCTGGGGTGGTTCCCAGGCTTGATGGTGCCCATGGTGGGACGCGGTGTCGAATATATCCTGCGCCTGTTGGGAGGTGCCTAATGCCTGTCCTTTTTCAATCCATCCTTCCTGAGATACTTCTTCTCCTTCTGGCTCTGGTGCTGTTTATCTTTGAGCCGTTCTGGAAAGGGGAACGCCCACGTAGTGGCTGGGTGACCTTTTATGGCTTGCTGCTGGTCATGATCGCGAGTCTGCTCTTTGGCGTGCCACAGGGATCACAAGAGACCTTTGGCGGGATGATCCGCTTGGATTGGTTTGCCTTCCTGTTCAAGATGCTCTTCATCTTCGGCGCAGCGCTCACGGCTTTGTTCTTCATGGATCAGGAAGACCTGGCGCACCGCGGAGAGGCCCATCTCTTGCTCCTGGCGGCAACGCTGGGAATGTGCCTGATGGCATCGGCCAACGATCTGGTGATGCTCTACCTGGCAATTGAGACCACCTCTATCCCGCTCTATGTCCTGGCAGGCTTTTTCTTGCACGAAGATGCTTCTACAGAAGCCGGCTTCAAGTACTTGTTCTTCGGTGCCCTGACCTCGGCGGTGATGCTTTATGGCTTGAGCCTGCTTTATGGCTTTGCCGGCACCACTTCTCTTCCGTCCCTGGGTGCGATGTTTGGCGCCGGTCAAATCTCGTTGGGGGTTTTGCTGGGAATTCTTGCGTTGATCGCGGTGGGGTTGGCATTCAAGGTTTCGGTGGCGCCTTTCCACTTTTGGGCCCCGGATGTCTATCATGGCGCTCCGACAGCCGTAGCAGGTTTTCTCTCGACAGCTTCCAAAGCGGCCGGGTTTGCGGTGCTGATGCGCTTTTTCCTGACCGCTTTCCCCAGGGCGCAAATTCCCTGGCCGTTGCTTCTGGCTATTCTTTCCGCCTTGACCATGACGATCGGCAACCTGCTGGCCTTGCCGCAAACTAACTTGAAGCGACTATTGGCGTACTCTTCCATTGCACATGCCGGTTATGTGTTGATTGGAGTGGTTGCCGCCACCCAGCTTGGCCTAACAAGCGTGATCTTTTACTTGATCGTCTATTTGATCACCAACCTGGCCGCCTTCGGCATCGTCATGGTGCTGGGGAAGAGATTGGGTTCCGATCAGGTTTCGGCGTATAACGGCCTCAGTCGGCGCTCTCCCTGGTTGGCGCTGGCACTGTTGGCCGCTTTTCTCTCCCTAGCTGGCATGCCGCCCTTTGGTGGTTTTGTGGCTAAGGTCTTTGTTTTTGCGGCAGGCGTGGAGGCCGGCTATACCTGGCTTGTGTTTGTGGGTGTGCTGAATTCCATCGTGGGTCTCTACTACTATCTGAACGTGATGAAGTACGTCTATCTCTACCGCTTGCCGGGGGAAGACGAGGAAAAGCACCCCATCGTCCTCCCTCGTGCCCCAGCTATAGGACTGGGAGTGTTGCTTCTCGGCGTGATCCTCTTTGGAACGGTATTTGCGCCCTGGTTTGGACTTTCCGGCCAAGCTGCAGGTGGACTGTTTTGATTTTGTGATATAATCCGCAACCGTAATGGCTACGTCCTCGCGTGATCCCCGCCTGCAATACGCGCTCAATCTCACTCTGGCCAGTGTCGCTGGGCAGGTGGGGTGTTTGACCCTGGTGGTAATTTTCGTTGCCCTGATCGGTGGGCTCTGGTTGGATAAATCGTTGGGGACGCGTCCCTTGTTCACGATTTTGCTGTTGGTTGGGAGTGTGCCGATCACGCTTTTTCTGATGTTTCGCATCGTCAAGGCCGCTACAGAGCGGATCAAACCGGTTTTGCCTGAAAATTCTGGCCAACATGGCGAAAATCCTTTTGGGAGGTAGCGAACTGTGAGTGAAGCGAAGAAGAAAACAGGTTGGCGTTGGGGTGTCAACCGCTGGTTTGTCCTCCTCTTTATCATCCTGGGCGCGATCGCTGCGCGCGCCTATCCTCCTATTCAGCCTCACGTGCAGTTGCCCGCTGAGCGCCTTTCCCATGCACCGCTTTTCACTCTCCCTGTAATTGGTGAGTTCTATCTTACCAACACGTTTACCGCCTTGATCATCGCCGATGTGATCTTGCTCCTAATCGGTTATGGGGTCTGGCGTGCGGTTCGGAAGGCCGAAGCGGATGGTTCCCTGGTGACGCGGGGCCTGGCGGGAGCTGTGGAGGCGTTGCTGGAGGTGATTTACAACCTCACCGAAAGCACAGCCGGGAAGTGGGCGCGTTTCATTTTCCCTTGGTTTGCCACGATTACACTGCTAGTCTTGGTGGCGAACTGGATGGAATTGATCCCAGGGGTGGATAGCGTAGGTTTGCTCGAGCCTTCTGAGCATGGGTATCCGATCAAGGACCTAGGCTGGGCGGCGACCATTGTCAAGGGCACGACCGAGCACCACGCGGGCGAAACTTATGCCCTGGTGCCGTTTGTGCGCGTAGTCTCTACCGATCTGAATTTTACGATTTCCCTGGCTTTGATTGCGGTCTTCATGGTGCAGGTGATTGGCATCAAAGCCCAGGGAATAGCCTATTTCACCAAGTTTTTCAATACCAAAACAATATTCAGCCGTCCTATCTTTGGCGTGATTGATTTCCTGGTCGGGCTATTGGAATTGGTTTCAGAATTCTCCAAAATTCTCTCTTTTTCATTCCGTCTCTTCGGTAACATTTTTGCTGGTTCGGTGCTGCTATTCGTCATCGGTACACTTGTGCCTGTTTTTGCCCAATCCATCTTCCTTCTGCTCGAGTTTTTCGTAGGGTTGATTCAGGCAATGGTCTTTGGTTTGTTGACCATGATCTTCATGACGCTGGCTACGCAAGGCCATGGTGAACATCACGAAGAGGCACATGCGTAGTTTTCGGGTGGTTTTGCCCGGGTCAATACCAATTTTCCAGTGGCGGTTCTCCGCCTGAAACTTCTAGGAAATGGAGGTTTTTCTGCAATGGATTTGCAAGCTGCTACTATTCTCGGTAAATTGATCGGTGCAGGCCTGGCGATGATCGGCGCAATAGGTGCTGGTGCCGGCATCGGCATTTTGACCGGCGGCGCAGTTCAAGCGATGGCGCGTAATCCAGATGCGACCGGCACGATCCAGACAAACATGATCCTGGGCATCGCCTTTGCCGAAGCGATTGCCATTTACTGTCTGGTAGTGGCGCTTCTCATCCTGTTCGTGTTCTAGAAAAAGGAGGGCGCCTTGGACAAGCTGGGTCTAAACTTAGGATATATTTTTGTCCACATTTTTAACTTCCTGATCATCTTCGTTGTCCTGCGCGCCTGGGTCTATAAGCCGATCCTGGGATTGTTGGAGAAGCGCCGCAGGACGGTGGCAGAAGGGATCGAGAATGCCCGTATCGCAGCCGAAGCGCGTGCGAATGCGGAAAAAGAAGCCGCGCGCATCCTGGCTGAGGCTCAGACAGAGGCCAACCGCATCGTTCGCGAGGCGACGGAGCGCGCCCAGGCGGCTACCAAAGATGTGCGCGCGGCTGCCGAGGCCGAGGCCGCTCGCATTTTGGAAAATGCCCGCCTAGATGCCGAGATCGAACGCAATCGCATCCTTGGCGATTTGCGCGGCCAGGTGGCGGCGCTGGCCATCGCAGCCACGCAGAAACTGCTCGGCGAAGCCCTCGACGAAAAGCGTCAGCGCGCCTTGGTAGATGAGTTCTTCTCCGGCATTAAAGCCGGAAAGGTGGTCATCCTGGACGAGGCAGATTTCAAAGGTGCTTCGGCAGAAGTGATCAGTGCCTTGCCGCTCAGCGAGGACGAACAGCACGTTGTTAAGAAAGAAGTGCTGGCGCATGTCGGCGCACAGGCAGTGACCTTCCGCGTGGATCCTTCCATCCTGGGCGGCCTGATCATCAAGGTCGGCGATAAGGTGCTGGATGGCTCCGTGGCTGGCAAACTAGAAGGCCTGCGTCAGACTTTGCGCTGATTCCATCCCATATGCTGCATGGAGGAGGGTTTTGACGATGCCGTCAGAACCCTCTTTTGCTTCCAAGCCTCTACTGCGAAAAGGCTCATTCTGCGTCTACCTACTGCCTGGCGAGCACGTTATCACCACGCCACACCTTCCACCCTCCACCGTCCACCCTCCACCCTCCACCGTCCCCCGTCCACCGTCCATCGTCCACCGTCCACCCTCCACCGTCCATCGTCCACCGTCCAATTATGCCCTCTCTAGATGCACTCTTTCAGGAATTTCCTTTTCCCTATCAAGGTTCCATCCCACCGCATTTGTTGATTCGTGAAATCGTTACAGATTCGCGCAAAGTGGAGGCAGGGGATTTGTTTGTGGCCATGCCGGGCGTGAATAACGATGGACATGCTTATATCCCGGATGCGTTGCGTCGCGGCGCGGTGGCGGTAGTTGGCGAGCGACCTCTTGAACTTCCTGTCCCCTATATACAGGTGGAGAATGCGCGCCAGTCCCTGGCCTATCTCGCCGCCGCCTTCTACGGCTACCCGGCCCGCCGATTAACCGTGATCGGCGTGACCGGCACGGATGGTAAGACCACTACTAGCAACCTAATCTACCAAATTCTGCTGGCGGCAGGGCTGCGCGCCGGCCTGATCAGCACGGTCAATGCCGTGATCGGCGATCAGGTGCTGGATACGGGCTTCCACGTTACCACGCCGGACGCGCCGGACGTTCAACGTTATCTGCGCATGATGGTGGATGCCGGCCTGACCCATGTTGTCCTGGAGACGACCTCCCACGCTTGGGCACAGTATCGCGTGGATGCCTGTGAATTCGATATCGGCGTAGTTACGAATATCACCCATGAGCATTTGGACTATCATGGCTCGTATGAAGCCTATCGGGCGGCCAAAGCGCGCCTCTTCCTCAGCTTGGCCGAGACGCGTCCAAAGCCTCAAGGAAACCCGCGCCTGGCCGTCCTCAATCGCGATGATGGCTCGTTCGAGTACTTGAGAGAAGTGACGCCGGTAGCTTACCGTTCTTACGGCTTGGGGCTCCAGGCCGATGTGCGTGCCGAGGGTATCCACTACGTGAATGGGGAACTCCGTTTTGAAGTTATCGGGGAAGGATTCCTCCGCCAATCCATCCACACGCCTCTGGTGGGGGAATACAACGTCCTGAACTGTCTGGCCGCATTTACGGCTACCGTCTACGGGTTGGGGATCGCGCCCGCAACTGCCGCGCGCGGCATCGCTGCTCTGCAAGGGGTGCCGGGACGGATGGAGCGCATTGACTTGGGGCAGGATTTCACGGCCATCGTGGATTTTGCCCATACTCCCAATGCCCTGAAGGTAGCCCTGGAAACGGCGCGCCAGATGACCCATGGACGGGTGATAGCCATCTTCGGCTCAGCCGGCCTGCGCGACCGTCAGAAGCGGCGCATGATGGCGGAGGTCTCAGCTAGACTTGCCGATATTACCATCCTGACAGCAGAAGACCCGCGCACGGAATCTTTGGAGGCAATCTTGGAAGAGATGGCGGCAGGAGCACGCAGTCAGGGTGGGATCGAAGGTCAGACCTTCTATCGTGTTTTGGATCGAGGGGATGCCATTCGATTAGGAGTGCAGATGGCACGTGCGGGTGATCTCGTGATCGCTTGTGGCAAGGGGCATGAGCAATCCATGTGCTTCGGCGAGATCGAATATCCCTGGGATGACCGCGTTGCCATGCGGGCAGCACTGGCCGAGCGATTAGGAGTGCCCGGCCCTGCAATGCCCCTCTTGCCCACCTCAAAAGGCTTTAAAGGCGAAGGGCGTTAGTATCTGCACCGCTCACTTCCCGAAAATCCAGGGTAGCGAAAGAGCGCCGGCATAGGCAAAGAGGCTCATCTTGATCAGCAAGCCGAGCCAGCAGAAGAGCAAAAAGCGCCAGAGGGGGATGCGCAGGATGCCGGCGGTGATCCCAACGATATCGAAGAAGGGGTTCGGGATGGCGGCCAGCACAAGGATTGCCCAACCCCCGTAACGCTGTACCCAGGGATGGATGCGCCGGTAGATAGAAGCATTTTCAACGAGTATCTGTCCACTGAAGCCGGCTAGGTAGCCGGAGAGTTCTCCCAAAGCGCCACCGCTGGCAGCAGCCAGAGCCACCCCTAGCGGCGGAAGGATGCTCCCCATGCTGAAAATCACCGCCAACCCTGGTGCAGGTAAAAGGACGGTAGCATTGGACATGAAGGCGATCAGGAAAATGCCGGGATAACCCCAGGCCGCATATTCCTGAACACGGTCGCGCACTCGGTAGATAAAGTAACTGAGGCCGATCACGATCAGGAAGGCGA
This sequence comes from Anaerolineales bacterium, assembly GCA_046292855.1. Lineage (GTDB taxonomy): Bacteria > Chloroflexota > Anaerolineae > Anaerolineales > Villigracilaceae > 630D-37. The sequence goes on from JBKBPX010000034.1 coordinate 12,703, forward strand.
GCAAACGCAGCCCCCAATTGCTCCATCCGCTATGCCGCTTCATGGGCGCAGCCAAGCCTCCAGATGGGTGACCACCATCTCCAGCGCTGGCATGTTGTATCCCCCTTCTGGGATGATCACGTCAGCATAGCGCTTGGAAGGCTCCACGAATTCCAGATGCATCGGGCGGACGGTGGTGAGGTATTGCTGGATTACCGAGTCCATGCTTCGTCCACGCTCGCGAATATCCCGTTGCAGGCGGCGGATGAAGCGGATATCCGCATCGGTATCCACGAAAATTTTCAGGTCAAATTGCTCACGCAGGGCTTTTTCCACGAAGACCAGAATGCCCTCTACCAGGATCAACGGGCGTGGCTCTACAGGGATGGTCTGTGATAGGCGAGTATGGGTGGTGAAATCATAGATGGGGACTTGCACGGCTTGCCCCTCACGGAGCAACTGAATGTGCTGGATCAGCAAGTCGGTTTCCAGCGCGTCAGGATGGTCGAAGTTGACCCGTGCCCGTTCTTCTGGAGGCAGGTGACTCAGGTCCTTATAGTAAGCATCGTGCTGCAAAAGGGCGATGCGTTCTTCACCGATGCGCTGCAGGATTTGCTGGGCAACCGTAGTCTTCCCTGAGCCGGAGCCGCCGGCAATACCGATGACGAAAGGAAGGCGCATGTCCATAGGCGCTTTTGTAAAAAGGGTAAGGGAAAGTTTTGAGATGGGATGGTTGAGTGCCTCCTGAAGGAATTGTACTCGAAAACAAGCGCTCCTTTTGGCGGGTAAGTATTCGCGGCCAACCTGCCGAACGCCCTTACTTCTCAACGGAATTTCAACCGTTTTGCCCCAAAGAGCAACATGCGTAAGAGCAACCAGCCGTGTCGCCAGCGTGAGATGTTGCTGCGTCCGTAGGTGCGCTCGCGGTAGCGGATGGGCAGGTCAACGATTTTCAAGTGATGCTTCGCAGCGCCGAAGAGTAGTTCAAAGTCTCCAAAGGGATCGAAATCGCCAAAGTAGGCGCGTGAAGCCATAATCTTCTCATAATCGCTGCGCCAGAGTGCTTTTGTGCCGCAAAGTGTATCCTTGACCGGCTGTCCGAGCAGCCAGCTAAAGGCCAAGCTGAAGAACTTGTTCCCTACATAGTTGAAGGCCGGCATGGCGCGCTCTTCCATCGGATAAATCAGGCGCACACCGTTGACGAATTCCCCCTTGCCGGAAATCAACGTCTCGTAAAAGCGGGGCAAGGTTTCGGGAGGGACGGTCAGATCGGCATCTAGGATGATCAAGATGTCACCTTTCGCCTGGGAAAATCCTAGGCGCACTGCATCCGCTTTGCCTATGCCACTCTGCTTCAGCAAGCGACAGGAGAGATGGGGGTGAGCGGCAATTTCCTGCTCGATCACCTGGTAGGTGTTATCTCTCGAATGTCCCTCTACAAAGATCACCTCCATCTCCTTCCCCATCCTCGGCAGGCGTTCAAGCAAGGGACGGATGTTACCGGCTTCGTTCCGTGCCGGCACCACTACGCTTACACTTGCCGAAGGAGGGGTAACCGTAGGACAGGGACGGGCGATGATGAAATTGGCCAGGGCGAAATGGTAAAAAGGCCAGAAGCGCACGAGCACACGGTTGAAAAATCCTCCAAGTGGGAGCGGCCAGAGCACCTCCTGCCATCTCCGAATGACTTCAAAGTTGGCCAGGCTCAAGAGGTTTTCCACATCTTGACGGGATAGCCAGTTTTGAGGCAGGAGAGGGTTGGCCAATCCCAAGCGTTGGGCGATTCTAAGCGGGATTTGCCAGAGAGCATTGTGGAAGTTGACGATCAGGCGTGTGGAGGCTGTGCAGAGGGGATACACTTGCTCAAAGGCCTGCTGCACATCCCAGAGATCGTTGATCGTATCGGAGAAGATGATGATGTCGAAAGGGCCGCCGAGGTCGGGGAGGGCATGTGCATCCGCTTGGACGAATTCCAGCCAGGGATAACGAGCGCGGCCGCGTTGGATCATTTCCGCCGAAAAATCCACTCCCACCCCGCGCGCCGGCTGCAAGGCGGCCAACAAATCCCCCCTGCCGCAGCCGATTTCCAACACGCGCTGCCCAGCAGCGACAAGATGCCGGTATACTTCTTTTATCCGTTGGTGATACCATCGTCCCGCTCCCTGCCAGCGATCCCTGCGGCGGGCGATGCTATCCCAGCGAGCTTGCCGCGTTCTTTGGTAGGCCAGGGCGGCTTCGTCAAAAAATGGTCTTTGCATTGCCGAATTTACAAAGAAAAACAGGTGACAACCGGAGGGATTGTCACCTGTTGGGCGAAGGAAAGGTGTCACTTCAATGCTTGGGCGACCACTGCGGCGAAAGCCTGCGGATCGCGTACGGCCAGATCGGCGAGCATCTTGCGGTTGATCAGGATGCCTGCTTTGCGCATGGCGCCGATTAACCTGCTGTAGGTCGTCCCATTCAGGCGGGCGGCTGCGTTGATGCGGGCGATCCAGAGCTTGCGCAGATCGCGCTTGCGTGTGCGGCGGTCGCGATGAGCGTACCACAGGCTCTTCAGCATCGCTTCGTTGGCGCGGCGGAAGAGCAGATGGCGCGTCATGCGCTGCCCTTTGGTCATCTTCAATACTTTTTTGTGTCGCCGATGGCGATGAGGACCGGTTTTAACACGTGTCATGGATACCTCCTGCGGACCGGCGGGCGTCGGTGAGAGGGGAAGGCCTCCTCACCCGTTGCATACACCCGTTAGCCGCAAAATAAAAAGATGGAATCAGGACTCGAGATTGGGCGCTAGGCGCTTGATACGCTTGATAATGCCTCGGCCTTTCACCGGGATCGTCTCCAGGAACAGGGCTTTTGTGCGTTTTGAGGTGCGGCGGCGCAAGTGGCTCTTGCCGCCTTTGGTACGCATCAATTTCCCTGAACCGGTCAGGCGGAAGCGCTTGGCGGTTGCCTTGTGCGTCTTGAGCTTGATTTTGCCTGCTTTCTGTTTGCGTGGCACAGCGCATCACTCCTTTCTAGCAAAAATGAACGCGGGTTTCCCCGCGTTACGATGAGGTCTCCGCAGTCGGGACCTCGGGCTTACTCTCGGGGGGTTTCTTTTTGGCACCCGGCTTTAAGGGCGCCAGGACTACAACCATTGTTTTGCCTTCGATCTGCGGCGGTTGTTCGACTGTGCTTACATCAGCCAGATCGAGGGCGATCTCTTTCAAATCTTCCAGGGCTAGCTCCGGGTATTCGATCTCACGCCCGCGGAAGCGGATCTTCACTCGCACTTTGTGCCCTTGTTGTAGCCACCGCCGCGCGTCTTCGACTTTGAACTTGCGGTGGTGTTCGTTGGTCTTCGGGCGCAATTGAATCTCTTTTACTTCGATTTTGGTCTGTGCTCGACGTGCCTCCCGCTCCTTTTTCGCTCGCTCGTAAATGAATTTGCCGAAATCCATTACACGGCAAACGGGCGGCTGAGCAGTTGGGGAGACTTCCACTAGGTCCAGCTCAGCCTCGCGGGCGATCTGGAGCGCTTTGCGCAAAGGCACAATCCCCAGGTTTTCACCGTTGGGACCGATCAGGCGCACTTCCGGCGCACTGATCCCTTCATTGACGCGAAAATCGTTGACGCTAATACGCCTCTCCTTTACTTTTCCGTTGGAGTATCAAATGCGGGCTGATGATACCATAAAATTGGGCAAATCGTCAATTTTTAAAGCGAAAGCCTAGAACAGCACCCCTTTTAGAGGCCAGAAGGATGGATCGGCAGCGTAAACCTTCCGAGGATGAATCCAAGATAACATGATGTTAACATCCCCTTCTTGGGACGTTAAAGCTTGCGGGGTAAGATCAGTGGCGTAGTAAAATTCACCTGTAAAGGAGGATCTCATGTTCAGAAAGTTGTATTTCATCTTGGCGTCCGTGATGCTGCTCGGCCTCGTGTTGGCCGCATGTGGCCCGAAGACCGCCACAGCCCCTGCTCCGGCGACAGCTGCTCCCAACCAACCTCCGGCGCAGTCCCCAGCGCAAGGGGCGGCGCAGCCTCAAACGCAAGGGGCAAAGGAGCTGGAAGGCACCATCTTGGTGGATGGTTCTAGCACGGTAGCGCCGATCACGATGGCGGTTGCGGAAGAGTTCCAGAAGCAATTCCAGAAAGTGCAGGTTCCGGTCGGAATTTCTGGAACAGGTGGCGGCTTCAAGAAGTTCTGCGCTGGTGAAACCGACATTTCCGATGCCTCCCGCCCTATCAAAGCATCCGAAGTTGAACTGTGCAAGCAAAATGGCATCGAGTACATCGAACTGCCGGTTGCCTTTGACGGACTGGCGGTGATGGTCAATCCTAGCAATGATTTTGCCTCCTGCTTGACGGTGACGGAACTCAAGAAGATATGGGAGCCCGAGGCGGAAGGAAAAGTCACCAACTGGAACCAGGTGCGCCCCGATTTTCCGGATCGTCCTCTGACGCTCTATGGGGCGGGCACCGATTCCGGCACATATGACTATTTCACGGAAGCCATCGTCGGCAAGGAAGGCGCCAGCCGTGGTGATTACACCCCCAGCGAAGATGACAACGTCCTCGTGCAAGGCATTGCAGGCGATCCGAATGCGCTGGGATTCTTCGGCTTGGCTTACTACGAGGAGAACAAGGATAAGCTTAAGCTGGTGGCAATTGATAATGGGAATGGCTGCATCTTGCCCTCGACGGAAACCGTAAGCAATAGCACCTATCAACCGCTCTCTCGCCCGCTCTTTATCTATGTCAACCGTGCTCGGGTAGACGAGAAACCTGAAATCAGCGCCTTTGTCAAGTTCTATCTGGAGAATGCCAAAAATCTGGTTGGGGAAGTCGGATATATTCCCTTGACCGATGAGATTTACGAGGCCGCGCTGAAGCGCTATGAAAAGCGCATCACCGGCTCGATTTTTGAGGGCCTCGGTTCCACGGTCGGCGTATCCCTATTGGATTTGCTCCAAAAAGAGAAGTAAAATAGAGGGCAAGAACATTCTATGGCAGGTAGAGACGAAAGGTCTCTACCTGCTAGGAGGTTTCATATGGAATTATCCAAGGCCACCTCTACTGCCGCTCTGCTTTCCCGGCGGCGCCGATGGAGCGAAGCGATCGTGCGCGGGGTGTTGTTCGTCCTGGCAATGGTTTCTGTGTTGACCACGTTTGGCATCATTTTTGTGCTTCTCCAAGAAACGGTGCTCTTTTTTCAGGAAGTCAGTCTAGCACAATTTTTCCTAGATACCCGTTGGACGCCCCTCTTCGCTTCCAAGCGCTTCGGCATTTGGCCGCTGGTGAACGGCACTTTCCTGGTAACAGCAGTGGCAATAGCGGTGGCCCTGCCTTTGGGCTTGCTTGCCGCCATCTTCCTGAGCGAATATGCGGGACAGTCATTGCGCCGTGTGCTCAAGCCGCTCCTGGAAGTGTTGGCCGGCATTCCGACAGTAGTCTACGGCTATTTTGCGCTCACCTTTATTACCCCCCTCATCCAACGCATTTTTCCCCAGACTCAGGTCTTTAATGCCTTGAGTGCCGGCCTGGCAATGGGATTCATGATCCTGCCCCTAGTGGCTTCGGTTTCAGAGGATGCCTTCGCGGCCGTGCCGGCCTCCCTGCGCGAAGCCGGTTATAGCCTAGGAGCAACGCGCTTGGAAGTGGCTACACAAGTTGTGCTGCCGGCTGCCTTTTCCGGGGTCACAGCCGCGGTGATCCTGGCAATTTCGCGGGCCATCGGCGAAACGATGATCGTGGCCATTGCTGCCGGTCAGCAACCGAAATTGACCTTGAATCTGTTGGAATCCATCGAGACCATGACTGCCTACATCGTGCAAGTTAGCTTGGGAGATACGCCCCATCAGAGCATTGCGTATAAGACCATTTTCGCGGTGGGCATGATGCTCTTCCTGATGACTCTTGTGATGAACATTCTCAGTCATCTCATTGCACGGCGAATGCGGGAGAAATACGAATGAGCATGGTTCTTGAAGATCACGAATTCGAAGCATTGCTTCGGCAGCGACAATGGCGGAATCAGCTCTTCCGAGCTATGGCCCTCCTGGCAATCCTGCTCAGCCTGGCCGTCTTGATGATCCTTCTGGTGGATGTTTTCGTGGATGGTTTGCCCTGGTTGAAATGGAAGCTGATCACAGCTTTTCCCTCTCGCTTCCCGGAAAAGGCGGGGCTGCGCTCGGCCTTGGAGGGTTCACTCTGGCTGATGTTGCTGACTCCCCTATTCGCCGTGCCGATCGGGGTGGGCGCTGCTATCTACCTGGAAGAGTATGCGCCCAAAAATCGGCTGACCACTTTCATCGAAATCAACATCGCCAACCTGGCTGGTGTCCCCTCGATTATCTATGGCCTGCTCGGCTTAGGGCTGTTCGTGCGCGGTTTGGGGTTAGGACGAAGCCTGCTGGCCGGTGTGCTGACCATGACCTTGGTCATTTTGCCGGTCATCATCGTCACCTCGCGTGAGGCTCTGCGCGCGGTGCCGTCCTCGCTACGGGAGGCCGCTTTAGCTTTGGGAGCTTCCCGTTGGGAAATGGTGCGCGATCATATTCTAGTTTATGCCATGCCGGGTATCCTGACCGGGATCATCTTGGCCCTTTCCCGGGCGATTGGTGAGACTGCGCCACTAATTACCATCGGCGCCCTGACCTATATCGCCTTCGACCTGCGCGGCCCATTGGATATTTTTACCGTCCTCCCGATCCAAATTTTCAATTGGGTCTCCCTGCCCAAAGAAGAGTTTCATCAACTGGCGGCGGCAGGAATGATTATCCTGCTGGGCGTCCTTCTGAGCATGAATAGCCTTGCAATCTGGCTACGCAATCGTCTACAGATCAGGTGGTAACGATGAGCACATTTTTCACTGCATTGCCCCACGTTTCCGAACAGGCCACCACGCTGGCCATGGAGATTCGCAATTTGAGCATCTGGTATGGCAGTTTCAAAGCCATTGAGAACATTACCATGCCGATCTATCGCAATCGCATTACGGCGATCATTGGCCCTTCCGGCTGTGGCAAGAGCACCTTCCTGCGAGCCCTCAACCGCATGAATGAGTTGATTCCGGGAGTGCGCACGGAGGGAGAAGTGATCCTCGATGGGAAAAATATCTACGATCCCGATGTGGACCCGGTGCTGGTGCGCCGACGGATCGGCATGGTCTTTCAGAAGCCTAATCCTTTCCCGAAGAGCATTTATGAGAACATCGCCTGGGGCTTGCGCATTAACGGCTTTCGAGGCTCCCGCGCCGATATGGACGATCTGGTAGAAAATGCCCTGCGCCAGGCAGCGCTATGGGATGAAGTGCGCGATAAGCTACATCAGAGCGGTCTCTCCCTTTCCGGCGGTCAACAGCAGCGCTTATGCATCGCGCGGGCGATTGCACTCCAACCGGAAATCATCCTCATGGATGAACCTGCCTCGGCCCTTGACCCCATTGCTACGTTGAAAATTGAAGAGCTGATGCGCGATCTCAAGCAGAATTACACGATCGTTATCGTTACGCACAACATGCAGCAAGCGGCGCGCGTTTCGGACTATACCGCGATGATATTGGTGGCCTATGAAGAACGTCTCTGTGGCACCGTGATCGAATTTGATCGT
>JBKBPX010000035.1:0-19583 GCA_046292855.1 Anaerolineales bacterium
AACGCACATCAATGTTCCCCACCGTCTCAAAGCGATAGAGTCCATCCCCATCATCGGCCACCAGCATAAAGCCCACCTCATCCATATGCGCGGCGAGCATCACGCGCAGGGCATTTTCCTGGCGTGCTCGGCGAATGGCCAGCACGTTGCCCAAGGCATCCACGCGCACCTCATCCGCAGAAGGCTTGACCTCGTCCAGGACGATCTGGCGGACCTCCGTTTCGTCGCCAGAGACGGCCACCGCATTGCAGAGACGTTCAAGGAGGGACAGGGATGAATCGGAAAGCATAGAGTCTCCCCTGAGCTATGCCCAACTCGTCAATTTTTCGATGAAAGAGGCATCCAGGTCAGCGATAAATTCAGCCAGTAAACGTCCGGCACGCTGAATATCCTTGAGCGAGACCATCTCGACCGGCGTATGCATATAGCGCAATGGGATGCCGATCACCGCAGTCGGGATGCCTTCAGCAGTGATCTGCATAGCATAGGCATCGGTGCCGGAATGGCGCGGCGTATACTCCAGGCTATACGGAATTTCCGTTCGATCTGCGATTTCCTTCAGGCGGCGATGCACGGCCGGGTGAATATTTGGCCCCCAAGCCAGGGTAATCCCCTTCCCGAGAGGAAAAGTTTGCCAATCATTGGCACCGGGACCTTTAGCAAAGGTAACATCCACGGCAATCGCTAGTGTCGGCCGCTCGGCGAAGGCGGAGGTCAACGCGCCGGCCATGGTTTCTTCTTCCTGGACGGTGGCGGCAAAGATCGCATCCCAGTGCAAGCTACGGCCGCGCAAGGTTTCCAAGCAAACGGTCAAGGCGGCGACAGAAGCGCGGTTATCCAGGCTATGGCCGGCCAGTGTCTCTTCGCTCAATTCCAGCGGTGGAGTGGCAAATGAGACCAGATCGCCCACCTGAACCTTCTCCTGGACTTCAGCAGGCGTAAGCCCCACATCCACCCAGAGATGCTCCATCGGCACAACCCCGTTGCGCAGCTCGGAAGGAAGCAGACGCGGTGGGGGCATGACAACCACGCCCGGCAGGGGCTCGCGGCCATGGACAGTAACCGCCTGGCCGGGTAGAATGCGCGCATCCACGCCGCCAATCTCGGTTACACGCAAAAATCCATCCACCACCTGAGTCACCATCAGGCCGATCGCATCCATATGAGCCGCCAGAAGTAGGCGCGGACGCGGTTCAGAAGCAGTGCCAAAGCGGAAAGCGTGAACGGAACCGAGCCGTGTGCGCTTCACCTCATCGGCCAGCAGCGCCCAGACCTGCTCGATGTGGCTCGCTACCGGTGTTTCATAGCCGCTCAGACCGGGCAAAGAAAGCAGCTCTTTGAGAAACGGAAGAATTTCGCTCATAGTCACGGTGTCGAAGGAGGGGTCTCTGTAAAAGTTGGGGGAAGGGAAGCCGTCGACGTGGGGGTGGCCGTAAAGGTTGGAGAGGGGGTAAAGGTGGGAGTGGCAGTGAAGGTGGGAGTGGCAGTGAAGGTGGCTGTAGGCGGCATAGAAGGCGTGAAGGTAATTGTGGGTGAAGGAGTTGAGGTATCAGTGGGGGGAAAGGTCAAAGTGAAGGTCGGCGTAGCTGTCGCAGGCAAGAAAGGGGTAAAGGTGGGGGTGAGAGTTGGAGTCAGGGTCGGCGTCCAAGTAGATGAAGCCGTCAATAAAACCGGCGTTGAACTTTGCGTCGGCGGGAGGGGCGTAAAAGTATATGAGGGCATGGGCGTAACAGTCAGGGTAGGTGTGACCGTCCTGGGTGAAGGAGCAACCTGGACAGCAATCAACCCCAAGCAGTAACAAGGAATCGTCCCGAGAATGATCAGAATGAGAGACAGGCGGAGACGAGCGCGACTGAGGTTGTAGGTCACGGTGCTGATGATAACATCACTTGGAAGGAAGGACAAGGGAACAGAGAAGGTGTGCTTTCTCTCCCAAGCTACGAAAGGTTGCGAAGGAGGAAAATCGTTCAGGGTGTCCACACAAAAGTCGTCATATGTACCCCCGACAACCTTGAGTGCACAATAACGGGTTTCCGCTTTTCTTCATATGGGGTAAAATTGAAACAACCCTACAGAAATTCCTTCAGGAGCGTCTTGTGAGCCGTTGGCCTGGAAAATATGTGATTGGCTTGACCGGTAACATTGCCACGGGTAAGAGCGTGGTGCGGCGCATGTTGGAACATTTAGGCGCCTACACAATAGATGCGGACACCCTGGCCCATCGCGCCATTGCGAAAGGCGCACCTGCCTACCAGGCACTGGTGGAGACATTCGGCAAGTGGATACTCGATTCGAATGGTGAAATTGACCGTGAGCGCTTAGGGCGGTTGGTCTTCTCCGATCCCGAAGCACTGAAAAAATTGGAAGCGATCATCCACCCGCTTGTTTTCCAGGCGATTGATACGCTGGTGCGCCGGGCATCGCAATCCATTGTGGTCATTGAGGCCATCAAACTCCTGGAGACCGAGCTGCGCTACGCCTGCGATGCCATTTGGGTAATTCATGCCCCTGAAGACATCCAGGTAGAGCGTCTGATGCGGAAACGCCAGATGAGCCGCGAGGACGCCCTGCAACGCATCAAGGCTCAGCCACCCCAAGAAGAGAAGATCGCCCAAGCCAACATCGCCATTCAGAACAGAGGCTCCTACGAGGACCTCTGGAAAGAGGTCAGCCAGCACTGGCGAGCGATTCCCTCCCACACCGACACAATGCCAATAGCGGCGCAAAGCGTGGCCCAGCCGGGCGAGCTGACTATCATGCGCGGACGTCCTCGCGAAGCAGCGCGGATTGCCGAAGCTATCACACGGCTTAGCCAGGGACGACGCAAAATGACCGCCGACGACATCATGGCCGCCTTCGGCGATAAAGCCTTTGTGCTCCTGAATCAGGGAGAGCATATTGTCGGGATAGCCGGCTGGCAAGTGGAGAATTTGGTTGCTCGTGCCACAGACATTTACCTTGAAAACGGGATTGACTTGCATCAAGGGCTGGAAGCTCTGTTGAATGAAATCGAACGCGCCTCGCGAGAACTACAATGCGAAGCATCGCTGGTCTTTGTCAATCCCTCTCTAGCGCAGCACCTGCAAATCTGGAAAAGCTTGGGGTACGAACCGCGCCTGCCGGAAACGTTGGGAATTCAGGCCTGGGAAGAGGCGGCGCGTGAATCCCGTCCCTCCGAGCCGCATGTGATGTTCTTCAAGCAGTTGCGCCAGGATCGTGTCCTCAGGCCTATCTAACGGAATCGTGTCCGACATTCTGGATAATCTCTTCTTTGTCTTTCAACGCCTGACATGGGCAAGCGTCATTGACATTCTGTTGGTGACGCTCATTTTCTTTTTCATCTTGTATAGTCTGCGTGACACGCAGGCGATGGCTCTAATGCGCGGGATGATCATCCTGATCACCCTGCTCCTCCTGTTGACCAGCTTGGTGGAGCTACCTGCTTTTTCCTGGCTGGTCAGCAATGCCCTACCGGCCTTGCTCCTGGCTATCCCGGTCATCTTTGCACCGGAGCTGCGGAGGACACTGGAACGGATCGGGCGTGCCGGCACCTGGCAAATCCGGGTACGAGGACAGGACACCCTAGATAGAGAACAAACGCTGCGTGCCGTGATCAGCGCCGCAAATCGCCTTTCGGCTCGTCAACATGGTGCCCTGATCATCCTGCAACGGAAGGACAACTTGGATGCCTACATTGAGACCGGCGTGCGTCTGGATGCGCAGGTGACGCCGGAACTCCTATTGCAAATTTTCTATCCCAACACACCTCTACACGATGGGGCTGTGATCATCGCCGAAAACCGCATTGTTGCAGCCGCCTGCGTGATGCCCCTTTCGACGAGCGGTATCCTGGCAACCGATCGTCAGATGGGATTGCGTCATCGGGCGGCGCTGGGCACATCCGAAGTCAGCGATGCCATAGCAATCGTCGTTTCAGAAGAGAGCGGCGCCATTTCCATTGCACATGCCGGGCGCCTATGGCGTAGACTGGAAGCAGAACGATTGGAACATATCCTCTTCGCCTTTTTCCGCCCGACCAAAGAAAAGCCGCGTCCGTGGTGGTCATGGTTATGGAAAAAATAACCACCAACTTGCGCATCTTCCTGCTGGCTTTTGCCCTGGCAGTAGCCGTCTGGATCTCGGCAGTCACATCCACCGATCCCGACGAGGTGCGCCTTTTCCCCAGCCCTATCCCGCTAGAAGTGGTGGGGATGGAAAGCGGATTGACCAGCCTGGAAAAATTTCCCGAAACGGTCGAGGTGACCCTGCGTGCCCCGCGCTCGGTCTGGCAATCTCTTCTGGCCTCTCCGGAATCGGTACGAGCCATCGTAGACCTCACAGGATTGAGCGAGGGAATGCACACCATAAAGGTGCGTGTCCAAATTAGCAAAGGCCCGGCCCGTTTGGTGAGCGTCTCGCCATCCACGCTGACGGTCACATTGGAGAGCCTCCTCTCGCGCCAAATGAGAGTGGAAGCGGCAATCAATGGTCAGCCAGCCATCGGCTACCAAGCTGGAGAAACGCTCCTTGACCCAGCTCAGGTCGTGATCAGCGGCCCGCGCTCCCTGGTGACGCGTGTGGCGCGCGTGAAAATAGATGTGAATCTGAGTGGGGTGCGAGAAACAATCGATCGCACTCTCCCGGCCCAAGCCCTCGATGAAAAGGGGCAGAGCGTGAACGGCATCAGTATCCTTCCCTCCAGCATCCACATCTTTGTGCCTATCCAGCAAATGGGCGGCTACCGAGACGCAGTTGTCAAGGTCGTCGTAAAAGGTCAGGTTGCCAACGGCTATCACCTGAGTGGAATTTCCGTTTTCCCGCCGATTGTGACACTTTACTCGGACAACCCGCAGCTGATCAATAACATCCCCGGCGTGGTAGAGACTGAGTCTCTCGATCTGAACGGCCTGAAAGAAAGCATCACCACCCGCCTCGGCCTGCTCCTGCCGGCAGGAATTTCGGTGATCGGAGAACAGAGTGTCCTAGTCCAGGTCAACGTGACAGCGTTGGAGAGCAGTCTCACCATCACCGGACAACCGATTGAGATCAGTGGCTTGGCATCCAGCCTGACCGCGACACTCTCACCGTCTACAGTGGATATTATCCTTTACGGCCCAATTCCTCTTCTGAATATTTTGCGCCCTAACCAAGACATCCGCGTAGTGCTCGATTTGAGCAACCTTTCACCCGGCACATATCAGGTGACCCCCAAAGTAGAAGTGCTTTTGGAAGGGTTGAGAGTAGAATCCACACTGCCGGCAACGGTACAGGTCGAAATCACTCCTCAAGGAACACCAACACCCACGCCATGAAGGCACGAAAACCCCTCGTCGCTCTCGTTGGACGCCCAAACGTGGGCAAAAGTACGCTCTTTAACCGTCTCATCGGCGAGCGCCTGGCCATCGTGGACGAGACGCCCGGCACAACGCGCGATCGCATCTTCGGCACCTGCGAATGGAACGGACAGACCTTTGATATAGTGGATACCGGCGGTATAGACCCTCAGCATGGCAGCCAGACGCCCCTTTCGATAGGCTCAGCCGAATTCATCGAAGAAATCCGTCATCAGGCACTCGTGGCCGTGGAAAATGCGGACATAGTGCTGTTCATCACAGATGGGCAGGAAGGACCCACGCCGGCGGATCATGAGATTGCCCGTATCCTGCGCCGTCATCAGAAAAAGACAGAGACAGGGGAATTCTTCCCACCGATCCTCGTGGTGGTCAATAAATGCGAATCCGAAGCGCGGCGCGCCGAGATCACCGTCTTTTACGAGCTTGGCTTGGGCGAACCACATGCTATTTCGGCGCTTCATGGTACTGGGACCGGTGACCTGCTGGATCACATTGTACAGTTGCTCCCGAAGGTCGAAGAGAGCACGGAGGATGAGTCGGTCAAAATTGCCATCGTCGGTAAGCCAAATGTGGGCAAATCGAGCCTCCTGAATCGCCTGCTGGGAGAAGAGCGCGTCATCGTCAGCCCTATCCCCGGTACCACGCGCGATGCGATTGACACATATCTGGAATATCAGGGCATTCCGATCACTTTGATTGACACGGCTGGCATACGGCGGCGTGGGCGCATCGAGCCGGGCATTGAAAAATATAGTGTACTCCGCTCCCTACAGGCCATTGACCGTGCCGACGTTGTGCTTCTGGTCATTGACGCTACCAGCGGGATTACCGCACAGGATGCCCACATCGCCGGCTTCATCCTGGATGCCTGGAAATCCTGCGTCGTGGTCATAAACAAGTGGGATGCGATCCGGAAAGATAACCAGACGATGGAAAAATGGAAACAACAGATACGGCAGGAGCTGAACTTCCTGGACTATGTGCCGACCTTGTTTGTTTCGGCGCGCAGCGGGCAACGCACAGATCAAATCCTGCCCACTGCCTTACAGGTTCAAGAGGAACGCCTGGCGCGCATCACCACATCGAAGCTTAACCAGATTCTCCAGAAAGCTCAGGATCGGCAATCCCCTCCGGCCCATGCTGGCAGACAGTTGAAAATCTTCTACGCCACCCAGGTGCGCACCGACCCACCCACCTTCTTGATTTACGTCAACGATCCCTCGCTGATGCACTTTTCCTATCTACGTTACCTGGAAAACTGCATTCGCGAAGAGTATCCATTCACAGGAACTCCCATCCGCCTGGTCACAAAGGGACGGCATGAGTAGGTCTCTGGCCTATCTAGAGGTAGAAGAGATCGCCCGCAGGTTACAAGACAACGCGGCGCATATACGAACAATTCACGAAACCCATGCGAGCGAGAATCTAAAGTGCGCTGCCGTCCTGGTGCCACTGTTACAAGAACGGGGCAAGTGGCACTTGCTTTTTACTCGCCGCACCGAATATGTGGAAAGTCATAAAGGGCAGGTCTCATTTCCCGGTGGCGCCTGCGACGCAGGAGAAAACCTGCCCGAAGAGACCGCGCTGCGGGAAGCAGAAGAAGAAATCGGCTTGAAACGTGAGCAGGTGCATATCCTGGGGCGCTTGCCGCCGATGGTGACCATCACCCGTTTTCGGGTTACCCCTGTTGTCGGCGTGATCGAGTGGCCGATCGCGCTGAAGGTTTCCACCCTGGAAGTGGCGCGCGTCTTCACCATCCCACTCGCCTGGCTGGCCGATCCACAAAACCGTTGGGAATTCTTCCGCCCAGACCGAGGTCCGCTGATTGCCTATCACCCTTATGATGGCGAATTGCTCTGGGGCGCTACGGCGCGTATGACCCTCATGCTTTTGGAGGCCCTAGGGGATGATGATTAGTGGCACGGCAGGAGCTTATCTCCGAAAAAGAAAGATGGCTTCCCGGCCAGGAAGCCATCTTCTACTTTGATCAACGTTACTCTTCCTCTTCGGCTTCTTCTTTCTTGCCCCGTTCGATGAGTTCCGGCTCGATCGTCTCTGCAGTTACCGCTTCGCCTTCCTCTTCGGTTTCAGCTGAAGTCGCCACGACGATCAGTTCCTCCGGATCATCCAGAACGCGCACTTTGTCAGAAAGCGGCAAATCGCGCACGTAGATGCCATCACCGACTTCTTTGAGCACCGAGAGGTCCACGACGATCCGATCCGGCAAATCGGAAGGCAGACATTCGATCTCAACCTCGTCCAGACCGGTCACCAGAACGGCATTGTAATCCTTGACCGCTGGCGCCGTTCCAACCAATTCGATGGCAACGGTGGTGCGAATTTTCTCGGTCATCAAAACGGCCAGGAAATCTACATGGAGCAGACGATTTTTGATGAAATCGCGCTGCTTTTCGCGCACCAACGCCGGGTATTCTTTGCCATCTATCTGAAGCGTGACCAGGCTGGAAGTGGAAAGATGGGCTAACACTTTGCTTGCTTCATGAGCATTCAAAACGATCGGCATCGGATCAAAGTGCTTGCCATAGATTACCGCCGGCAAAAGTCCCTGGCGGCGCAGGGCTTTGACTTTTTTGCCCGTCACCTGACGGGGTGTGGCATTAAGAACGATCTTCTCCATTGTCACTCCTCGGGCGCCTCTCACTCCCGCCACTGGGAGCTACCTTCGCCCTTTGAATTGGAATCTCGCTCACCTGACGATGAGCGGCTATTCACTCAGGATTTGCGAAAAAGAGCACGTCCTAGCAGAAAGATCAGACCGGAAAACAGGCCTGCCAAAAGCCCAATCAACACCGCCTCTCGAAGCGAAAAGAGGACCTGGACCTCCCCATTCACCTGTTCCGCCAGCAGCAGGCCAAAGCGTCCACCATGAACTTGCACATTTTGCCCGCCTAAGGCCAGTGCCCGGCTGGAAGTGATGGAAAGGGTGTTGGCCTGGGCATAGGCTACAGATGAAGTTTCCAGGGCAACTTCTCCTGCCTGGAGAGCAAAAATCGCCGATTGTTGTGCCCGAAGGGAATCGGCTTTTACCTCCCGAACTGCCGTCTGCCGCATCTCCATTTCCTGGGCCTGCAAAGAGTCCACGTGGCTTTGGGAAACGCGTGCCAGCTCAGCGGCTACATATTCCGCTTCTGACTGGTAGATATTCACCACCTGCGGCTGTTCGGACATAAGCGCTTCCGGGCAAAAAATGCGCCTCCTGGCAGAACGGAGGCCTAGCAGGGTAACCTAATTGTAGCCCGGCTAGGGAGAGACGTCAAGAAAAGTGATTGCTCCCAATAAGAGCGATCGTGATGGTCCCTGCATCCTGCTGCGCAGTTTGAGCGCCGTCTGGCATTCCTGGCTCGTCATGCAACCTTTCCCCATTACTGTCCTGAATAACCGCCAAAGAGTTACAGAATTGAAACGTACCTCAAGAACACCGGGTGGGTATAATGGCATTTGGAAAAGGCATTTTGGTGGTGGATTTCGCCCTAGCAACGAGATTCGTGAGTATAATAAACAATGATGGAACGCGCAGTGCTCCGCCGACTTCTATCCTTGCTTGCCGTATTGCTCCTGGCGTTTCCAGGGGGGAGAAGCTACGCCCAAGCAGCGGGACGAGAATATTTTGCCAAGACAGGCCACTATGTTGAAGGCGAATTTTTAGCTTTCTATCGTAAGGTTGCTGATCCTGTACTTCTTTATGGGTATCCCATCACAGAACAAATGACCAGCACGGATGGGAAACGCGTTCAGTACTTTCAGCGCGCTCGCTTCGAGTACGAGCCATCCCTTCCGGAAGGGCAGCGCGTTCGCCTGACCCCAATCGGTAAGGAATTATATACTCCTGGCACACCCATTCCTTATTACAACCCCGTTGGATGTCGCCTTTTTAGCAACAACATTCCTGTTTGCTTCGCCTTCCTGGAATTCTTTGAAAAAAACGGGGGAATTGCGCAATTTGGCAATCCGATTTCGGCCTTCGAGGTTAAGGAGAACCTGATCGTACAGTACTTTGAAAACGCCCGCCTGGAATGGCGCCCCTGGATGCCGGAGGGCCAACGTGTCGTGGTAAGCGAATTGGGGCGCTTGCTCTTCGATAAGAAAAAAGAGCCTGTCCAGGCGCTGGCACCATTGCCTCCACCCGATCGGGCCGAGCCAGTTCCCCCCTTACAGCTGCGCGCATCCACCTTACGCTCCGTCACCAGCGCCACTGACCGTCAACTGCTCTTTATCATTGCCCAGGACCGAACTTTGCAGCCTGTGCGCACTAGCGGAAAAGTCGTTGTTCTCTGGCCAAACAATACGCAGAGCGTATACGACTTTGCGACCAACGAAAATGGGATAGCGATCCTCACCCTCGAATTTTCTAACATGCCGTACGGGGGCGTAGTATATATTTATGTTCAGGCTCGCTTCGTCGGCAGCACAATCCTGGAAGCCCAAACCCAAACGTCATTCCGCATCTGGTACTAACAACGATGTTTTCCCCTTTCTTTAACCCACAAGGCTCATTTCGCCACGGAGGTTGAGTATGGATATTGCATCTTCCATCAAAGTATTTGCTTTCTTTCTCTGGATAGCTTTCTTCGGCGTCCTAAGCTTCACCCTGAGCCGCGCCAGAAAATACAACGCTCCATCTCAAGGATTGGGGTTAACGCTGGTTATCCTTCTAATAGCGGCAATCGTATTCTCCACGCTCGGCGCCGGCATTGTATTCATCAACCCCGAAGAGCGTGGCGTCGTGATTTCGGCACTTTCTCCGAAAGGCTACCGTGAACAGCCATTGCAGCCCGGCGTCAGCTGGATCGTGCCGTTCCTCGAGCAGGTCAAGCGTTATCCGATCTCCCGCCAGACCTATACCATGTCTGCAGCACCACGTGAAGGACAGATATTTGGCGATGATTCTATCCGCGCCCGGACGAAGGATGGACAGGAAGTGTACATTGACTCATCGATCATCTTTGCCATTGATCCGGCGCGCGTCATTGATTTACACATCACCTGGCAGGATCGTTATGCCGAAGAGTTGGTGCGTCCTCTCGTGCGCGGCGTTATTCGAGATATGGCATCGCAATATGGTGTAGAGGAGATCGTCAGCACCAAACGCGCTGAGATGGAGGGGAAGATCACGGAGGAACTGACAAAGAAATTCCATGAAAACAACCTCATCCTGGTAGATTTCGTGCTGCGAAACATTCACTTCACCGAGGAATATGCCAAAGCGGTTGAGCAAAAGCAGATTGCCGAGCAGATGGCCCTGCAGGCACGCTTCGTGGTCGAACAAAAGAAGCAGGAAGCCGAACAGGCGCGGCAGATCGCCCAGGGTCAAGCAGATGCCGCCGTGATCAAAGCCAAAGGTGAAGCGGAAGCGCGCCTGATCCAGGCCGAGGCCGAGGCAAAGGCCCTGGCGATGATCGAGGAGGTGATCCGCAACAACCCCGAACTGCTCCAATATTTGTACATTCTGAAACTTTCGCCCTCCATCCAAACCCTCATCCTTCCCAGCGGTGCCCCCTTCATCCTTCCCTTACCCCAAGCTACTCCTACCCCAACCCCTTGAACGATGAGCGAAGTCTTTCCGAGTGGGAAACAAATTCGCCTGACCAGCCTTTCCTCCTGCGCCGGTTGAGCATCGAAGCTAAATGCGGAAACGCTGACGCACGTGTTGCGTCCCCTTCAGCACATTTTCCGGCACGAGGATTACCCTGATCTACTGATCGGGCTGGACTCACCAGATGACGCGGCCGTCTGGCGGATGGATGAAAGGCGCGCCCTGGTGGTCACGACCGACTTCTTCACGCCTGTGGTAGACGATCCCTACGATTACGGCGCTATCGCCGCGGCCAACAGCTTATCCGACATTTACGCCATGGGAGGCGAACCTTTTTTGGCGCTCAACATTGCCGCCCTGCCTCCCCAGCTCCCCGCAGAAATTCTTAGCGAAATCCTGCGCGGCGGCGCGGAGACCGCTCGCCAAGCCGGCGTTGTCATCGCGGGTGGGCATACGATTCAGGACAAAGAACCAAAATATGGCCTGGTCGTCTTAGGATTCGTCCATCCCCAGCAAATGCTCACCAAAACCGGCCTGCGCCCCGGCGACTGGTTGGCATTGACCAAACCGCTTGGTTTCGGCGTGGTCACTACAGCCTTGAAACAGCAAAAAGCCGATCCCCAAGATGTAGCTGAAGTGGTCGGCTGGATGAAGCGATTGAATGGCGAGCACGCACGCCTTGCCGTTCAGTTTGGGCTGCGCGCTGCCACCGATATTACCGGCTTTAGCTTACTTGGCCACGGATTGGAAATGGCAAATGCCTCCGGCGTAGGATTGGAAATCGAATTTGCACGTCTACCCTTCGTCTCATCCGCGCACAAATACGCCGATCTTTTCACTTTCCCCGGCGGCGCACATGACAATCGCCTTTACTTCGGCCAATCGGTCACCTTTGACCCCTTGCGTCCAGAAGAAGAACAAATGCTCCTTTTTGACCCACAAACCAGCGGTGGTCTGCTCCTCGGCGTTCCACCTGAAAAACGATCGGCGCTCGAAGCAGAATGTCAGGCGCGCGGTCTACCGCTATGGTTCATTGGTCAGGCAGTGGAAGGAAAAGGAATCAGGGTAAAATAGGTGTGAGAAAATCTCTCTACTACACCTTATGTCTGACCCTTTTCGAGAACTCCTGCTAATTTTCTTCCTTCTGTTCCTCCATAGCCTACTCTCTATGACCGAAACGGCTCTGCTCTCGCTTTCCAAAGCGCGCCTGCAGGGAAGGCTGGGCGAGGACAGAAGCAATAAGTACATTCTCAACTTACTGGAAAACCCTAATCGCTTCCTCTCTGCTATCCAGGTTGGGATCACGCTCACTGATTTGCTCATGGGGGCAATCGGTGGAGCAACCCTGGCATCTTACCTGGAAGTATCTCTCCAAAATATCTCATGGTTAGCTCCCTATCGTCATTCGCTCGCCCTGGCGGTAATCGTGCTGATCATCACCTATCTCTCGCTGGTGCTCGGCGAATTGGTGCCCAAGCGACTGGGGCTTACCTATAACGAACGCATCGCGCGCTGGATGATCGTTCCGATGCGACTTTTCTTGCTCTTGTTCGCTCCACTGGTGCGCTTTCTCAGCTTCTCCACAGACCTCTTTTTGCGCCTGCTTGGCATTCACGCTTCTGAAGAACAACCGGTCACCGAAGAAGAAATTCGCGTCCTGCTTGATCAGGGCACCCAGGCCGGGGTCTTTGAAGAATCCGAGCAGGAAATGGTCAGCGGCGTCTTCCAGCTCCACGATCAGCGCGTTTACTCCCTGATGACCCCACGTAGCGAGATCGTCTGGTTGGATGTCCAGGATTCGATCGAAGAGATCAAGCGCAAGATTCTCGAAAGCCCATTTTCGCGTTTCCCGGTCTGCCGCGATGACCTTGACAATGTACTTGGCATAGTCAAAGCCCGTGACCTATTGAGGCCGCTTTTCGAGAACCGCCCTATTCGCCTGGAAGAATGCATTCAGCCGATTACTTTTATCCCGGAAACCACCCTTGCCTCGCGTGCTTTGGAAATTTTCAAAGAGAACGGACGCGAAATGCTCCTCGTGGTCAATGAGTTCGGCAGCGTCCAGGGGCTGATTACGCTCAACGATCTGCTCTCTGAAATCGTCGGTGAACTGGGAGGCGAAGAGGCCCAAGCCATCCAGCGCCAGGATGGTTCCTGGCTCCTCGACGGCATGTTGCCGGTGGACGATTTCAAGGAACTCTTTTCCCTGCCCCAATTGCCTCATGAAGAAGAATACGAAACTCTAGGCGGTTTCATCATGACCATGTTGGGGCGCATCCCTCAAGTCGCCGATCGCCTAGAGTGGCGCAATTTACGCTTTGAAATAATGGATATGGATGGCCGCCGCGTAGATAAAGTGTTAGTTACCACTATGCCCAAGCAGGACTCTACATCATAAGGGCTACTCTACTTGAACAGGAGGTCTCTATGCCTGCATATGTAGTTGTGGACATCGAAATCACCGATGCGGAGGGCTATAAAGAGTACGTAAAGATTGCCCCTGCCACAGTAGCCCGATATGGCGGCCGCTACCTGGCACGCGGCGGTCACCCCGAAGTGCTCGAAGGCGTTTGGCAGCCCAAGCGTCTGGTTATCCTTGAATTTCCGAACATGGAGCAGGCAAAAGCCTGGCTCAATTCGCCGGAATATGCCCCAGCGCGCGCCCTGCGTCACCGTTATGCGCGCTCGAATATGGTAGTCATTGAGGGCGTGGCATGAAAAGTTTACTCCTGCGCCGGGGACTGCTCGTCGCCGGCTTGGTCCTGTTCTTTTTCTGGCTCACCGATCTGAATTACCGTCTACAGCGCATTCAGGAACTGGAACGCGAGGCGCGCAAACTCCGCGCCCAGGTGACCGAACTCGCCCAAACTCAAGTCAGCCTTCAGGCACAATTGACTTACGCCGCTTCGGATCAGGCCGTTGAAGCATGGGCACGACGCGAAGCAGGCTACATCCGCCCCGGCGATCACCCTGTCGTGCCCCTACCCCAACCCGGCGCTACTCCCTTCGTCCCCTCCATCCCCACCCCAACGATCCCCCCTCGCAGCACCGTAGAACTCTGGTGGGAGCTGTTCTTCGGAGAGCATTAAACCAACCTGACTCAAAAGGACCTTCGATGAACCGTCAAGCCGATTGGCTGGTCAGCATCACCCTGGCTTTAACGCTGCTTGGAGTCACCCTTACAGGCCTGGTCATCCGCCAAGCCTGGTTGTTCTCAGCAATTGCCTGGCTAATGCTGTTCATCTACGTGATCTATGCCCTGCTAACCCGCAATTCGCTTGCCTTCCGTCTGCTTCTCTTTGCCCTGCTTGCCGACCTGCCACAGCTAGCCGTGGATTGGTATCATGTGCGCATCGTCAAAACCCTGGTCTATGATTATGCCTTCTTCCGCATTCTAGAGACGCCGGATTACATCTTGGCCGGCTGGGGATTTGCCTTCTTCCAGCTAGGTTACCTCCTGCTGCGCCTGGCACCCCGCTTCGGCTGGAGACGCCTCGGGCTAGCAGTGACCCTGGGAGGCACCCTGATCCATTCCTGGTATGAGGAGATGGCCTATCAGGCCGGTGCCTGGCGGTATATCCATGCGGCCCTCCTCGCACACGTCAGCATATGGGTGATCTTCTCCTTCCTGTTCATCATTGCCACCATCTGCTACTTGCTATTCCGCCTCAAGGATCGCACCGATTGGCAGTCCTGGGCAGCAGCCGGATTGCTCAACGGCGTTGGCATCTTCATCTACTCGGCACTGGCCGTTCAATTCCTGCGCTGAACGGCCGAGATTCCCACCACAAATGGAACAACCATGTACCCACCCGAACCCTTCCGCATCAAAATGGTCGAACCGATCCGCCTGCTCCCACCGGAGGAGCGCAAAAAGCGAATGGAGGAAGCCGGCTACAATGTTTTTGCCCTGCGTGCCGAAGATATTTTCATTGACCTACTCACCGACTCCGGCACCGGCGCGATGAGTGACCGACAATGGGCCGCACTCATGCGCGGCGATGAATCCTATGCCGGCGCCCGCTCCTTTCATCGCTTGCAGGAAGCAGTCCAAGATATTTTCGGCTTCCCCTATTTCGTCCCCACCCACCAGGGGCGCGCCGCAGAAAACATCCTCAGCGCCATATTGATCAAGCCGGGACAATACGTGCCCTCCAACATGCATTTTGATACCACCGACGCCAACATCCGCGCCCGCGGTGGCCGTCCAACCAACCTGATCCTTGACGAGGCCTTTGATCCACGCAATCCCCACCCCTTCAAAGGCAATATGGACCTGGACAAACTGCGCGCCTTCATCGAAAAAGTCGGCCCGCAAAACATCCCGTTCGGCATGATGACCGTCACCAACAACGCCGGCGGCGGTCAGCCGATCTCTATGGCCAACTTGCGCGCCGTATCCGAACTCTACCATTCTTACGGCATTCCCTTTTTCATTGATGCCGCCCGCTACGCCGAAAATTGCTACTTCATCAAGCTACGCGAGCCGGGCTACGCCGAGAAAAGCACCATCGAGATCGCCCGCGAAATGTTCAGCCTGGCCGATGGGATGCTCATGTCGGCCAAAAAGGACGCCATCGTCAACATCGGCGGCCTTCTCTGCATGAGAGATGAGGAACTCTACCGGCGCGTCTGCAATGAATTGATCCTGCGCGAGGGTTTCCCCACCTATGGCGGATTGGCCGGGCGCGATCTGGAAGCGATGGCCGTTGGGCTGTATGAGGCTCTGGAAGAGGACTATCTCGCCTATCGCCTGCAGCAGATTGCCTACTTAGCCGAACGCATTCGCGCCCAGGGGTTGCAGATCATCGAACCGCCGGGCGGCCATGCCGTCTATGTGGATGCCGGCGCCCTCTTACCGCACATTCCTCATGCCGAATACCCTGGCCAGACTCTGACCGTCGAGCTTTACCTAGAAGGCGGCATACGCGCCGTAGAGATCGGCTCGGTGATGTTTGCCCATCCCGACCCGGAAAGCGGCCAAATGGTCTACCCCCGCCTGGAACTCGTCCGCCTGGCCATCCCGCGCCGCGTCTATACGCAAAGCCACCTTGATTATGTAGCCGAAATCCTGGGGCACATTGCCGAACGCGCACCGAAGCTGCGCGGCTACCGCATCACCTCTGCCCCGCCCCTACTTCGTCACTTCACCGCACGTTTTGAACCTCTATAGCAGTGAAATGGATTGAACCTCCGCATTTTGACTTAGAAGAGAACCCGCTGCGCGACCTGAGCTTACCGCCGCTAATAAGCCACATCCTGCTCCGACGCGGTTTCACCACCCCTCAGGCAGCGCAATCTTTTCTGGACCCTCAGCCCCCGGCCGAGACCTCAGCTTTTGCCTTCCCCGAAGCTACTTTGGCGATCGAGCGCATCCGGCGCGCGCTGCGCAAGCAAGAGGCCATCGGCATCTGGGGAGATTTCGATGTGGATGGTCAAACAGCCACTGCCCTGCTGGTACAGGCGCTGCGCGCCCTGGGCGGAAAGGTGCGCTACTATGTCCCCATTCGTGCCACGGAAGGGCATGGCATCCACCTGCCACGCTTGAAACAGTTTGCCCAAGGTCTTGACCTGCTCATCACCTGCGATACGGGCATCACCGCCCACACTGCGCTAGAATGGGCACGTTCACAAGGGCTGGATACGATCATCACCGATCATCATGACCCGGAAGCGCAGATTCCCCCCGCCCTGGCTGTGCTCAACCCGAAGCGCCTACCGCCAGGGCATCCTTTCGCCCACCTCTCCGGGGTAGGAGTGGCCTATCTGCTCATCTCGGCCCTCTTCCAAACCGAACCTGCTCCCTTCGCACCCGCTGAACTGCTCGACCTGGTTGCGCTGGGATTGATCGCCGATGTGGCCCTGCTAGAAGGCGAAACGCGGCGCTTGGTCAAGGAGGGTCTGAAAGCGTTACGGCAGACCAGGCGCACCGGCCTGCAGATACTCTACGAGCAGATACGCCTAAATCCTGATCACATAACCGAGGAGCACGTCGGTTTCCTGATTGCGCCGCGCCTGAATGCCCTAGGACGGCTAGGAGACGCCAACCCGGCAGTAGAATTTCTGACCACGCAGAACGCGGAACGTGCCCGCCTGCTGGCACGACAATTGGAATCCTTCAACTTACAGCGCCAGTGGCTCACCGCACAGGTTGTACAGGCCGTGGAAGAGCGTTTACAGCAAACGCCATCGTTGTTGGAGGCCCCTGCCCTGGTACTTGAAGGAGCCTCTTGGCCGGGTGGCGTGCTCGGTCTGGTGGCCATCCGGCTGGTTGGGCGCTTTGCCCGCCCGGTCATTCTGCTCACCCTGGGCGAGGATGGCCTCCTGCATGGCTCGGCGCGTTCGGTGGAAGGAGTGCACATCACACAGGCCATTGCCTCCTGCGCAGACCTGCTTCACAGTTACGGCGGTCACCCCATGGCAGCCGGGCTGGCCCTGCCGCCACAAAATTTATCGGCTTTCCGCGAACGTCTCTTCCAGGCGATCCTGCAGCAAGCCCCTACCCTAGCGGAACCTGTACTGGAATTAGATGCCTGGGTAACGTTGGGAGAAATCACGCTGGAGATGGCAGAATCTCTGGAACTTCTTGCCCCGTTTGGCCCTGGCAATCCTTATCCCATATTGGCGGCGCGAAATGTAAGCGTAGAATCTGCTATTCCGATCGGACGCAATCAAGAACATTTACGCCTGAACGTCCGGGATGCCCAGGGGAACGTTCAAAGCCTGATTTGGTGGAATGGGAACAACGGCGAGCCTCCCCAGGGCAGCGGTGATCTGGCCTTCACAGCCCGGGCGCAGGATTTTCGCGGTCAACGCACCTTGCAGCTGGAATGGGTAGATTTCCAGCCACGGCCACAGGCAGTGCCCGAGGTGCGGCTGCTCCCGCCCGAGGTTCTGGATTGGCGTGCGGCCGGCCTGGGAGTGTTGTCGGCCACTTTGCCGGTCTTGGCCGAGGCAGAGGATTTGCCCACTCACCCGCAACGGTTCAATCGTTATACCCTTCCCCCTTCCCCTGAAATCGGCATCTACACCATCCCGCCAGGGCCACGCGAATGGCAGGCTCTCTGGCAAGGCGTCCAACCGAAACGCGTCTACTGGCTGGCCGATCCCCCTGCCCCGCCGACGGCAGAAACTTTCCTGCAACGCCTGGCCGGGTTGGTCAAATACGCCCTGCGGCACAAAGCCGGAGAGACTACCTTGCAGGACCTGGTGGCGGCCACCGCCGAACGCGAATTGACAGTGCGTCTGGGACTGGAATGGCTGGCCGCCGGGGGACATATTCAGGTCGAGTTTGATGAGGATTGCATCCGCATTCGGCAGGGAGATGGGCAAGGCAATCCCTATGCACAAAATGATCTCTTCCGCGCCGTGCGCGCCTTGCTCCAGGAGAGCGCGGCATATCGTCAGTTATGGGCGCGTATGCCCAGAAAGGAAAAGGCATGAAACCACTTCCAGATTCGCCCCTCTCACTATGGTTGGACACTTACGGCCCCTATACCCCCCAACCGCCACTTCAAGGAGAACAACAGGTGGATATAGCTATCATCGGAGGCGGCTTCAGCGGGTTGATGACCGCCTATGAGTTGAAGCGCGCCGAACCTGCACTGCGGATAGCAGTGCTCGAGGCTCGCACCATCGGCTATGGGGCCAGCGGACGAAACGGCTCTTTTGCCATGACCGTGGTAGGACTTGGCTTTGGCGTAATGCCAAAACTGCTGGGGGAAGAGCGTTTTAAGGCGGCCCATCAGTACATGATGCGCGCGGTCGAGCACCTGGACGAATTGATCCAGCGCGAAAAGCTAGAATGTGAACGCATCCGGCCAGGATTCTTGCGCGTGGCAACTACCCCCGAGTATGTGCGCCGCTTACAGCACGATGTGGAGACGATGAATTCACTGGGCTTCCACGACATCTACTGGATCGGCCAAAACGAGGTGCGGGAACGAATCAATTCGCCACGCTATTTGGGCGCATTATGGGAACCGCGCTTGCTGTTGATTAACCCGGCAAAACTC
The DNA here is from genome assembly GCA_046292855.1 of Anaerolineales bacterium. Lineage (GTDB taxonomy): Bacteria > Chloroflexota > Anaerolineae > Anaerolineales > Villigracilaceae > 630D-37. The sequence continues at coordinate 18,924 of JBKBPX010000035.1, forward strand.
GTGCGGGCAGAGCGGGATTTGATCTTACGCATGGGGGTGCAGGTGTACGAAAATACCCCGGTGATCGAGATCACCTCACGCCCCAAATTTCAACTTAAGACACCGCTCGGAAGGATCATCAGCGAAAAGCTGGTTTTCGCAACGAACGCCTATTCTCATCTCTTTCCTGAACTACGCCGCAAACAGATCCCGGCATTCACTTACATGATCGCTACCGCGCCGCTTACCGACGAACAACTGGCGCCGATAGGCTGGACCAACCGTGAAGGCATTGAGGATGCTCGCAATCTCATCCATTATTACCGCCTCACCCTCGACAATCGCCTGGTCATGGGAGGTGGACCGGTCGGCCTGACCTTCGCCAATGATCTGAAGGGGGATCGTAGCCCGGCAGCCTGGCGCCATCTAGAGGAGCATATCCGCTTTTTGTTCCCATCCCTGGAAAAGGTGACCATCACGCATCGCTGGGGAGGGCCGTTCTCGGTCACGGTAGACCTTACCCCGGCGATGGGTTATCTCGGTGACCGGCGCGCGGTTTACAGTCTGGGATGCATTGGGCATGGCGTTTCGGCCAGTCACTTAAATGCGCAAACCTTGCGCGACCTGCTCTTAGAACGTCAGAGCGATTTGCTGGATTGCCCCTTCGTGAATCGGCGCGTC
>JBKBPX010000036.1:0-19396 GCA_046292855.1 Anaerolineales bacterium
AGCTGGCCTGACCTACGTGCCCGGCTCGCTCACGATCGTCAGCGGACCTGCCGGCGGCGTGACCGACGACACAGCTGCTCCTACGCTGAGAGTAACGTGGGCAAACTTCCCGCTGCTGACCGGCAGCAGCCGCACCGAAGCCGTCGTTCAGTTCCAGGCGACATTGGGCAATCTCTCGCCTGGGCAGGAAGTGCAAAACACGGCTTCTTTGGCGTGGACCAGCCTGCCCGGCGATGTCAGCGCGCCGCAATCGGATTATAACAACACTTCCACCGAGCGCTACTACGATCCGCTCAGCCCGGTGAACGTGTATGGCGTGCAGGCGAGCATCGCTATTACCGTGCCGCGCCTCCCGCGCACGGGCTTCGCCCCCGGCGTGTTGACGGACATCCCGCCGCAGCCGGCCGATAAAGCCTACACCGACCTGGGCGACTTCTGGCTGGAGATTCCCAAGCTGGGCGTGAAGATGCCCATCGTAGGCATTCCCGCCAAAGGCGAAGAATGGGACCTGACCTGGCTATGGGACCAGGCCGGCTGGCTGGAAGGCACCGCCTACCCGACCCATGCCGGCAATTCGGCGCTCACCGCGCACGTATATCTGCCGAACGGTCAACCTGGGCCGTTCCTCAATTTGGGTGAGCTGCGCTGGGGCGACCAGGTGATCGTCCATCTTGGCGGGCAGCGCTATATTTACGAAGTCCGTCAGGTGCGGCAGGTTTCGCCCTACTCACTCTCCCCGTTGCGGCATGAAGACTTGCCGTGGTTGACGCTGATCACCTGCCGTGAATACGATGCGCGCACAAACTCCTATCGCTACCGCGTGATCGTGCGCGCCGTGCTGATCAAGGTGGTCGAATAGTCAAATAGTCGGATAGTCAAATAGTCAAATAGTCAAATAGTCAAATAGTCGGATAGTCGGATAGTCAATAGTCGGATAGTTAGATGGTCAGATGGTCAGATAGTCTGATAGTCAAACGGCCTGAGAGCTTGCCCCTCAGCCCAAGACTATCAGACTATCAGACTATCAGACTATCAGACTACACCATCTCTTTCTCCGCCACCGTGATCGCTTCCTCGAAGATTTTCAACCCTTCATCTACTTCAGGGCGCGTGATGCATAGAGGCGGTGCAATACGGATGACGCTCTTGCCGCAGCTGAGCAGGAGCAACCCGCGCTCGAAGGCAAGGTGAACGATGCGGTCGGTTAGCTCTTTGGCGGGTTCTTTGGTTTTACGATCAAGCACGAACTCCACGCCGATCATCAAGCCGATGCCGCGCACATCGCCGATGCTGGGATGGCGCGCCTGAATTTCATGTAGGGCTTCGAGCATATATTGTCCCACCTCGGCGGCATTTTGCATGTATTCCTGTTCCACGAGTTCCATGGTGGCTAGTGCGGCGGCACAGGCGAGCGGGTTGCCTCCGTAGGTATTGCCGTGTGCTCCACGTTCCCAGGTCATAACCGATTTGCGTGCCACGCAGGCGCCCAAAGGCATGCCCGAAGCGATGCCCTTAGCGGTGGTGATTATGTCTGGTTCGGTCTCGAAGTGCTCAATTGCCCACCATTTTCCCGTCCGTCCCATGCCGGATTGCACCTCATCGGCGATCAGCAGAATGCCGTATTTCTCGCAAAGCTTGCGCAGGGTAGGGAAAAAGCCAGGAGGTGGCACGATATAGCCGCCCTCTCCCTGGATCGGCTCGACCAGGATGCCGGCCACCTCTTCAGGAGGCAGGATGTGACCGAAAATCTGCTCCTCAATGTAGCGCACAACGGTCTCACCGTAATCTTCTCCGGGCTTGCGTTCGAGCACCGGGCGGTAAGGGTTCGGATAGGGCGCGTGGACAACGCCGCTCATAAGCGGGTAAAACCCTTTATGGTAAAGGGACTTGCTCGCTGTGAAAGTAATTGCCCCCATCGTGCGCCCGTGAAAGGCGCCGGTGAAGCCGATAAAATTCGTGCGGCCGGTGTGGTAACGGGCCAGCTTGATGGCGGTCTCTACAGCTTCGGTGCCGGAATTCGTCATGAACGAGACGGCAGACTCCTGAAAAGGAGCGATCTCGTCTAATTTCTCGGCCAGTTGTATCCACTTCTCGTGGTAGAAATCTGAGGAAATGTGAATGAATTTTTCAGCCTGCTCTTGAATCGCTTTGACCACTTTCGGATGGGCGTGGCCGGTGGAAAGCACGGCAATGCCGGCCATGAAGTCCAGGAAGCGGTTGCCATCCACATCCCAGACTTCACAACCTTTTCCATGATCCATGACAAAAGGATAGCTACGCGGATAGGAAGGGGAAATCACAGCAGAATCACGCTTGATTAGAGCGCGGGCCTTTGGACCTGGTAACTTCAGAGGGTGGTTCATAAGTCACTCCTTTCTTAGATTTGATGTACCTGCTTATCCATCCACTTCGGCGACCGAGGCCGATTGGCAGCCAGTCCGAAGGATTTTTTGGGCAGGGGTTTCCGATCCCCGCCGATGTTTCTCAAAGCATTTTCGCCTGCAAAATTGCGAGCGCGCCACTCGATTCTATCGCCGGCGCTGGTGTGGAGGGCCGGAGATCTCATTCCGGGGATTTTCAACTTGCCAACGTGCATACGTTGCCTCCGTGCGGAACCTCCCTCCCCTGCCCCCCGTCCACCGTCCACCATCTGCCGTCCGCTGTCCGCCGTCCGCTGTCGACCATCTGCCGTCCGCTGTCCGCCGTCCGCGGTCTATTTCCCATCCCCCCTCCCTCCCGGCCGGTTGAGCTGCCACAGGATGCGCAACCCGTCCAGGGTTAGCCAGGGTGCCAAAATGTCAATCACTTTGGTTTCTTTTGCGATCAGCTCAGCCCATCCGCCGGTGGCGATGACCTTCATATCTTTGCCCAATTCTTTGCGGAAGCGCTCGACCATGCCCTCTGTCATAGCGACATAGCCGAAAAGTAGCCCAGATTGCATGGCATGGACCGTATTTCGCCCGATCACAGATGGCGGGCGTTGCAGATCGATGCGCGGCAGTTTGGCGGCCCGGTGGAAGAGTGCCTCAGCCGCCAGGCCGATGCCGGCTGTGATGGCGCCTCCCAGGTAATCGCCCTGGCGCGTCAAGGCGTTGAACGTGGTGGCGGTGCCGAAGTCAATGATGCAGGCCGGCCCACCATAGAGGTGATAGACCGCTACCGCATCGGCGACGCGATCTGCGCCCACCTGACGCGGGTCTTCGTAGCGAATGCGAATGCCGGTGCGGATGCCGGCCTCGACCAGGAGCGGCTCCTGATGCAGGTATTCACGACATGCCTGAACGATTCGCCCGGTCAGGGGAGGAACGACCGATGCCAGGCAGACGCCCTCAAGATCGCTGGGAGAATAACCGGCATGTTGGAGCAGCCCGAGGAGTTGTAGCCCATATTCATCAGGCATGCGGGCGTGATCGGTCGCCAGTCGCCAGTGAGGGCCGAGCTTCTCCCTGCGATAGAGGCCAAGAGTCAGGTTCGTGTTCCCAACATCAATGGTGAGGAGCATAGGCGCTTCCTTATCCGTTCTGGTTCGCTCCTTCGGTGCCGGCCGATATCTCTTCTCCGGCCAGGCGTTTCAGCTTCAAAAATACTTCTCGCCATTGGATGCGCGAAATCCCCAGGCGCTGGCGGATCAAGTCGGGTTCGACTCCTTGTTGATACTGGCGCAGCGCATAGGTCCAGCGACACATATCGAAGGAGAGATGCTTCTCCAGGCCGGCCGCTTCGCCGATGTCTTCCAGCACATACTCCAACGCGCGCGCTGACCAGGAAAAGAGCTGACCCGCAATATGATATTGTGTCACATAGGCTTGATAGGCATCCAGCCACTCCTCTGTCAGTGGAAGCTTGCGCTCTTTGTAGCGATTGGACGGGCTGGCGTAGCGCACGAAAAGGTAGGGGCCTTGGGGGCTTTGTGTTTCAATATGATTGACATGAATGCCCAAACATTCGCTTTTTTTGATGCCGGTGGTGAGCAGGAGCAAAAGGAGCGTATAGGGGCGGGTATCGGGGTGTTCTCCCCGGCGCATGGCCTCAGCAGCGCGTAAGGCAGCCGCCGCCTCCTCCTCGGTCAGCACCTGGGGAAGGGGGCTATAGACGCTCATGGATGGAATTTTCTCCGCCGGATCCACGGCCAACACACCATAGCGATGTAACCAGCGGAAGAAAGCCTTAACCGAAGTGATGCGCCGTGCCAAGCTCTTAGGGCTACAAGGGACACCTCGCTCTTTTTCCAGCCAGTGGAAGAAACGGCGCAGGTCATCGGTGGTGATGGCGCCAATGGCGCGATCCGCCGGCAGATAGCGCTCTAGCAGGCCTAAATCTGCTAGGAAGGATTTGATCGTGTTTGGGGAGCGCCCCTGATCTTCCAGATAGAGTTTCCAGGCTTGCAATGCCGGTTTCAAGGTTGCCTGGGCAGTGATCCGCACGAGAGGCCCGGACATAGCATTTTCCTCTTGTTCTGCGTGTAGTTTAATACCATTGTAGCACAATTCTGGGATCTGTTGCCCACGATTTCTTCGGCGCGCAGAAGGCTGATCCCCGGCCAGATATGCCGCGCTTGTGCTTTTTTCTCGTGAGTGCCTGGTGATCCTCCTGCCACTAGGCCCTGTGGCTTCATACCGGCAAAGGTTGACTGCGTGCTTCCTACAACCTACATCCTCTCCACCTCATCCAATCGCAAACTGAGCACCTGGCTGGTGGAATCGCGCCCCATCGTCACCCCGTAAATCACCTCCGCCGCCTGCACCGTATTGCGATTGTGGGTGATAATGATGAACTGCGTTTGGCGGCTGAGTTCCTGGAGCATTTCGCGGAAGCGCCCCACATTCGCCTCATCGAGCATGGCATCCACCTCGTCCATCACGCATAGGGGGGTAGGGGAGACCTTCAGCAAGGCAAAAACCAGGGCAAGTGCTGTCAGGCTGCGTTCGCCACCCGAAAGGAGCGCCAGGCCCTGTTCACGCCGGCCGGGCAGGCGTGCCTCGATCTCAATACCGCTTTCCGACAGGTTATCTGTATCGGTCAGGGTCAGGCGTGCCGAGCCGCCGCCGAACAGGCGCACGAAAATCTCACGGAAGTGCTTATCCACCTCTTGGAAGGTCTTCTGGAATTCCTGGCGTGTGCGCTCGTCCAGCTCGGCGATCACCTTGTGTAAATCGGCCTCGGCTTTTTGCAGGTCTTCGATCTGGGTCTTCAGGAAAGCCAAGCGTTCACGCTCCGCCTCGTATTCCTCCTGCGCATGGGGATTGACCGGTCCCAACCGCCTCAGGTGTGCTCGCTGGCGGGCGATTTGTTCTTCCAGATCGGGGGGCAATTCGTGCCGCACGGGCAGGGTTTCTACCAGGCCTTCGAGCGGCAAAGGCACCGGCCCGGCAGCTTGGGCTTCAAATTGCACCAGGCCTAATTCCTCCGTGGCACGCCGCCGGAGAGATTCCAGAGCCTCCTGGGCACGGGTCAATTCCAGCTGGGCCTGGGTGAGCAAACGCTCGGCCAGGTTTAAGGCGCGCTGTGCGGCCATTTCTGCTTCCTGCAAGCGCGTTGCTTCAGCTTCGGCCTGGCTCAATTGACGTTCAAGCGGCTCGATCGCTGCTTGCAGGGTTTGCAGATGCTCGTGGATTTCCCGCTCCTGGGTGTGTAGTATCTCGGCCTGGCGGCTGAGGTCGGCGCGCTGTTGAATTGCCTCTTGTATTTCTGCATCCAGCGTTGCGCTCCGTCCCTTCAGGCGGGCGAGCGCTTCATCCAGTTCATGGAAGCGCTGCTGCGCACTTTTCCAAGCCTGTTCGGCTACGGCGCGGCGCGTTTTCCAATAGGTGACTTGTTGACGGGCCTCTTCGATGGGGAATTCAGCCATCCGACGCGTGATCTGTCTCACTTGCTCTTGTGCCTGCCCCAGCTGCGCCTCCAGTTCGGATCGCTGGCGGAGCAGCCCGCTTCGCGCTTCTTCCGCCCTTTGAGCTTCTTGATGCAGCTGGGCCTCCTGGCCTTCCTGCCACTCCCGTTGACGCTTTGCGGCCTGGAGTTCCAGCTGAATTCTCTGCTCGGCGGCCTGGGCTTCGGTCAGTTTCTGGCGCGCTTGCCGTTCGCGGCTTTCGCAGGCCTTGAGCTGCTGGATAGCCTCTTCACGGGCACGCCTTGCCTGTTCCAGGTTCTGTCGGGCCTCTTCCAATGCCTTTGCGGCGCGCTCGATCTCCGCCTGAAGCTCGCGCTTTTGGCGGGCACGCCTCAGCGTGGATGGCCGTGCTTGGCCACCGGCCAGGATCACGCCCTCCCGACGGAATACTTCGCCGCGCAAGGTGACCAGCGCACGAATGGCGGGAAGCTGGGGAAGCAGGCGCTGGGCCGCCTGACGGTGACGCACGATCAGCACCCCCTCCAACAGGCGCGCCAACACTGCCTGCAATTCGGCCGCGGCACGGATATGTTCGCTTGCCCATCCCAGGCAATCTTCATCTCTCCCCGCTGCCGGGGGCAAGGAAGAAGCAGGGGGAGCATCTAGCAGGAGCAAAGCGGCGCGCTCTGCCGAATCACTTTCCAAGAGTGTGAGCGCTTCTTCCAGGGTTTCCTTTTCCAGGAGGACGGCATCCAGGCTTTCGCCTAAGGCGGCGCGGATGGCTTCTTCGTATTCGGCAGGCACCTCTAGTAGGTTGCTCAGGACATTCTGCACACCTTTCAGTTTACCCTTGCGGCCAGCTTCCAGCAGGAGGCGCGTTCCTTCTGCATAGCCGCTCAAAGCTTGCTCCGCCTGTTCCAGGATTTCCAGACGGGCGCGCAGACGGGCAAGGGTGGCCTCGGCTTCTCGCAGGCTCTCCTGGCGGGCGCGCCATGTACTCTCGGCCTGCTCTAAAGCGGTGCGCGCACTTGGAAGCTCGCCTTCGGCTTTTTTGACCTCTGCTTCGGCCGCGGCACGTGCCTGAGCGCGCTGCTGAAGCTCACGTTCCAGATGCTGATGCGCCGTCTCGAGGTTTTGCTTCTCAAGCAGGATTTGCTCCAGGCGCGGGCGCAGCGCTTCAATGCGGCGCGTTGTTTCGTCTAGTCGAGCATTGATTTCACTTTGTTGGCTTTGCAGTTTTTCCAGGAGGCGGCGCGCTTCCTGCAGCGATTCGTCCACGACAGCACGGCTGGTCTGGAGGTCGGAAAGTTCGCTTTCAGCTTCGACTAGGTTTTCTTCGACCTCGCGCAGTTCCTTTTCCAGGCGGGCGATGGCGGTTTCGGCTTGTGCTCGTTCGCTTTCCAGGCGTTGTTGTTCTTCCTGCAGGCGGATTTGTTCGCTCTGCAAGGCGGCCAGGCGTTGATCCAGGGCGCGCTGGCGCTCTTCGTTGACCAGCAGGGCACGTGCTACTTCTTCGCGCCGGGCGTGCCATGTGCTCAGCTCATGGTGATGGGTGCTCAATTGCTGGCGCAGAGCAGTGATCTGCTGGCGAAAGGCGGCGTTTTTCTCCTGTGCCTGTTGATAGGCGCGGCGGGCTTCCTGGGCCTGGGTTTCATGACGATGGGCAATTTCCCGGCTTTGGAGCAATTCCTGTTGAGCGCGATACCAGTGGTAACCATACCAATCGCGGAGGAGAAGCTGCAAGTCCGCTTGTGCCTGAGCGTATTCCTGGGCGCGCTGTGCCTGACGTTCGAGGTGCTTCAGGCGCGGTTCCAGTTCGGCGAGCAGATCAAGGATGCGCTCCAGGTTGTGATGGGTGCTCTCCAGGCGGCGCAGGGCCTCTTCACGGCGGGAACGGTAGAGGCCGATGCCGGCCGCTTCCTCAAAAAGACGGCGTCGCTCATCGGCTTTGATGGTGAGGGAGGCATCCACCAACCCCTGGCCGATGATGGTATAGGTGCGTTCCGAAAGGCCAGACTGTGCCAGTAACTCATTGATGTCACGGAGTCGCACCGGCTGGCCGTTAAGCAGGTATTCATTGCGTCCATCGCGGTAGGCGCGGCGGGTGATGGCGACCTCTGTGAACTCGATAGGTAGCCAGCCATCGCTGTTATCAAATAGCACAGTTGCCGAAGCCATGCCGGAACGCGGACGCGATTCCGAGCCGGCGAAGATCATGTCCTCGGTCTTTTTGGCGCGCAGCAGGCTGTAGGATTGTTCTCCTAATACCCAGCGCAGGGCATCGGCGATGTTCGATTTTCCAGACCCGTTTGGGCCAACGATGGCAGTGATGCCCGGCGCGAATTCAAAGAGGGTGCGCGAGGCGAAGGTTTTGTAACCGTGAAGTTCAAGGGATTTGAGGCGAAGAGGCATGGTTATTGCTTGTCGGTGGGTTGACGATTCGTTGATGATTCTGGGTTATTCGAGATAAGAGGCTTTTGGCTCTCGACTTCACTCTGTCCTCTCGATCTTCTTGAGCGCATCTTGGGCAGCGTTAAGGGTGGCGATTTGTTTGCTGGGGCCGGTGCCGCGCCCATAGGCGCGATCGCCGATGTAAACTTCAACCTCGAAGGTGGGAGCATGGTTGGGGCCATGGGTGGCAAGGGTGACATAGCGAGGGGTGCCCAGGCGTTGTGCCTGTGCCCATTCCTGCAGGCGCGATTTGGGATCGAGGAGATGGGGCAATTCCAGCGCGGCCGCCGCCTTTTCCAGGAAAGGATGCACAAAGCGTTTGACAGTTTCCAGATCGCTATCCAGGTAGAGTGCACCGATCAAGGCCTCGAAGGCAGAGCCAAGCAAGGAAATGCGTTGGCGGGCAGCGGAGGCATCTTCACCGGCACCGAGGCGCAATGCTGCGCCCAAGTTGATCTGACGGGCGAACATAGCCAGTTGCTCATTGCGCACAAAGGCGGCGCGCAGGCGCGTCAATTCCCCTTCGCGCAATTCCGGATAGTGGTGATAGACCCACTCCCCGACGACGAAATCGAGCACCGCATCACCCAGGAATTCCAGACGCTCGTTATCTTCGCTGGCTTCAGGATGTTCGTTGCAGTAGGAGCGGTGGGTGAGGGCGCGCAGGAGCAGGCTCCAATCCCGAAAAGTGAGGCCGATCTGGCCGGCCCAATCAATAGGGGGGATGGATGGGCTTGATGTGGTCATCTTCGTTATTATAATATGGGAAAACATTTGACGGTATTTTTATCCTATCAAGTGTCCATGCAAAAGTTGTAGGATAACTCCTAGGAGTTGTCTACAGAGCGGCGCTAACGACAACGCTTGCGTGCCCATCCTATCAAACGGTTGTGCCGCTGATTGGATGGTATCAAAGCTGTGATTCGTCTTGATGTTTTTCTGGTTCAGCATGGTTTGAGCGAATCGCGCACCCAGGCACAGGCATTGATTGCTGCCGGGAAAGTGCGCGTGAATGGGCAGGTGATATGCAAGGCGGCCTATCGGGTGCCGGATGGGGCACAGGTGAGCGTGGAGGGGGCGCGGCGCTTCGTTTCGCGTGGCGGGGAGAAGCTGGAAGCGGCACTGGAGGCTTTCGGGGTGGATGTGCGCGGGCGCGTTTGTGCTGATGTGGGCGCATCCACAGGAGGCTTTACAGATTGCCTGCTGCAACATGGGGCGAAACGCGTCTATGCCATTGACGTGGGGCATGATTTGCTCCACCCCCGCCTGCGCGCCGATGATCGGGTGGTGGTGATGGAAGGGCTGAACGCGCGCTATCTGATGAGCCTGCCGGAAAGCGTCTCGCTGGTGACTATAGATGCCTCGTTCATCTCCTTGCGCTTGCTCCTGCCAGTGGTGAAAGGGTGGCTGAGCGAGGAGGGGGAAGTGATCGCGCTGATCAAGCCGCAATTTGAGGCTGGGCGCCGAGTCGCGGCACGCGGCCGTGGCGTAGTCCGTGATCCGCAAGTCCATCGCCAGGTATTGGCCGAGATACTGGAATTTGCCCAAGGGCAGGGTTATGCCCTATTGGAGGTGATTCGTTCGCCGGTCGCTTCGGAAAATGTTGAGTTTTTGGCACATCTGCAGCTGGACAGGGCGGGGATGGATGTGGAAGAGCATTTGAAGCGGATAGATTTTAATACTTGACACTCCAGAATGCGGTATGATGATTGCAAAAGTCAATAGTGGTCGCATACCTGATCTCTGGATGAAATTCTGCTGAACACAGTCTTGACAATGGATTGCCCGGCCTTCCTTCTGTGGAGGTCAAATGTCTCAGAAAGTTCCTTTTGCACTTCTGATAGTCCTTCTCCTGTTGACGCATTCTCTATCGGTTGCCCCTGCGCAAGCGGTCTGTAATCAAGCCCAATTTGTTGCCGATCTCACGGTTCCGGATGGAGCGACTTTTGCCCCCGGCACAAGCTTTACCAAGACTTGGCGATTGATGAATGTGGGCACTTGCACCTGGACGACATCCTATCGCCTGGTATTCGTCGGGGGGGATTCCCTCAGCGCGCCGGCCTATGTGCGCTTGCCTGTGGCGGTTGCTCCTGGTCAAATGGTGGACCTCTCAGTCAATTTGATTGCTCCTAAGACCATTGGTCACTATCGTGGCCTCTGGAAGTTGAGCAATCCCTGGGGGGTGCAGTTTGGCGTTGGGTCCAATGGCAATGACCCATTCTGGGTGGACATTAACGTGGCAGATAACAGCGCCGTGATCTTCGATTTTGTCGCCAATGCCCCTTATGCTCTTTGGAGGAGCGGAGCGGGACCTTTGCCTTTTCCCGGCATCCCTGGTGATCCGCGCGGTTACGTTTTGCGCCTGGATGCGCCGCATCTGGAGAGCGATACACTGGACGTCGAACCCGGTCTGTTGACCGTGCCGCAAAACCGTTTCTTCGGCTATATCCAGGCTATCTATCCGGAATTTTTGGTGCAGAGTGGGGATTATTTCCAGTCACTGGTCAACTGTGAATTTGGGGCTACAGGCTGTTATGTCACCTTTCGCCTGGAATATATGAGCGGTAACGGTCTGAGGCGTACGCTCTGGTCATGGGTGGAGAACTACGAGGGGCGTTTTTATCGCGCCAATGTTGACCTTTCACGGTTGGCCGGGCAACGCGTGCGCTTTATCCTGACCATCCTTTCCAATGGCTTTGCCAGCGGTGACCGGGCGATCTGGGGGGCACCGCGCATTGTTCGCCTGCCTAGTGGGACACCTCCTGCACCTCCGCCTACCCTGACCCCTTTGCCCTCCCTTACTCCTACTTCCACCCCTTTTGCCTCTCCTCCTCCGACGATCTCGCCGGCTGCGTGTGATCGGGCCACTCTAATCGGCGATGTGACGATCCCGCCTGGCACGATTCTGGTGCCGGGAGCGGGCTTCACCAAAACCTGGCGATTGCGCAATTCCGGCTATTGCGCCTGGACGACTGCCTATCGCCTGGTTTTCTATAGCGGTGAACAGATGAGCGCGCCGACGGTGGTCTATTTGCCCTGGGCGGTGGCGCCGGGTCAAACGATAGATTTGAGCATTAATCTGATCGCTCCGTTGACCGCAGGCGAGCATCGCGGTTATTGGATTCTGCAAAATGCGAGCGGGGCGCTTTTTGGCATCGGTTCTGGAGGGAATTCGCCTTTGGAGCTGACCATTCGAGTGGCAGGTGAAGCGCCCGTCAGTGGCTACGATTTCCTGGCAAATGCCTGTGCCGCAGAGTGGAGGAGTGGTGCCGGCCTTTTGCCCTGCCCCGGCGCTGACGGCGATGCGAACGGTTTTGTGCTGAAACTGGATTCTGCCCAGATGGAAGATGGTAGCCTCATGCCGGCGCTGCTCACTTTTCCCCAGAATCGCTATAACGGTTATATCCAGGGTATTTATCCTTTCTTCAATGTGCAGCCCGGCGATCGTTTCCAGGCAACGGTCGGCTGCGAAGGGCGTGTCCCTTGTTACGTGACGTTCCGCCTGGATTACATGACCCTCAACGGTGCGGTCATCAATTTTTGGAGTTGGCGCGAGGCCAACGAAGGTCGCACCTACCAGGCCGATCTAAGCCTGACGCCGCTAGTAGGACAGAATGTGCGCTTTATCCTGACCCTTCTGGCGAGCGGCTATGCTACCAACGATCGCGCCGTGTGGGGAGCGCCTCGCATCCTGCGGATTGCCCCGCCTACCTCACTGCCCACCCATTCCCCCTCCCCAACCCCAACCCCTTCGCCGATTCCCACGCCCCCGCTTCAGTGGTCAATCTATACCAACACCAGGTACAACTTTACCTTCTGGTATCCTCAACAGGCTCAAATTACGGAATCAACAGAGAATTACCTGCACATGAGATTGCCTTTCACACCTGGGACGACTCTCACCGATAAGTATCTGGACGTTTCCGTGACGGAGAATGCCGAAATTTGTCAAAGTCCGCTGGCGACGCGCTCGATTTTGTATGGTGCTGAGAACATTGTGCTGAATGGGCTTCCTTTCTTGAAGCAATTTGGGGCAGAGGGAGCCGCAGGCCATATTTACAAATGGACAGCCTATTCCACCCAGCAGGGGAACATCTGTGTTAGCCTGGATTTTGTCTTGAAGGCGGTGGATCCCGGCGTTTTCCTCACGCCTCCGCCTCCCTATGACGAGGCGCTGGAGAGCGCTATCTTTGAGCAAATGGCCTCCACCTTTGCCTGGCTTGCCGTCACGCCTGTTCCTACCGAGACTCCTACTGCGATGCCAAGCGAAACCCCGACTCTCCAGACAGTTGAATCCCCTTCTGCCACTCCTGTGCCGTAGAGTCTGGACTTCCTTTCCTGAAAATCTGATAGAAATCCGAAGAATCTCGCCGAAATTGTGGTATATTGCTTGAGGATAGGCAGTATGGCTTGTTGCTATCTTTGCCAAATAGGGGGTGAATTTTCATTCGCTCCGAGAGGTGATCTATGCTTACTCCTTCCCCCACATCTGACTCAGCGCGTTTTCTCCACGCAATTGAAATCGGTCTGGGCACTTGGCAATGGGGTGATCGTTTCATCTGGCAGTTTGGTCATGGATATGACGAGAACGAGGTGCGCCAGGCCTTCTTTGCAGCCGTTCAAGATGGCATTCGGCTGGTAGATACGGCTGAGGTCTATGGGAATGGGCGCTCAGAACGTTTGCTGGGGGCCTTCTTGAAAGAGACGGAAGAGCCGATCTTGGTGGCGACCAAATTCATGCCTTTTCCCTGGCGACTCTCCCGTCGCTCCTTGCTGCGCAGCTTGCGCCGTAGCCTGGAGCGCTTGGGGCTGAGACAGGTGGACCTTTACCAGATCCACTGGCCATTTCCTCCCGTTTCAATCGAGACTTGGATGGAGGCAATGGTAGAGGCAGTAGAGCAGGGACTGACGCGTGCGGTGGGGGTCTCTAACTACAACCTGACCCAGATGATGCAAGCCTATGCGACTCTCCAGCGTCACGGCCTGACTTTGGCTTCCAATCAGGTGAAATATAGTTTGCTGGATCGGCGGGTGGAGAAAAACGGTTTGCTGGCGCGATGTAAGGAGCTAGGAGTACGGTTGATTGCTTATAGTCCGTTGGAGATGGGGTTGCTGAGCGGGAAATATGGCCCGGAAAACCTGCCACCGGGTGCGCGGGGGGCGCGCTATCGGCGCATGTTGACCTTATTGCCTCCATTGATCCAACGCCTGCGTGAAATCGGACGGGAACATGCCGGCAAATCCCCGGCGCAGGTGGCGTTGAATTGGCTGATCTGTAAGGGAGCTTTGCCCATTCCCGGCGCAAAGAACGCGACGCAAGCGACACAGAACGCCGGCGCAGCCGGCTGGCGATTGAGCGAGGACGAGATCGCTGAACTGGACGCCCTTTCTGATTCAATTGCTCAGGCATTGGAGAGGTGAGATGTCTTTGGCTCGTTTGGCCGAAAGCTTGATTCAGGAGGCGATGGCGCGCGGGGAATTCAATGACTTGCCGGGGCGCGGCCATCCGCTGGACTTGAGCGAATATTTTAGTGCACCTGAGGAGTGGCGCGCCGCCTATGCGTTGTTGAAAAATGCAGGCTTGCTCCCTCGCGAAGTAGAATTGATGCAGGAAATTGCCGCTCTCAAAGAGCGATTGCCAGAGCTTTCGGCAGATGCGCAACGGAAAGCGCGCCAGGAACTGGCGGATAAGATGCTCCAACTAAACCTGCTTTTGGAGCGAAAAAAACGTTAGCCAGCGATCTCTTGCCACCAGGCTTTCAGGCGCAGGGCATCCTCTTCCAGGATGGGGCTTTCACAGAGGATACGCCCGGCACAGCCCATCTCGTGAAGTACCTGAAAAATTGCCCGCACATTCAGATCGGCCTCTTCCAGGACAAGATGCTCTTTTTCCCCTTTTGGGCCATAGTCAATGCCGGAAAGATGGATATGTAGGCGCTTGAGGGAATCTTCTCCCAGGGTTTTCGCATAAGCATCGAGCGCAGCGCGCCATTCGTCGGCGGTGTTCATGCTCCCGTCACCGGCGCGGGCATGGAGATGGGCAAAGTCCAGGCAAGGCTCAACGCCGGGGATGGCTTTGGACATTTCCAGCGCGTCCTCCAGCGAGCCTAACATGGCAGATTTTCCCATCGTCTCCGGGCGCAAGCGCACGGGGTTGCCCTGGCTGCGCAGTTCTTGGACGCAGCTTTCCAAGCGCGGCAAGACCACGCGGAGCACCTCCTGGGGCGATCTTCCGAAATAGGAGCCAGGGTGAAAGACAATGTCTGTGGCACCGGCCAGGTGACCATAATGTGCCGCATCCATCAGCCGTTGACGGGATTTTGGCCATTCCGTTTCATCTGCATTTAAGTTGATGAAGTATGGGGCATGAACGCTGATTGCCACATCCTGCTCCTGAGCCGTCTGGCGGATCGCTTCGCAGGTGGTCGGCGTGACGCGCACAGCCTGCACCCAGCCTAGTTCCAGCGCATCCAATCCCAGGCTGCGCAAATAAAGAATAGCCCCCACACTCCCAGCGGGTTTGGGAGGGGTCTTTAACGGCGAGCCGACTGTGCCAAAACGGAATTGCATGTTTTGATTTCTAGAGGTGGCTCTACTGCAAAAAGACTTGTTTACCAGGCTACGGGAAGTCAAGCAGAGAAGAAGCTCTGTGTCCTGCGGTGAGTTTTTCGCAGAGTGAACTCGAGAGGTTTAGCTGCGCCTAGGCATCATTTTGAGCCACGAGTTTCTCCAGCGCCGCTTCTAACAGCTCTAGCTTGCCATCCTGTTGCAAAACCACTCCAAGTTCACCTGCTGCGGCCCAGGCTCCTCTTGTCCACCTTTGACCTGCCGCCAAGGGTAACACCTTCAAGTGAGCGCGATGGAGCAAGTCTGCTCGCCTTCTGGCGCGTTGGACATCCGCCTTATCTACTACTCCCGAAACCTCAATTGCTATCCAGATGTTTGATTCGCCGATACGTTCTGCCAGCGATGTTTTCAAGCGACCGCTAACCAACATGTCCAATGCCAGCAAATCATCATACTCCTCGTCGCTTAGGTAGGGTTCAACATCAGGTAAGATGTCCTGCAAATCCACCACTTTGACGCGCGAGGCGATACGACCAAGGTAAGAGAAGGCGCGCTGGCGATAGCGGATTTCCAACATATCGCCGCGCAGCTCGCCCACTTCCCTGACGAGTTTCTTCTGGCCTTCGATTAGCTCTGCAGTGATCTGCTCCAGGCGATCTACCCGTTCTTCGGTCTTCTTCTGCGCTTCGGTCAGCTCTCTGATCTGCTGCTCCGTGCGCTTCTGTGCTTCGGTCAGCTCTGCGACGGACTGCTCCAGGCGAGTCAGCCGCTCTTCGCTCTTCTTCTGCGCTTCGATCAGCTCCTTGATCTGTTGCTCCGTTTGCTTCTGCGCTTCGATAAGTTCACGGAGACTCTGTTCGGTGAGCTGTTGTGCTCTTCTCAACTCTTCAAAGCCTGCCGGCAGACGCAGCAGCTCTTGTGTCAGGATCAACTGACGAAGCTGATCCTGCCATTCTGGGTGCTGATAGAACGCATCCAAGAATTCCTGATATTCCTGAAAACTCCACGCCATCAGGCCTCCTTGCTTGATTATATCACACCATCCGAGTAAGATTGTTCCGAGTAACAGCGAGAAGAGAGTCCGTCAGCATGTGCCCGTCGCTTGCGCAGTCATCAAGGTGCTTTGTCTGCAGATTCCAGAATAACTCATTCAGCTGGTTTCATTCCATCCAGGATGCGCCGAATATTTTGGAGGGTTTGCTCCGGGTCCGTAAATTGTAATGCCCACATGCCGAGGTCTTTTGCCGCCGTGATGTTTTGGGGGAAGTCATCAACAAACAAAGCCTCATAGGGCGCTATTTGGAGGCGTTCTAGTGCTAGCTGATAGATGCGTGGATCAGGTTTGAGCAGGCCGACTTCTGCCGAGATGATGATTGTGTCAAAGGCATCTTCAATGCCCATGCGCTGAAGGAAAGCGCGCAGATCGCTCCAGGCATTTGAGATCAGGCCGGTTTTGAATTGTGGACGGAGAGAGCGGATAAAGTCAAGCAGGTTGCGGTCAAGCACATCCCCGGCGAAGAATTGCTGGCTGAGAAAGGCGGCCTCTTCGGGAGGACGATGCCAGCGACGCGTCAATTCAGCCCAGTGTTGTTCTACGGTGATCTCGCCCAACGAGGCGCGCCGCGCCGACGGGCTTTCAAAGACCTGATGGATCAGGTCATCATATTCCAGTCCAAGGCGTTCGGCTAGATATTGGCGCGGCGCCTCGAATTCGGTACGCAGGAGTACGCCGCCAAGGTCAAAGAGAACGGCACGGAGAAGCATGGGTGGACGATAGACGGTAGACGGTGGACGGTGGACGGTGGACGGTGGATGGTGGACGGTGGTTATTGGCGATTGGTGGTGGGTAAGGAGGCGAGGAGGGCGTGAATGTTTTCCACGATCAAGTCGGGGGGCGGAGACCAGGTTTGAGCCTGTTGAGGGGTTGAGACGCCGCTCAAGACGAGCACCGAACGACAACCGGCGGCTTGGGCCGCAGCAATGTCCGTTTCTAGTCGGTCACCCACTACCCAGGTCTCGGAAGGAGGACTTCCTAGGCGTTGCAGGGCCAGTTCTATCAGATAGGGGGAGGGCTTGCCGGCGAAGATGGGCGCGATGCCGCTAGCTGCGATGATGACCGCGGCCCAGGCACCTGCGCCGGGGATTTCACCCCGTGGGGTGGGAAAGGTTTTATCCGGATTGGTGGCATAGAAGGGAAGACCGCGCCGCACCAGCAGGGTAGCCTCGGCCATCTTGGCAAAATTGACCTGACGATCTAACCCAACGATCACCGCTTCTGCCTCTTGTGCCCTTTCAAGCGGCAATGGGTCCAGGCCGCGTTCCTCCAGAGCATGCAAGAGGCCGCTTTCGCCGATGGCAAAGACGGAGCGAATTTGCGGATGGTTGCGGCGGATCAATTCGGCAACCGCCTGGGAGGAAGTGACCACTTGCCAGGGCTCGGCTTCTACGCCAAAACGTGCCAGGCGCTCTACGTATTCTTGCGGGGTGCGCGTGCTGTTATTGGTGGCAAAGACGAAACGCCAGCCACGCTCGCACATGTGTTCGAAGGTCTGGGCCAAGTCGCCAATCGGTTCGTCACCACGCCAGAGGACGCCGTCCATGTCAAGGATCAGATGCATGAGGACCTCGGTTGGGGAAGGGTTGATAGTCAAGGGGCCGATGGTCAAATAGTTTGATGGTCAAGGGACCATGCTGATGGATTTGGAGAAGCGACGAAGGAGGTATTCAAAGACCGGACGATCAATCCAGCCTTCTTCAACGTTGGAGCGCTCCTCGAAATTTTCGCTTCCTAGGAAGGTGCGCAGCGCAAAGGCTGTGGCTTCATCCAACTGTCCGTGAAGAGGACCCTGATACAGCTTTTGGGCCTGCATTAGCTTCTGGAGGGCGATAAGGGGCTCCCCGTCCAGCCTGAGCCGATCGGCAGGATTGCTTCGGCCAAAGTATAAGGCATGGAGTTCGAGGAGTTGGCCAAGGCGGGGGACCGGATCGGGATCGTCATCCACACGATAGTCTATCCAGCGATCCAGGAAGCCGCCATAGCCACCATTCGGCTTGACCACATAGATGGCGGCACTTTGCCGACCGCGCCGATCTCCGCCGGCGCGATCTCCAGCCAGCATAGCCGCATAGAGACGCTGTGGAAGTTCCCCGTGGGTCTCCAGGAAGGCGCGTTCCATCGCTTCGACCACTTCG
The DNA here is from genome assembly GCA_046292855.1 of Anaerolineales bacterium. Classification (GTDB taxonomy): domain Bacteria; phylum Chloroflexota; class Anaerolineae; order Anaerolineales; family Villigracilaceae; genus 630D-37. Next base: position 18,038 of record JBKBPX010000036.1, read on the forward strand.
GGGCTGGTGAGGATATTTCCCTGAATGGCGTAGCCCGAGGCGGCGCGTCCGCCGGCCCAGACGAAACATTCTTTGCCGGTGAATGTGACCGCATGGCCTTGTGCATCTACGATGCCGACCTGGCGCAGTTCGCGCTGTTCGTCTTCGGCCAATAGGCGCTCGAGTACCTCCTGGGCTGTCAAGCCTTGAGCGAGGAGCGCCAGGCCGCGCGGACCGAAGGACGTATTCGCATAGGATTGGGTGGCAATCGCACCGGCTCCGGCTTGTGCCCAGGGGACTACCGCACCCACTGCCGGGAATTTGGAGGCTACCGCGACACCCCAGGCAGGCTCGCTTAGGTCACAGGCGACGATGGAGAAAGTCATAGTGTTTCCTCTCAGGCGCGTGGAGCACGTAATTCTTGCAGGCGCTGTTCCAATTCGATGCGGCGTTGCTGTGCGGCTTGACGCACTTCGGTGACAACGGACTGGGCGCGTTGGCGGAGCTGAGCGCGCAGTTGCTCACCAGAAGCGGGTGCAAGGAGCAGGGCGATAGTGCTTCCTACCAAACCACCGAGAAGAACACCGATGAGGAAAGCAAAAATTTTGCGCATGGGAACCTCCGAGATATTGATTGTTGAGTCTACTCCAAAAACTCACCGTAGAGACGCCGGGGACGCGGACTCTGTGTCCTGCGACCTCGGTGGTGAAACAACCTTTTTGCAGTGATTTTTGGCCTATTGCTTGACGGCGCAGGCAGCGATGAATTCCAGGATCAGGCGTAAAGCCGCAAAAAGAGTGGCCTCAGATGGATCGAGCGGTGGTGCGACTTCGACCAGATCGAGGCCGGCCAGAGGCAGGCCGCGCAGCCCCTGAAGCAGGGTCATCAGATCGCGGGTGGTCAGGCCGCCGCCTTCCGGAATGCCGGTTCCGGGCGCGAAGGCCGGGTCCAGGCAGTCAATATCTAGCGAGATGTGAATAGTATCGTAATTTCTGAGGGCGGAGCGGAGTTCGCCGAGCAGCGGGCGAATGCCCTTTTCGGCAATCTGCGCGGCAGTGTAGAGATGGAAAGGCTCCTGCTTCAGGAGGGGGATTTCCTGCTCCTCCCAGGAGCGCAAGCCGATCAGGAAGACATCTTGGGGGAGGAGGCCGCTTTCCAAGCCGCGCCGCAATACGCAGGCGTGGGAAAGGGGAGAGCCGTTGAAGGTATCGCACAGGTCTGGGTGGGCATCCAGCCAGAGCAAGGCCAGCCGACGGTCGGAGAAGCGCTCACGCTGCGCCCGGATGACGGGGATGGAGATGGAATGATCGCCACCAAGGAGGATGGGGATATTAGGTAAATTGCGAATTTCAGCTTGTAGGGCAGGAAAATCGCGGAAGG
>JBKBPX010000037.1:0-19390 GCA_046292855.1 Anaerolineales bacterium
GCCAGCACGGTGCGCAAGGCGACTATTAGGAAGGGAGAAAAACCTTCCAGAATAGCCCATTTGCCGAAGACGGGGGCCAATCCCAAGAAAAAGGCTGAAAGGGCAGCTGCGGTGGTGCCTTTGACATGTCGCATGGCGCGCTGGGTGGTCATTGATGCTCTGGCAAAAGGTCTTTCTTGCGAAGCGGGCATATCTTGCTTCAATCTAGCAGGTCTTTTATCTCCAATGCCAATTCATCGCTCATGAAGTCGCCCTTTTGCATCAGGCCTTGAATCTGACCGCGCAAACGTCGTTTCTCTTCCGGCGTCAATTCCTTTGCCGTGACGACGATGACCGGTATCTGGGCAGTTTCGGGATGAGCCTTCAGATGTTCTAACACGGCAAAGCCATCCATTTCCGGCATCATCAGGTCCAGGATAATGAGATCAGGAAGTTCGCGATGGATCAGCCGAAGCGCGTCCTGCCCATTGGGCGCCTCAAAGATGGTGAAATTGCCCTGCGATTGGAGAACGCGGCGGATCAGCCTGCGGGCATCATCGTGATCGTCCACAATGGCGATGCGTGGAAAGTGCTCCGGCACAATACGATTGAGCGCGGCCAGGAGTCCTTCCTGAGGCGCTTGGGCGGTCACCTGCTTTTCGGGCAGCGAGACGTCGTATGCCCACTCATCACCCAGCACTTCCTCCTCGGTGGGCATGGTGTGCCCGGTGCAGTTCACTACGATCGTATCCGTTGGCCGTATGATTCCCTGACGCACCATCTTGAAGAGTCCGGCAAAGGCAGCTGCTGCGGCAGGCTCGGCTGAAATTCCCTCCATTTTTGCCAGGACGTGCATGGCGCGGAAGGCTTCCGCATCGGTGATGCTCTCGAATAGGCCGCCATGTTGGAGCATATAGGAGCGGAGCAGGGTATAGGTGCGTCCGGGGTTGCCGGTGGCTAAGGTTTCGATATGGGTGCGAGGCGAGAGAATAGGGGTGGCGGACTCCGCGTTGTTTTTCCAGGCCTCCACCATCGGCGCGCAGCCACTGGCCTGGATGGCGGCGATAGAAGGCATATGGTCAATGAGTCCCATCTGGTAGAGTTCGCGAAAGCCTTTGCCGATTCCAAGCGGGCCCATTCCACCGCTGACTGCCTGGATATACCAATCTGGAGCGCGCCAGGGTAGAATGCTGCTTGAGCGTCCTTCCTGCCAGGATAGCTGTTCACAAATTTCAAAGGCGATGGTCTTCATCGCCTCGACGGATGAGATGGCGCGTGCACCGGTGTCCAGGTACAACCCTCGCTGGCGAGCGAAATCTGCCGCGACTTGCTTCGTTTGGTCATAGGAAGCCGTGACCTTGATGAGCTGGCTGCCATAGAGGGCGATTTCACGCATTTTGGTAGCCGGCACAAGGCTGGTGACGAAGATCCACAGTTTGATGCCGGCGCGCGCTGCATAGGCAGAATAGGAGATAGCTACATTTCCGGTAGAGGCGACCACCATTTCGGTGATGCCGGCTTCCTTCAGCGCGGCGACGGTCACCGCGGCCTGGCGATCCTTGAACGATGCGGTCGGTCCCTGGCGTTCGTCTTTGATGTAGAGGTTGGGGAGTCCCAGCATCATTCCCAGGTTGACGGCGCGGATTAATGGCGTTCCCCCCTCTCCCAGCATAAGCAGGGGGGAAGGTTCACGCACGGGTAACAATTCGCGATAGCGCCAAAGGTCAAATGGACGCCGCCCCAGGGATTTCAGCCACTCTTGCTTTGCCTGTTCGTAATCGTAAATCGCCTCTCGCCATTCGCTATGGCAACGTGGACAGGATGATTGGGAAGGAGAGTAAGGGGTTGTGTGATCACAGTCAAGACAACGGATTTCAAAACTCATGGATTCCTAGATGTTCGGTGTTGAGGATTGTGTACTCGTCGGAGAGCGCGTTCGAGCGTAGAAAACAATTCTGTTTCACTAATGGCGCCTTTCTGGATCAGGCGCTGACCGAATTCCTGGAGTTGCTTTTGCTGGGCGGGGGTCAATTCTCCGCCGCTGATCACGATGACAGGGATATCTCGTAGCTCTGGAGATGTGCGCATCCGTTCCAGCAAGGTGAAGCCATCCAGATCGGGCATAAAGAGGTCGAGGATTATCGCGTGAGGACGATGTTGGAGAAGCATGTTCCAGCCTTTTTCGCCGCCTTCGGCTAAGATCGGCCGGTAGTGGCCTCCTTCGCGGAGGGTCTTTTCCAGGAGACGGAGGTCCTCTGCGTTGTCGTCTATGATGAGCACCTCGTGAATGCTCCCATCTGCATTCAGGCGATCCAGAGCACGCACCAGGTCTTCTTGTAAGATGGGTTTGACGAGATAATCTGCTGCACCCATGCTGAAGCCTTTTTCCCGATCCTCTACGATGGAGCAGATGATCACGGGAATCTCGCGCGTTCCAGGGTTGGATTTCAAATCCGTGAGCACTTGCCAGCCATCATAACCGGGCATCATAATGTCCAGGGTAATGGCGAATGGCTGGAGACGCAATGCCTGTTCGACGGATTGCCTGGGTTCTGTGAGGCCTATAATTTGGTAGCCAAGAGGGGCAAGGTAACGCTCGTACAGGGCGATCACCTGAGGATCGTCGTCAATGGCCAGAATAATGGGTTTGTCTGCTGACGGCGTGACCTTCTTTTGGTAAACAGGCACGGTGAAGTAGAATGTGCTTCCTTCGCCCATTTTGCTTTGCACGCCGATGGTGCCGCCATGCAATTGGATTAATTGAGCCGAGATTGCCAGTCCGAGGCCGGTACCGCCGGTTTTGCGAGTGAGGGATGCATCCACTTGGGAGAAAGGCTGGAAGAGCTTCTTCTGATCCTCTTCCGGAATGCCAGGCCCGGTATCGCTGACCTTGACCAGAACTTCCTCTTGCCCATCGGCATTGGTTTGCACGCTGGCCTCGACTCGAATTTCGCCTTGTTCGGTGAATTTTGCCGCGTTGGAAAGCAGGTTGAGGAGAACCTGGCGAATACGGGTGGCATCGGCGCGGACAGTGGGTAAATTCTCCGGAATTGAACGCTTGAGCGTGATCGGCTTATCCTTGACCAGGCCGGCAGCGGTGGACATTACGCTGGTGATGATTTCTGCCAGGTTGACCTCATCAAAGGTAAGCTCCATCTTGCCCGCTTCGATCTTGGAGAGATCGAGAATATCATTGATCAAGCCGAGCAAGTGCTGACCGGAATTGTAGATGGCCGTCAGGTCCTGGCGTTGCAACTCGGTGATCGGCCCATCAATGCCTTTCAAGATGACGCGCGAGAATCCGATGATCGAGTTTAGCGGGGTGCGCAGTTCGTGGCTCATATTCGCCAGGAACTGACTCTTCATCCGATCGGCTTCGCGCATTTCGCGCATGGCATCTTGTACGATCTGATAGGAGCGTGCATTGTCAATCGCCACGGCAATTTGATCGGCCAGCATCTGCAGGACGCGAATATCGTCCTCACTAAAGGCATTTACCTGAGTGGATTGCACGTCCAGGGCGCCGATTACCCGTTGACCAATGCGGAGAGGAATGGCGGCTTCTGCGCGCGTTTCGGGAAGAAGAGGATTAAAGCGATGGATCGGATTTTGGGAGACATCGTTGACCACCAATGGCTCGCCACTGGCTGTAACTGTGCCGACGATGGATTTCGAACCGACGGGCAAGAAGTGACCACGGCGTTTCATCTCTGCGCCAGCCTCTCCAGTGGCTTCCTCTAGGATAGCATTGAAACCGGTTTCTTCCACGACGAAGATGCCCGCATGATAGTAGCCGAAACGTTCTTGCACCAGGTTAACCGCTCGGCTGAAAATAGTTTTCAGGTCGAGGGCAGAAGTGACTAGACGACCGATCTCGGCGGCCGCAGCCAGGTATTCATTCTGTCGCTTGAGCGCTTCGCGCGAATCCTGAGTCTGCTTAAACAGCCAGGCTTGTTGAATAGCACTGGATACTTGTGTCAGGATCGTTTGGATGAGGGCGAGGTCTGATGGCGATAAGCGAGTCTGTGGGTCTGTGATGTCCAATCCCAAAGTGCCGATTACCTCATTTCCTGCAAGGATGGGGAAGATGGCCAGCTTCGTGAAGCCGCGTTTTTTGAATTCTTCGCGCAGCGCTGGATCCATACGAGCATCGTTTTGTGCATCCTCGATGAAGAGGGGGCGCCGACTTTGGAGCACCTCTTGTATGGCGGGGTTTTCAGATACTCGAAAGCGCACCCCTATCACCGAAGTGAATGGCCGTTTGCCATGCTCGGCGATCACGGTTGCCACTTCCTTGTTTTCATCCAGCAAGGTCAATCCACCATGATCAACGGGGAAGTTTTCCACAATCTCGCGCACGATCGCCTGCAAACTCTCTGAAAGATTCAATGTGCTTCCTGCAATGCTCACCACGCGGTTCAGCAAAGCCATTTCCTCGGCGCGGCGTTGGGTCTCCTCTAGCAAGCGTGCGTTTTGAATGGCGATAGCTAGTACGTTCGCCACCGCCAGGAGCAAGTCCAGGTCGTCCTGGGTAAAGGCGTTCACACGTTGGTCTTCAGCAATGAGAACCCCCATTACTTCGTCACCGATCTTGATGGGGACATCTGCCTCGGTATGGGATTCTCGCAGGCCGGGGATGTATTCCGGCTCTTTGGTGACATCTGGCCAGTAATACAGTTGGCCGGTTTCCACTGCGAAACGAGAGAGGCCTTTTCCGGCCGGAATGCGCCAATCCGGCGGGGCTTCATCCCAGCCGCTTTGTGCCTGAAGGACGCGATCGCCATTCAGGGGGTCGAGCAAAAAGATGCCCGAGAAGGCGAACCCTAATTGCTCGCGCAGCATCTGAACGGTGATCTGACAAATCTCTTTTATATTGTGCGTTTGGGCCAGTCGCGTGCTCAGGGCATAGAGAGCGCCTTGTTGGAGGGCACGCTTTTGGGTTTCCTCAAACAGACGGGCATTTTCCAGCGCAAGGGTCAATTGTTCTGTGACCTGCTGAACGAAACGGTATTCGTCTCCATCCGGCGACAAGGGCACATCATCCAGCACCTGGATATTTCCAAAAACCCTTTCGCCCAGGCGCAGTGGGACCTCAAGGCGATAAACAGCCTCGCTCGCGACGTGTTTGGAAGGGGTCAAACTTCCTGCGGCTGATGGGCGGCGTGCTCTTATCCGTGGTTGCTCAGGGGCAGGAAGGGAAGATTCTTCTTGACGAAGCGTTTCAAATAGATGTTCTATGCGAGGGATCTTTTTCTTGGGCATATTCCACTAACTCCTGAGCCAAGGTACGATACTGTTGCGCTGATCGGCTATTGCCCTTGTAGTGGGTAATCGGCAGGCCGGCAATCGGGCTTTCGCGCAGTTTTGTATCCACTTCGATCACGGTGTTAAAAACGCCGCGCTCAAAGGTCGTGCGAAGTTGCTCATAGATTTCCCGGTGAACACGGTTCCGCCGATCCATCATAGTCACGAGGATGCGATAAGCCAGTTCCGGATTGCTCTCGGCGCGTACGCGGCGGATGATGGACATCATGTCCCTCAGGGCGTAGGCTGAAAAGAATTCCGGTTGGGTTGGGACGATTAGAAGATTGGCCGCGCTGAGTGCATTGAGCGTAATGCTTCCCAAGGAAGGAGGACAATCCAAAAGCACGTAGTCGAAGGGGCGAGTTTCAAATAGGCCAAGAAGCGCGTCGCGGAGGATAGTCATAAAATTGCTTCGCACGGGTAAAAATTGCTCTGCTTCGTCAAGGCGCGAAGAAGATGGTACCAGAGAAAGGTTTTCGATCTCTGTCTCTCTGATAGCCTTGACGAGAGGAAGGGAATCCAAAAGGACGCTTGTGGAAGCGATCTCGGTGCTGTCTTTCTCCAAGCCAAGTCCCAATGAGAGATTTGCCTGAGGGTCAAGGTCTATGAGAAGGACTTTATGCCCAAGTTCAGCCAGCGCGGCGCCCAGCGAAAGCGTAGTGGTTGTCTTGGCCACGCCTCCTTTTTCATTAGAGATCGCGACTACGTAAGCCATAAGCCTCCTGCCTTACTCTGACTTTTCTTCACCATTTTCAGGGGTTGCAGGAACGATTCTCACAGCTCGGACACTTAGTGCTCGGCGTAAGGTATCCAACGCGGTATTGATCATCTCTTCGGGATCACTGACCGAGCGGATTCTAGTGGTGATTTCGGCGAGTAAGCGTTCCCGCTCGGCGCGGCGTTGCGTATCTCCATAAAGACGTGCGGCCTCCAGAGCAATGCCAACCTGATCGGCAATCGTCCTCAATGCATCTATTTCTTCGTCACTCCATGGTCCGCGCTCTGCTGGTTTATAGGTGCGTAGAACCCCAATGACATGCCCTCGGATTTTGATGGGCACGCTGATAAAATGTCTGCCGCCAGGGGATTGCATATCTGTTTCGAGGATTACCTCTCCACTTTTCAATGCCTGCGCGACATCGGCGGAATACACTGGGGAGATGGGAATGCTCCCACGAGCGAGGCTGCGAAATGCGAATGGCTGACGCAGGCGTAGTAGAGTTTGCCTCCATTCCACTCGCGTGCGTTCTGCATAGGCGCGCTCGATGGCGCGCAAGCTTTCCTGACTCTCTACAAACAGATAAGCGTTGTCCAGCGCAGCCGCCAATTGATCGGCCAGGATTTGGAAGATGGCAAGATTTTCAGGTGTAAAGGCATTCGGTTGATCGCTCTGAATGCTGATTGCTCCGATCACCTGTCCACGGGAGCGCAATGGGAGTGCTGCTTCGGAGCGGGTCTCCGGCAGTTCTGGTGTGTGCAGGCGAACCTCGTCCAGTTCTGCTTGTTGGGCGATGCGCGCTTGGTTGTTGGCGATGCACCAACCGATCATGCCTGTGCCGACGCGGATGCGATGACCGCGCACCAGCATCTTTCGGCCGGCTTCACCACTTCCGGCTCCTAGGACAGCCCATTCTCCGCTGCCATCCAATTCAAACAAGCCCACATAGTACAACCCAAAACGTTCCTGAATTAAGTTTACGGCTTGTTCCATCAGCTGCTGGGGATCCAGAGTAGAGGTGATGATCCTTCCGATTTCGGCGGCATGCTGGAGGAGCAGGGAGCGTTCTTCCAATTGGCGAGTACGCTCAGCCACGCGTGCCTCCAACGATGAGACTAGCTCGCGGATCTGGGCCGTCATAGCATTGAAAGTTTCGGCCAGGAAGCCACTTTCATCGCGGCGTTGCAGGTTTAGCTGCACGGTGAGATCTCCCTGGCGCACCCTTTGGGCTGCCTGGGTGAGGAGAAGGATCGGTTGCACCAGGCGGTTGGCAAGCACAAGAGAAGTAACCGCCGCGGCTATCCCAAAAACAAATGCCAGCATGTTGAATATCAAGAACTGCCTACGTACCGGCCCCAAAAAGTAACTTTCTTGCTGGGCATAGAAAAGCGTCCAGGGACGAGTTCGGAGCGGCTGAGCCACAATTACTTCCAAATGCCTCTGAACCGGGTGGATTTCGGATGTGACCATCCTTGGCTCCCCCTTTCGAAGAAGCGCTGCTACGGCCGGGAGATTCAGGGAAAGTTCCTCGTTGCTTCCCTTGGGCAAGCGTTCGGCGGCTTGAAGCGCTTCTAGTTCCTTTTCTGGCAGAGGGGCGAGAAGCCTGAATTTCGCTTGCGAGTTGTCCCCATGAGCCAGGATGATGCCATTTTCATCTGCTAAGACGGCAAAGGAGGAGCGACTGGCCTGCTCCCGATTCTTTACCAGGAGTACTTGCAGGATCGAAGCATTGTAGTGTGCTCGTAATACGCCTAACACCTTGCCGTTTATATCCTTTACGGGAGCCGCAAAGGTGAAGGCATTCGTGCGTGCGTTGACATCAGAAATATAAGAGTGACCTGTCCGGAGCACTTCTTGGAAATATATCTCGTTTGATTCGTCCTCTCCGATGTTTGCGAAGATGGAATCAACTACGTTTATCCCATTTTTATCAAGAAGCCCATACGAAAAGGCCGCCTTGAGCGGATCGGCAGTGCGACTAAGCATGCGCAAGGTCTGTCGTAACTCTTGAAATTTGCTCGGATCGCTATTAGGGGATTGCAGAAACTCTACTGTTTCCGGCAACTGGGCATAGGAGTTCACCTTTTCAAGAGTCGTGCTTATGAACTCGTCTACTCCTTCAGCGCTCAGACGAGCGGCGGAATAGAGTTGGAAGGAAATGTTTTCGCGCAAGCGGTTCTCTAGGGTGCGCAAGGCGATCGGAGCAAACAACCCTAATGGGAGAAGGGTCAAGATGAGCAACGCAGAGAAAAGACTGGCGCGTAAGGTAGGGTTGATAAACCGGGCATAGTATATTAGATATGCGACCCCAACTGGAGTGAAAAGCGCAAAAAGGTATAGCTGAAAAGTCGTAGAGAGGGCGAGGCGATAGGCAGGTGCGAGGGCATCTATGCCTAAGAGCGAAAAAGCCGTCAGAAGTGCCGATCCGATGGCCAATAGGCGCTGTTTCTGTGGCAGCAAAAGGGTGCTCATGCTGGCGATTAGGGCCATGATTCCCAATCCTAGCATCCACCCTAGATCGGCGATGAGCATGCCGCTGCCCAGGAAAGCGATTTCTCCACTCAGGAACAATGTCCAAACAGCAGCGGTAAAGTGCCCTTGCTGAGCTAGGAAAACGGTGAACTGCGCGAAAAGGAGGAGCAACGATGTAATGATCACTGTGCCCCATACTTGCCAGTGACCACTTCGTAGAGCCAGGAAGGTTAATCCTCCTAGGGAAAGCAAGGTTCCGGCTTGCGCAATGCGCACTACGGTTCGAAACGTTTTTCTCCGGGGATCAGGAAGCTCTTTCATAGGACACACTTCATGAGCAATTGCCGGCACAGATCACTCCATATTTTCTGGAGTGCTTTCGGGCAGGATTTGAATCACGACTTCAGGCAGGAAAAATGCCTGGCGGGTCTCGTCGGCAGCGCGACGCAGGATAGTTTCCATATCGAGAGTTTCGCGCACGCGTGCTGTGATTTCGGCCAGGATGCGTTCTCGTTCGGCACGCTCGCGCGTCTCTTCTAGCAAGCGCGCATTCTCTAATGCCAGAGCCACCTGATTGGCTACTTGCTGAGCCAAATCTTTCTCTTGCTCATTCCATGGTTGGCCGGTTGCCTTACGTTTCAGGCGCAAGATGCCGATCGTCTGACCGCGCAATTGCAGAGGAATCTCCACTCCTTCACTACCATCCAAAAAGGTGATTGCACTCTCCAGAGGCCGTAGCCCCAGCGGAGTATAACGGTAGCCTATCTTATGGCGAGCACCGAATTTGCGCCAAGCCTGACGCATTTCTGACGCACTCACATATTGTAGCTGCTGCATGGTCAGCTGGGTCTCTGAGAACAGGCGGGCGTTCTCTAGGGCCAAGGCGATCGAGTCGGCCATGGATTGCAAGGTTTCGATATCCTCTGTGCGAAACGCTCCTGGCTCTTCTGATTGAATATCCAAGGCGCCAATGATTTCGCCGCGTGTGATGAGAGGTAAGGCAATTTCTGATCGGGTGCGGGAGAGCTCGGGATTGCGAAAATAGGCTTCGTCCAGGTCAACATCTTGGGCGATATGGGCACTTTTTTCCGCGATTGCACGGCCAACAACTCCTTGTTTGCCTACCTCTAGCCGGTGCCCGCGTTCTACCAGGCGCTGCCCTTCTTCCGAGGAAGCCGCCTGAAGCACCGCATAACGGCGGGTCTCATCGAGCAAGAAGAGACCGACATGGTAATAGCCGAAGTGCTTGCTAATCAGGGTTACTGCTTGTTGTACTAGATAGGAAATATCACGTTCCAATGCGGCTTCGCGCACAACTTGGATAGCGGCGGTTAGCTGGATAGTCCGGCGTTTCAGCTCAGCGGTGCGGGCGGCCACTTGCTCTTCCAGTGAGGCGCGCCTTTTCTCTAGTTCTTCCCTTTGGGCTAGGGTTTGGGAGAGTAACATTTCCAACTTTGATAAGAGAAAGAGGGCTGAGTGACTCACCAGGCTGGCGAGGAAGATCAAGCTAAAGGCTAAGGCAAGCCAGCGTAGGATCTCATCTGGGTTGTAATTGGCCGCTTGAACGTTTTGCCAGGCAAAGAACGCAACCGTTAGCGCGCTGAGCGCGGTAATAACCCATCCCCAGCGGCGCGATAGCCAGAGGAAAGCCAGCGTGATTAGAGCAAGGAAGGAAAGAAAGGCAGAACTATAGCTTTGTTCGAGGAAGTTTCCCACGCCTAGCAGATAGAATAGCGCGACAGCAAAGAAGGCGCGGTATCGGTAAGGAACAGGGAAAATTGTCAGCGCTAAGACTGCAAAATACACTAGAAAGTATAAAATGACGATCGGGAAAGGCGTAGTTGGGATGGCAAGGATCAGCAGGGGGGAGCCCACTATCGAGACGATAAAGAAGCTACGCTTCAATAGTTCCGAGCGAAACTCTTCTATTGTTTGGAAGGTGGATGGGTTAGTTTGCATGTCCATCCTCCATCAAGGCGATTTCTATCTCACTGGCGTTCAGTGCCCTTCCCAGTTCGCGCAGTGCTACCTGCAAAATGCCTTCAATCCCACTAGCGCTCCAGACCTTTCCGGTGATCTCGGAAAGGATGTGCTCATACATGGCGCGTTGCTGGGTTTGCTCGTAAAGTTGGGCCGCCTCGAGGGTGAGTGCGATTTGATCAAGGATGTTTTGTAAGACGCGAATCTCTTGAGGAGTCCAGGGACCCTTTTCAGCAGGCTTATAGGTACGCATTACACCGATGGCGCGTCCTCGCAGAAGGATGGGAATGGCCAGAGGGTAAACACTCTCTTGGCCATAGAGAGTTTGCGCGCCGAGCACCGCTTCCCCGCGCCGCAAGGCTTCTTCCATTTCCGCATGCCATGCGGTGGGATCCTCCCAGACTTGCATGCCATCGCTCCGGTAGGTAGTGCTTCCATGGACATGGAAGTGTTTTTCCAAGATAGAGTGTACACGTTCGGCGAAGATGTGTTCTAGACTGTGCAAAGTGCTTTCCATTTCTGCATAGAGTCGGGCATTTTCCAAGGCGCTGGAAACTAGATCGGCTAGGATCTGGAAAATAGCGAGATTATCTGGATTGAAGGCGTTGGGACGATCGCTTTGGATGGTGAGCGCACCGATTACGCCACTGCGTGTGCGAAGTGGCAAGGCGGCTTCAGAACGGGTATGGGGGAGTTCTGGTGTACGCAATCGCACTGCGTCTAGCTCTGCTTGCTGAGCGATGCGTGCTTGATTATTGGCGATGCTCCAACCCACCATGCCGCTTCCAATGCGAATGCGGTGACCGCGCGCTAGCAAGGCTCTCCCTGCTTCACCCGTGCCGGCGCGCAGGACCGCCCATTCACCGCTGCCGTCAACTTCAAAGAGCCCGACGTAATAGAGTCCAAATCGGGAACGGATGACTTCAACTACGCGGGCGATTAACGTCTGGGGGTCTCTCAGAGAAAAGATAAGCCGTCCCACTTCGGCTACGGCCTGGAGGTAAGCCGAGCGCTCGGCCAATGCTAATGTGCGCTCCTGTACTCGGGCTTCCAGATTGTTCAGCACATCTCGAGTGCGTTCGACCATCTGGTTAAAGGCTTCTGCTAAGGTGCCGGTTTCATCACGCCTGCGCAAAGCGATGTTTACGTTCAAGTCTCCCTGTTGAACTCGTAAAGCTGCGTCTCTTAGTCGTCTAAGAGGGACAGCAATGGTTTCAGAGCTTAAAATTCCCACGAGTGCCATGAGGATTGCTAGAGGGAAGGCAACCAAGGCGATTACGTTCCGCTGTTGGCGCAAGGGAGCAGCAAAGGAAGAGATCGGCTGATGATACACAACGATCCAGGGAAGTGAGTACATGCGCCTGGCGGTGGCACGTTCTGTGCTTGTTTCTCCCTTGGGCGATTCTAATCGCAGGTCGAAAAACTGGTGTGCCGATATCTGCTGCAGGCTCTCCTCTAGTCCCTGGATAGGAGTCACCTCCAGCGGAGTGGTTGGAAGGATACGCCCTTTCTCAATCAGGGCGTTGATGGTAGCTTGGTCAGGGGGGTGGGTGAAATGATTGTGGAGCGCGAAATATTCTCCATGGGCTAACACCATACCGTATTCGTCCAGGAGCATCGGAAAAGAGCGCTCTCCTACCAAACCAACATTTGCAGCGATGATTTGTTCAATCACGGCGGGGGAAAGCCAGAAGCGTAATACCCCTATTGGGCGACCGTCAATGGCTTTCACCGGCGCAGCAAAGGCCAGGGTTGGTTGTGGAGGAGTACCGCGATAACGGATGCTTGAAACGTTCGCAATTCCCAACTTGGCGCGGCGGAAATATTCCTCTCCGCTTTCGTCCTGCCCCATGTTTCTACTGATAGTGTCCGCTACTACAATGCCGCGCGCGTTAAGCAACGCGTAGGAAAGAATATACCGAACATCTCGGGAGCGGAAGGCAGTCAAGGTTTGTCCGACTTCGATGAAGCTGGCTTGCGGTGGGGATCCTTCTGCCAGTAGATAGCCTCGGAGTACGGGGAGCTGTGCCTGAGCGCGCACCGTCTCAATGTTGTTCAAAATGTAATTGTCCAGTGCTGCGGCGGTCTGGGCGGCGGCGCTTTCCAAAGAGGTTTCACGGGCCGACTGAAGAGCCTGTCCGGCGATCCGGTTTGCCAGAAGAGCGATAATGCCCACCGAGGTCAAGGTAATAACGACGAAGGTGACGGCGAACCTGAGGCGCAGGCTTGCCGAGTAGAGGATGAAAAGATAGAACAAGTAAACCAGTAGAGCAAGCCCCAAAATGACGTAGGCTGAGGTCCTCAAGAGATTAGGGGCGGGGAGGCGGTATTCTAACGGTAAAGATAAAGGCAACAACGCTGTTGCTCCGGCGGCCAATGCTGAAATAAGTGCCCATCTGCTTTCTTGCGGAGAGAGAAGGAGGGGGCTTGCGCTCAAAATGAGGGACACCAAGATAACGGCATAGAAGATTTCTAATCCGGAGAGTGTGAAAGAAGCGCCAATAAAAGAAAGCTCGGTTGCGATAATGGCTACCCAGACTACGGTAGAAAGACGTTCATGGGGAAGAGAGGGACGGCGGCTCACAAAATAGGCGACCAGGTAGACCACCAGTAGCACGGATGTATTAGCCACCATCAGTCCCATTTGCCAGGCAGGGTTCAGGAAAAATTGGATCGCATAGGAAGAAATAGTGGCCAGGTCGGCTACGATGGCGATGAGCAGGGCTCGTTGTTTAAGTTCCCGGAGTTGATTTTCTCGATCTTCCATTTTCGTCCTCGCAAGCTCATTTCTGTTCTGGAGGAGGTGGGCCAAAATGCAGGATTACTTCCGGCAGGCGCAACGTCCGTTGGAGTTCTTTTGCGGCAGTGCGCAAAATGGTTTGAGTCTCAAGCACTTCTCGGGCGCGATGAATCACCTGGGCGGCCATCTGTTCCAGTTCGACCTGACGGACGTTTTCATCCAGGATGCGCGCGCCTTCCAGTGCCAGTGCTGTCTGTGAGATCAAGGTTTCTAACCATTCTTTTTCGTCTTCGCTTAGCTCTATATTGCCCTGAAGGGCAATTTTTCCTAGGATCTCTTCTCGCAGAGCAAGAGGAATTTCGATGGCCGAGGCTTCCGTGGAGGTGGGTTCACCCACTTCGTAGCGTATGCGCTGGGTGCGCAAGAAATCTCCCCAGCCCCGGCGTAGGTATTGTCGTTGGATTGCTTGCATCTCCTGCAAATTTTGTCTCAAGTTTCGGAATAGGCGTGCATTTTGCAGGGCGATGGCCACTTGATTGGCCATTGCCTGCAAGGTTTCAATATCAGCTTCACTAAAAGCAGCTTCCTTCGTTGACTGGACATCCAGTGCCCCGAGGATCTCACCCCCTACGATGAGCGGCAAAGCAATTTCCGAGCGGGTATATGGAAGGAGAGGGTTATCAAAGCGTGTAGGTTCTGCACCCACATCCAACGCAATGCGCGCCTGACGAGTGCGAATGGCGGCTCCTACCATGCTTTTCCCTTTGATCTCCAGACGGTGCCCCCGCTGCTTCAGCAGCTTTCCTGCTTCTCCGGTCGCGTGTTTAAGCTCAGCCCATTGTCCGCTTTCATCCACGAGGAAGATGGCGGCATAATAGTAACCGAAGCGATCGCTAATTAGGTGTACTACGCGTTCCATCAACTCGTCCGGGTCCAGGATGGAGCTGGCTACTTGTCCCACTTCCACTGTGGCCTTCAATTGAGCTGTACGGCGGGCTATTTCGTTCTCCAAGTTTTCTTGTAGGTAGTGAAGACGAGCGATCATGCGGTTGAAATAAATGGCCAGTCGCCCGGCCTCGTGGGCACCAGTCACGGGTGCGCGCTGGCTCAGGTCTCCTGCTTCTACTTTGGCGAAAATTTCAATCAGCTGTTGGAGAGGCACATCCACGGAACGGGCGATGATTACGGCCAGAGCACTTCCTAGGGCTAGAGCGGCCAATGCAACGACCAGGGAGCGAATTTGAAGCTGTTCCAATACCTGGATTGAGCTAACTGCTTCGTAAATCACCTTATAGGTTTGGCGATACCCAATTGGCGCGGCCAGAGCTACGCTTATGGCAATCAGAGTAAGGGTTGCGACTATGAGCCGTAGGGTAAGAGAAAGTCCCCGAAAATAGGTCAGTTGGGTCTCGAAAGATTTAGGGGTTAGTACCATGCGTACCGGCGCAAGAAGCCCCTCGAAGAGCGCCACGTTCAGTATCAAACCGCCTGCCTCGGCAATACTTGCACCGATCAACGTGTATATTACCTGCTCGAATGAGAGTCTAAGCACGGCGCTTTCGTAAATTAAGAGAGGCACAATATTGACGAAGAGCATCACTAGGCCAGCTGCGATTGCGTATCTCCACCCCACTGCAGTAATTTCTTCCCAGGCTTTGGCCTCGTTGGGTGCTCCGCTAGAGAGGCCATTTTTTAGCGCGCGTAATTGATGACGAGCGTGGGTGGTCAGACGAAGGACGGTAACCCAGAGCGAGAGATAGCCCACAACTAGGGTCAAAGACAGGAAAAAGAGAGCCTGCCGAAAGCGTGGAGGATCTATCTCAGCATTGATTTGGACGAAATAAGCCGCTGGAATCACACCCAGGTTTGCTATGATTTGTGAAACCACTAAGGCGAGCATAATTGCATGCTCACCAAAGCGCTGCACTAGAGTTTCTGACCATGTTGTAAGAGATTGTTTCATGGTGACTTTTCACCTCCATCTTTTGGCGATTGCTCCGTTGGCAATGCCAATTCAACGGTGGCATGCTGTGCCCCTAGGATGCGGAGCAGCTCACCGGCCGTGGTCATCAAGATGGTTTGCATATCGCTGGAGCGGCGAATTTTATCGGTGATCTCGAAGAGCAGGCGTTCGCGCTCCACTCGCCGGCGTAGTTGCTCTAACAGACGTGCGTTGGCGATGATCGCAGCCAGACTGCCGGCCAGGGTACTCAGCATTTCTTCGTCGCTCTCGCTGTAGGCGTTGATGCGCTCGCTTTCGGCGTTGAGCACGCCGAGCACTTCTCCCCGGTAAATTAACGGAATGGCTATCTCGGAACGTGTTTCTGGGCTGACCTGAATGTAGCGCGGATCGGCTGTTACGTCACCAATGCGGAGCGGACGGTGGTGTTGCGCGACCCAGCCGGTGATCCCAGAGCCAATCGGGATACGGATGCCACGGGCTTCATCTGAATACCCGGAAAAAGCCTTGACCTCCAGAAACTCTTTGTTTTTGTCTGTCAGGAGAATGCTCACGCGATCGCCACCCAGGGTTACCTGTAGCCCCTGAACTGCATTTTGTAACGCCTCTTCCAGGGTGCTTCCTGCGGCGGCTGTGCTGGTGATATGGTGTAACAAGCGGTGCTGTGCCAGATGTTCCTGGGTTGTTGCGAAGAGTTCCGCATTGAGCAACGCAATTGCCAGCTGATCGGCTAGAATGCGCAAAGTTCGCAGAATGTCCTCATCAAATGTGTAAGGTTCTGTGCTTTGCACATCCAATACACCTAGAATGCGCTCTCCGACGCGGATGGGGATAGCGGCTTCTGCGCGTGTATTCGGGAGCAGAGGGTTCGGGTAATAAGTGGCGTCGCGGCTGGTGTCATTGACTACCAGAGGCTCACCGCGGCTGCTCACGTAACCGACAATGGACTTGGAGCCGACGGCTAGTTTGTGCCCTTGGCGTTTCATTTGGGCGCCTGCTTCCCCGGTGGCCTCACGGATAACCGCATATTCGCGTGCCGCGTCGATCAAGAAGACGGCTGCGTGATAGAAAGAGAAGCGTTCTCGGATTAGTGAAACGGCTTTCTGCAGCAGTTCGTCCAGGTTCAGGGCAGCGCTGATGTCACGGGCAATTTCAGCTGCAGCCTCCACTTGGAGGGCATGTTGGCGTGCTTCTTCCAACAGGCGGATGTTATGAATGAGGCCACCTACCTGCGCCGTCAGGGCGCTGAGGAAGCGTACATGGTCTTCGGTGAATTGATGTTCCCGCTCCGTGTCCTGGATAATTAATGCGCCGATCGCCTCCCCTTGTACCACAATTGGGACGCCCAACCACGATTTTGCCGGCTTTCCTGCAACTTTGGCTCCCAACATTGCAGCACGACGTTCCGTGTCCTCCACAAGGAGCAAGGGCTGTTTTGTGTGAATCACGATAGATGTGAGGCTTTCTCCTAGTGGGAACGGCTCGATAGAAATCACCTCCCCCTCAGAATAGCGGTAGGGGATTTCAATGGAGTTCGTTTTTGCATCGTACAGAGCCACAAAGAACGAGTAATCTCCAATGACGTTTTTTACCTGTTCATGCAGGCGAGTGCAGATCGTTTGCATGTCGTTGGCAGTCGCAAGTGCCTGACTGAAATTCGCTAGAGCCTCTTGTTCTTTCAGACGGCGTTCGATTTCAGCCGCACTTTGCAATTTCTCCAGGGTCACTCCTAACAAATCTATCAAGGTCATGTAGGGTTGTAAGGAAGGTAGGGGAAGGGCCTGAGGGGGAATGGCAAAGAACACGAAGAGCATCTGCACTTTATCCTGTGCACGTAGGCTCAGTACACCTACTTGTGCAGGGCGATATTTGCCTACCCATCGTCCCAAAGCAGAGGGCAAGCTGGAAATCTCCTCTCCCTCTACAAGATAAGGCTCCTGCTTTAGCAGATGCAAAATTTCGTGAGAGGAGAGGGAAAACTCGGGAAGTGGCAGGTCTTCTTGGGAAGGAATGTGGGCCAGGATGGGGCGAAGGTTCTCCCCCTCCGCCGTAAAGACCAGAAGCCCATAAGGCGATTGGCGCAGTGCCTGGAAAACGTTTTCCAGCGCCTGCTGCGGCGTGGCGGCAGTAACGATTTGACGGCTAGCGCGATAGAGGCGCTGTAGCTCATCAAAACTGACTTGGGCACTTTCCAGGATACCGACATTCTGAATGGCAACGGCAATCTGATTGGCCAGGGTTTGAAGGGTGATCAATGTCCCTTCATCAAAGGCCTCGGGATGTTTGCTTTGCACATCCAACACTCCCAAGACCAGGTCGCCGCTGGCGATGGGAACGGCGGCTTCCGCTCGTGTTTGAGGGAGTAGCTCGTTCTTCAAGTGTAATGGATCAGCAGAGACATCCGAAACGACACGGGGACGGTTGTTGGCGGCGACCCAACCCACAATGGAGTTTGAACCGACTTCTAGACGATGACCGCGTTGCAAGAGCGCTTCGGCTGCCGGACTATGGGCAGCGCGCAAGAGTGCATATCTTCCGCTTGCATCCAGCAAAAAGATGCCTGCATGGTAGTAATCGAAACGCTCAACGATCAACTGCGTCGTTTTTCGCAATAACTCTTCTAAGTTTCTGGCAGTGGTCAGGCTTTGGGCTACTTCTGCGGCGATTCGCACCTGACGCGTTCGTTCGTCTACCTGTAATTCCAGGCGGCGGTAAAGCGCGCTTAATTCGTCTGCCATGCGGTTGAAAGAGGCGGCGAGCAGACCGATCTCATCCTTTCGCTGAATGGGGGAGCGTTCACGGAAATCGCCCTCTGCGAAGCGGCGGGTTGTATCGGCCAGAGAAAGCAAAGGCTGGATGAAGCGGCGTGTGGTTCCCCAGATCACCGCGCCCATTAGGAGGGCTACGCTGGCCAAGAGGAAAATGACGAACGGAACCAGGCTATTTATTTTCCCGAAAACGGCGCTCTGCGGCACCTCCAAGACCGCAATGGTATGGAGTTCCGGCAACCAGCGGAGATGGGCGATCGCGGGCGTGCCTTCGGCAAGCTCATATTCTATGGTCCAGGATTCGCCTTCCTTCTGCTCTTGCCAGCGTCGTAGCAAAGGTAGGATACGCTCTTTCTGTTCCGTAAAAGGCTCGAAAGGCGCTATAGCTAGAGTATAGGGGTCCACTCGCAGGAAGAGACCGTCATGATTGATGAGATAAGCGTGTGCCTGGGGATTTAGGCGTTCAATTGAGTTGATGAAAGCGGCTGCCACAGGGGCTTCTGAAACGCCGACCAACACGCCCAAAAGCGACTCATTTGCTGTGCGCACCTGAACGATAGTGTAGAAGGCAAATTGCCCCTCATAAAGGGGGCGAACGTCGAAAAGGGCGAATGTGGCTCGATGCTGCTTGAGGAGGAAACTGGCAAAAGGTTCTTCTACCTTCAATCCCTTCCAGCGCGGCTCGGATGCCAGGGGGATTTCACCCTGCGGATCGAGCAAAAAGAATTGATGAAAGAGACGCCCTTCACCCTCCCGATTTATAGCCTGATAGGCCTCCAGGAGTTGTTGTCGTACGGTGGCATAGTCCGGCGATTGGAGATTAATGTGAAAAGCTCTCTCATATAGTTCGTGCGTATCTGGGCGGATCACCAGGCGATCCAGGCGGATGAGCCGAATTTGAGCCAGTTTTTGAGCCTCTTCAGCTTGGATCTGGACGGAGTTTTCCATCTGTGCCACGACTTGATCACGAAGAAGCGAACGGGCACGGAAGTAGGAAGCCGATCCCAACAAAGTGAGCGGGATAAAGGTTAAGGCGATCAAAGTCCGGGTTAATGAACGAACCAGACTGCCACGGAAGCGCAGAGGGGAAGGGAAGAGATCGCCTTTCATGCAGTGCTCCTTATCTCATTCAACTCATTTCCCAGACTTGCTCACCTGCCAGAATGCGCCGAATTTGCTCTGGGAAACGATCGGGATCGAGAGGTTTGCCGATAAAGCCGTCAAAGCCGGCCTGGCGGGCTTTGTTCATCTGCTCTAAACTGGCCTCAGCCGTGACTGCTACTACGGGAATATGTTTGAGCCGTTCGGATTGGCGAATTTTCTTAAGCGCCCCGTAGCCATCTTCGTAAGGGAGGCGGATGTCCATCAATATAAGGTCAATGCGGGGGAGGGTGTCTGCATATTCCACCACTTCATACCCCGATGTTTTCCATTCACAACGGATACCCATATAGCCCAACATTCGGGCG
>JBKBPX010000038.1:0-19015 GCA_046292855.1 Anaerolineales bacterium
TGAAGGAGAACGAGGGCAAGATCAAAATCGGCGGACAGATCACTTCAGATGAGCCGCTGGCCTTCGTCTTCCCGCCCGGCAGCGACCTCATCGAGCCGGTCAATAAGGCGCTGGAATCCATGAAGCGCGATGGCACACTCTATGTGCTCAACCTGAAGTGGGGATTGGTCTCCCTGCCGGATCTGCAAGGCCGCAAGATCACTGTAGCTGTGGAGAATGCCTATCCGCCGTTCAACTTCATTGATGAGGCCACGCAGCAGCCGGGCGGCTGGGATTATGAAGCCGTCGCCGAGATTTGCAAGCGCCTGAACTGCGTGCCTGAATTCAAGCAGGCGGCTTGGGATGGCATCTTCCCGGCCATGGCAGCCGGCGAGTATGACATGCTTGCCGATGGCGTGACCTACACCGAAGAGCGCGATCAGACGGTAGATTTCTCGATCCCGTATGTCTACGTGGGTCAGGTTTTGCTGGTTCGTGCGGATGAGACGAAGACGTTGGACGACTTCAAGGCGGATGCGAACCTGAAGATCGCCACGCAGATTCAGACGACGAACGAGATTGTCGCCAAGAAAGTCTTTGGTGAGCAGCGTGTCCAATCGTTTGAGGACTTTGGTGCGGCGGTGTTGGCGCTGATTTCCGGCGATGTGGATGCGGTGGTGATTGACAATGTCTCTGCGCTTGGGTACATGAAGGAGAACGAGGGCAAGATCAAAATCGGCGGACAGATCACTTCAGATGAGCCGCTGGCCTTCGTCTTCCCGCCCAATAGCGATCTCATTGAACCGGTGAACCTGGCGCTGGCCTCGATGACCCTGGATGGTACATTACAGAGCCTGAACGAGAAATGGGGCTTGGTCAGCGAATGAAAATATCTGTCACCCCGAAGGGGATGGGAGTGCAAACTTCCATCCCCTTTGTTTCAACATTTAACCGCTCATGGAGAACTCGATAACTGGCTGCGAAATCCATAAGATGCTCGGAGCTTGAGATGTTTGCGCACTTATACCTTTGGAGGCATAAATGCAGGCGGAAATGAACAGACCATCTACCAGGTTTCTCTCTATTAGCAAATGGCCTTGGTGGATTATCATCCTGATCAGTGGTGGTTTTATCCTCCTTTACTTTATCCTGGCCGATACAAATTATCGAGACACATTTATTTACCTGACCCAGGGTCTCCAGACCACCTTGCGTATCACTTTGCTCTCTTATGCTATTGCGACTGTGATCGGTCTGATAGTCGGCTTGGCGCGCACCTCGAAAAACCCGATCCTATACCATCTTTCCACTCTCTACGTGGAGACAATTCGCGGGGTGCCCTTGATGGTCTTGATTCTTTATATCGCCTTTGCGCTGGTGCCATTCCTGGTAGATGTGATCCACAACATGGGCTACACCGAGTTCGATATCCGCTCCGTATCAATGGAGTGGCGGGCTATTGTAGCCCTAGCGCTGGGGTATGGGGCGTTTGAGGCGGAGGTGTTCCGTGCCGGCATTCAATCCATCAGCAAAGGACAAATGGAGGCAGCGAAATCATTGGGGATGACCTATTTTCAGGCGATGCGCTTCGTGATCTTGCCCCAGGCTATTCGCCGTGTCTTGCCACCGCTGGGCAATGATTTCATCGCCTGCTTGAAGGATTCCTCCCTGGTGACCGTGCTGGCGGTCAACGAATTGACCCAGATGGGACGGCTGCGCCGCGCGGCCACATTCCGCGCCATGGAGACGTTCAACGTCGTTGCGTTCTTGTACCTTTCCATGACTCTCCTGCTCTCTCTCTTTGTCCGCTGGCTGGAACATAGGATGAAGATCGAGGAATAACAACCAACACCCATGAACATCGTCTTTTTCGACTTGGAAACCCAAAATTTGTTTGAAGATGTAGGGGGACGGGAAAATGTAGAACAGCTGCGCCTGGCCTGCGCGGTTACCTGGTCAACGCAGCGGCAGGATTTTGCCGTCTATTGGGAAGATGACGTGAGCGCTTTGATTTGGGAACTAAAGTCTGCTGACCGAGTGGTGGGGTTTAACATCCGTCGGTTTGATTATCGGGTCTTACAACCCTATATTCCCGGCGAGAATTTGCAGCGCCTTCCGACTCTGGATATGCTGGATGAGATCACACGCCAATTGGGATTCCGTTTGGGCTTGGACGCATTGGCCTCGGCTACGCTGAACATTGGGAAAAGCGCCGACGGCAAGGAGAGCGTGCGCTGGTTCCGCAACGGAGAGCTGGAGAAGGTGGCGGAGTATTGCAAAAATGACGTGGAGATCACACGCCGACTCTACGAGTTTGGCCGCGAGAATGGATTCCTCTACTACTATTCGCGCATGGGAAGCCGGCTTAGGGTGCCGGTGACCTGGAAGTGAGATATTCCCAAAGCAGGCGCAGGGCTTCTTCTGTGGCCTGCTTTTTGTTTTCATCGCGGTTGCCCCGGAATTGGAAACGATAGGCCTGGACAAAATCGGGGGTGACCAGGCCGATCCAGGTAGTGCCGACCGGCTTTTCGGGTGTTCCGCCTGTGGGGCCGGCGATGCCGCTGATGGCGATCGCAATGTGCGCCCCCAGATGCTCCCGTGCCCCGTGTGCCATTTCCAGCACCGTTTCACGGCTCACGGCGCCGTACTGTTGTAGGGTCTCCCACTTGACCCCCAATAGTTTTACTTTTGCTTCATAGGCATAGGCCACGATACTACCCAGGAAGTAATCCGAGGCGCCGGGGATGTTGGTAATGCGGTGGCCCAACAAGCCCCCCGTACAGGATTCGGCCAGCGCCAAAGTCCAGCCTTTGGCGCGCAAGAGTTGACCAATCTGTTCTTCCAGAGGTAGGATGTTCATTGGGTTACTTTGTTCATGGTATAATTTGTGTCATGCCCCCGTAGCTCAATCGGATAGAGTAATGGACTTCGAATCCAAAGGTTGCGAGTTCGAGCCTCGCCGGGGGCGCTGTTTTCGGACGGCAAATAGCGTAAGTCAGCCATGTTGGGCAGGAGTGTGCGGGGGATCGGGGGAGAGCAAGAATTCCAGAACTTTCTCGTTGAGTTGATCGGCGTGACATTGGTGCACGATGTGGCCGCAATGGGGAAAGGCGATTCCCCTCGCCAGCGGGATTTGACGCCTGAGCCTCTCAAAGGAGCTTGGGGCGAGCGTTTGATCCCGTGCGCCCCAAAGGACAAGGGTGGGGACAAGGATACGGTGCAGTTCAGGGGTCAGGTCACGGGCTGTGCGCGGCAGGTTATAAATGCCGGGAGCGGCGCGTTTATAGTCCTGCGCGCTTTGGGCACGCACCCGCTCAGGTATGCTATGGCTCACGCCGTTGTGGTCCCAGCGTAAGTTGGTGAGATCGATCAACAGGCGGAAAAGCCAATAGGGGGTGCGCTCGATCAAGTAAGTGTTGCGGATGGGATGACGTAAAATCTGACGGAGTGGCAGGGGAATCTGGGAGAGTGAATAGAAAGGATTGATGAGCACCAGCTTGCTCACCCTTTCAGGGAAGCGCAGCGCATATTCCAAAGCCATATACCCCCCCAGCGAATGACCGATGAGGATGGCTTTCTGCCCAGGTGCTTCCCTTTCCCACCAACCTACCCAATGTTGGAAGGCATTCTCGACGGTATAGGCGCTCAGGGATTTGGGCTTGGCGCTTTCCCCGTGTCCGAGCAAATCGAAAGCATAGGCGGAGAAGCCGGCGGCGCTCACAGCGGGGAGCAAATCATCCCAATCGTGAAGCGAAGCTGCCAGGCCGTGGATCATCAGCACGGGCAGTCCCGATCCCCGGCGGACGAAGTTTATTCCCAGGGTGGGGGCTTGGGAATGCAGTTCAGGGTGAGAGGCGTTCCAGAGAGAGTTCATAACGTCTGATTAGCTCGCGGCGCAGGACTTTGCCGATGAAGGTGCGCGGGAAGTCCTCCACAAAAAAGACCAAGCGCGGCACCAATTCCGGCGGCAAGCGACGCTGACAGTAGGCCAGGATCGCCTCACTGGAAGGCCGATCCGAGGTGCTGATGACAAAGGCTACCACCTGCCCGGCGATGGCCACCACGACCGCTTCTTTGATTTGAGGGATTTCATATAGCACCTCCTCCACATCACGAGGGAAGACCGGCCGCCGCAGGGTTCCAGGATACCACATATCGGCCTTGCGGGCAATGATGCGGAAGTAGCCCTCCTCGTCCATCTGAGCGACATCGCCAGTCAGCAACCAGCCATCCTCTGTGAGCACACGTGCGGTCTCCTGTGGATTTTTCCAATAGCCGGTCATGACCTGGGGGCCGCGTATTGCCAATTCGCCGATCTGCCCTTGCTTGACCTCACGCTTTCCTCGCCGCAGGTCAACGAGGCGCGCCTCAGTGGAAGGAAGGGGGATGCCGATGCTGCCGGCTTTGCGCAGGCCGTTCAACGGGTTGGCGTGGGTAACCGGGGAAGCTTCCGTCAGGCCATAGCCCTCAACCAGCCGCCCGCGCGTCACCTTTTCAAAGGCTTCTTGCACCTCGACCGGCAGCGGCGCCGAACCGCTGAGGCAAACCTTGATCGCCGAAATCCCGTAACGACGCGCACCAGACGTAGCGTTAATGGCCATATACATCGAGGGAACGCCTGGAAAGATGGTCGGGCGGTGACGGCGAATACTTTGCAGCACCTGTTCTACTTGGAATTGGGGTTCCAGGATCATAGCCGCTCCCAGGGTGATGGGAGTGTTCAGCGCCGTCGTCAAGCCGTAACTATGCGAGAAGGGGAGCACGCACAAGAAGCGTTCTTTCCCTTCCTCTGCTTGTGGCATCCAGTGACGGGTCTGGAGCGCATTGGCGACGAGATTGCGATGCGAGAGCATGACGCCTTTCGCCGGAGCGGTGGTTCCGCCAGTATATTGAATGACGGCAATTTCCTCGGCTGAAAGGGGAACGGAAGGCGGCAAAGTAGATTGCTGGCGTAACCAATTCCGGTACCTCAAGGCACCCTCGATGAAAAGCCCACGATGACGCCATTGGGCCAGCCAGCGTTGCGGTGCCGGTAATAGGTCAGCCGCGTCAGTCAGGACCAGGTGGGGCACAACGCCGCTATGCCAGAACTGACGCGCCATGCCGATCCAGAGATTGAGCGTAATGACCAGGCTGGTTTCGGCTTCTTGCACCTGGCGCAGCGTTTCCTCTGGATCGGTCAACGGGGGGACAAACACAGCTGTGCAGCCGGCGCGCAGGGTGCCATAAAAAGCGATCACGGCCTGGGGGATGTTGGGCAGCAAAAGGACCACCCGTGCCCCTTTTCCCAACCCCAGGCTCAGGAGGGCATTGGCAAAGCGATTGACCTCCCGATCCAGCTCTTGGTAAGTCCAACTGTGCCCTCGGAAGATCAGCGCCGGACGGCGGGGAAAGCGTCGTGCCGCCGATTCTAGCAGTGCCGGCAGCGGAATCTCAGGAATGGCGATGGTATAGGGCACCCCTTGCTCGTAATGGACCAGCCAGGGACGTTCACGACGCAATGCCTCGCGGCCCATACCGGGCGCCGATGTGCTTTCCTCGCGCCAAGAGCGTCTCCGTTCTCCGGCCAGAAAGCGCTCAATGGCACGGCGCACCGCCTCATGTCGTTCAAGCATGATCATGTGCCCAGAAGCGCCAATATCTACCTCCTCTGCATTGGGGATGAGCTGCGCAACTTCCTCAAAGAGCGGGCGCTCGAAGACAAGGTCACGATGGCCGCGCAAGACCAAAGTAGGCACGCGCAGGCGCGGAAAGGTTTCGTAGCCCGACCAACGGAGCACCGCTTGACGATAAAAGGGCTTGAGTACGTGGGGAGGCGCAGCCAACCATTGGCGGGTGAATCTGCCGGCAATGCGGAGCATCCAGTCTGGTAGGTGCAGCCCGAGGCGGTAAAGCCAGTTAAAGCGAAAACGCGCCGCAGTGGCCATGAGAATCAGGGCCTCGAGATGATCGGGATGGCGCAAGGCATATTCGCTCACCAGCGCACCGCCAAAGGAATGTCCAACCAGAACAAAGGGAGGGCGAACATGCAGACTCTCCAGCGCCACTTCGATGTCGTGGAGCATTCCCTCTAGGTCATAGCCCCCTTCCGGCCGGTCTGAAAGGCCATGACCGCGCAAATCCAGCGCGATCACGCGATTCTCTATGGAAAACGTCTTTAATTGATAATGCCACTGGGAGGCCTTCCCGCCAAAGCCGTGGATGAAGACGAAGGTCCGTTGGGGACGATCGGGGGCAATATCAATCACCGAGAGCCGCACCAGAGGCTCGGAAGATACCTGCACAGGACGCCGGTAAAGATCAAAGTCTAAGTTCATAGGATTCCTCCTTCCCTTTTTGTGGCAAATGCTAATTGTGGAAGAGAAACTCTCAATAGGTGCTATCTGTAAGGGCCTCTGGTGGCTGAGTTCTGAGCACTTCGCTACAGAGGTTGGGACTGGGTGCCCTTATTCTACTCTATCTCGTTGGGATATCTCTTCGTTTATAGATTGTGCCGGGAGAGGGCGGTATAATTCGCTCACGGAGTTGCCTATGTCCAATTTACTTTCCGTAGCTGAAGCCCAAGCGCGGCTGATCTCACTTTTGCCTTTTCCCAAGGATAAGGAGACGATCGCTTTAGACGAGGCGGATGGGCGTATTTTAGCCGAGGCGGTTGCTGCGACCCATGATTTGCCCCCCTTTGCCAATTCATCTGTGGATGGTTTTGCGGTGCGCGCAGGGGATACGCTTCAGGCCACCTCTGCAACGCCGGTCACCCTGCGCGTGGTGGCCGATATCCCCGCCGGTCGCGAGGCCGGCGAGATCGTCCTGCGGGAAGGGGAGGCAGCGCGCATTATGACCGGCGCCCCTCTGCCGCGCGGTGCGGATGCGGTGGTGCCTGTCGAGGATACCGACCAGTTCACGCGTCAAAGAGGGGATGATTTGCCTGCCTCTGTGCGTGTTTTCCGCGCCGTGCGTGCGGGGGAGTCTGTTCGAACCAGGGGGATGGATATCCGAGGTGGGGAGGTGGTGTTTGCGCCAGGGCATCGCCTGCGGCCGGCCGATATCGGGATGTTGGCTATGCTGGGCATATCTCAAGTGACGGTGTATCCACGGCCGCACTGTGCTATCTTCTCCAACGGAGATGAGTTGCTGCCGCCATCTGAACCCTTGAGGCCTGGAAAGATTCACGAGTCGAATTCCGTGATGCTAGAAGCGCTGCTGCGCCGTGAGGGGGCGCGGGTGACTTTCCTCGGCATCCTCCCCGATCGCTTTGATGCCATCCGTGCCGCTTTTGAGCGCGCCGTGCAAGAACATGTGGACCTGATCCTTTCCACCGCCGGCGTGAGTGTGGGGGTGTTCGATTGGGTACGAAAAGTCCTCGAAGAAGAGGGAGAGTTGGAGTTCTGGCGCGTCAACGTGCGGCCGGGGAAGCCCTTGTTGGTAGGATGGTATCGGGATGTTCCTTTCATCGGTTTGCCGGGCAACCCCGTCTCGGCCTTTGTGGGCTTTGAGCTATTTGTGCGTCCTGCAGTGACGCGTTTGGCAGGCGCGAGCTGGAAGCCGCGCCGTGTGCATCGTGTGCGCCTGGATGAGCCTATAGAATCGGACGGACGTGAAAGCTACCTGCGTGCCGTGGTTACGGAGCAAGATGGCCATTACCGGGCTCGTCTGAGCGCTCATCAGGGTTCGGGAAATCTCCTTTCCCTGGTGAAAGCAAATGCTTTACTAATTATTCCTGCTGGGGTAAAATCACTGCCCGTTGAAGCAGAAGTGGAGGCCTGGTTTCTCGATGAATAAGTTTTCGCTGGCTTCGGCTCTTCTCGCGTGGATCGGACTGATCGATTCCGCCTATCTGACCTGGGTGAAACTTGCCCATCAGGAGGCGAAATGTAATTTCGGCCTGGGAGATTGCTACACGGTCAACACCAGTCGTTACTCCGAAATCTACGGTATTCCCATCGCCTTGCTGGGTGTTCTGGCCTATCTGGCTATCCTGTTGCTCCTGGTCTTTGAACACCGCCATCCTTTCCTGGAAGAATATGCACCATTGGCGGTTTTTGGGATTTCCCTAGCGGGCACGCTTTATTCCGCCTACCTTTCGTACATTGAAGCGGCGGTGTTGCATGCCTGGTGCCCCTATTGTGTGCTGTCGGCGATTGCGATCACAGCAATTTTCCTGCTTTCTCTACCCCGCTTGTTTTCAATCTCGGATCATGGAGGATGATATGCCCCGCATTCGTTGCCATTACACTGATTGTATCTTCCTGGATGAGGGATATTGCAGCGCAGCGGCAGTGGAACTAGACCCTGATACCGGTTGCGCTACCTACTCTCCCAATGAGGAAGCGATAGACGAAGAGGAATGGGAAGAAGAACTGGAAGATTGGGAAGATGAGGAATTAGAAGAGGAAGAGGACCTCTGGCTGGACGAGGAAGAAGAGGAAGACGAGCTCTGACCTACCTAAAGGAAGTCTTTCAGTGCCTTTGCCTTTGGCGGTTGACGCAGGCGGCGCAGCGCTGAGCTTTCGATCTGGCGGACGCGTTCTCGGCTCAGTCCGAAGCGCCGCCCCAGTTCTTCCAGGGTGCAGGGTTCGCCGGTCTCCAGCCCGAAGCGTAAGCGCAAGATATGTGCTTCGCGCGCCGGGAGCGTCGCCAGGATTTCTTCCAGTTTCTCGCGCAGCATCGAATGGTAAGCGCTTTGCATGGGGGAGGGAGTGCTTTGGTCTTCTACGTAGCGTGCCAGTTCGTTCTCTTCTTCGTCGTCTTCTTTCAAGGGAGCGTCGAGTGAGAGGGGCAGCCAGGAGATTTTGATCAACCAACGCACTTTTCTGACGTCCAGGCTGCTAGCTTCGGCGATCTCCTCACAGGTGGGTTCTCGTCCCAATCTCTGTTCCAGTTCGTAGATGGTGCGGTAGAGTTGTCGCACCTGGTCATTGATGTGCACGGGTAGGCGAATGGTGCGTCCCTGCGTGGCGATTGCCCTGCCGATGCTCTGACGGATCCACCATGTGGCGTAGGTGGAAAAGCGAAAGCCGCGATGGGGATCGTATTTTTCGATCGCCCGCATCAACCCCAGGTTGCCCTCCTGGATTAGATCAAGAAGGGGCAGGCCGGAACCCTGGTAGCGCCGGGCGATGCTGACCACCAGGCGCATGTTGGCCTTGATCAGGTGCTCGCGTGCCTGGAGGCCTTCTTCAATGATGGGGGCTAATTTCTCCTGCAAGGAAATCGCCTTTTTCCCGCGCGCTTGTTGAAGTTCCTGCTGCGCTTTTCGTCCGCGCTCGATGCATAGGGCCAGCTCACGCTCTTCCTCTGCAGTGAGCAATGGCACCTGTCCCATTTCTTTCAGGTAGAGTTCAATTACATCTTCGTCGGTTTCTTCCTCTCGGATTTTAGGAGGTGGCGCGCTCTCGTTCTCGAGGATTTCGATCCCGGCTTGCTGAATGGCCAGCAGCAAGGCGTCCAGGATGGCATCATGGAATGGGGACGTGACTTCTAGGATGTCCTCCATGGTGAGAAAACCCTGCACTTCGGCCTTTTCGAGCAGGTGATGCCAGGCGTGCTGAAAAAGGGGGGAGCGAGGAACGCCCATGGTTGGGGATACGGGAGGGGTTATTTGTCGTTTTCGAAAAACAGTTCTCGGAGGGTGGCGAAGGGACTATTCAGGGATGTGGGGATGTGCCCGCAAGCGTGCAGGTTCAAATCTTCACCGCAGACAGGGCAGAGTCCTTTGCATTCCGCGGTGCAGATAGGGTTGATGGGGACTTCTAATAGGGCATAGTCACGGGTAAGGGGAGCGAGGTCAACGTGATGATCCTCCGGGAGGAGCAAACCGGATTCGGTGACGGAGTTACGGCTAAAGGCGAACAGCTCGGTGATTTGCCAATGGACGGTGTAGAGGAAGGGTTTCAGACAGCGGACACATTCCGTGACCAGCTTGGCGCTGAATTCCCCCTCCACGAGTAAGCCTTGTGGTGTGCGCCGGAAAAGGGCATGGCCGTCAAATTGGTAGAGGTCTAAATCCTCAGAGACCTGGATGTGCTCGAAGCGAAGAGGAAAATCGTGCTCATAACCGATTTCCTGGTGGACGATAAAGCCGACGTTTAAGCGCAGCGCCTTGCGAGGAGTATACATATCAAAGTCCTTTCTCTTGGTTATTGTAACATGGGCAAGGTCTCTTGTCAATCTTGTTCGTATAACCAAAATTGGGCAATTCCCCTCCAAAACGCCGCTCATTCTCTTTTATGAGTTCCTTGCAAAACGTCAATAAAGCACAAAGATCTTCTTCGTTGCGTTTAACTTCCGTACGCTGTTGTAAACAAGCCTTGTTGCAGTAGAGTCTTTTGCAATTCTGAATTTAGCCCTTTTCGATTGTGCCTCGGCGCTCTGCGATGAGCTTTTGCGGTGGACTCAAAATAGAAAGCCGCCCTGTTCAGGCGGCTTTCCTGTATAATCAAGCTATGTGCGTTAGCGATGCGCATCAATGTAGGCCACCGCTTCGCCGACGGTGGTGATCTTCTGGGCGTCCTCGTCACTGATTTCGGCGCCGAATTTGTCCTCAAAGGCCATGATCAATTCCACCAGATCGAGCGAATCCGCCTCCAGGTCTTCACGGAAACGTGCCTCCGGCGTGACTTTGCTTTCGTCCACGCCAAGCAAATCAACGATGATTTTCTTGACTTCTTCGAACGTCTCTGACATGATAATCCTCCTGAGGTAGGTACGGGCTTTGCCCTATTGTAATCGCTCTTTGGTTTCTGTCAATCCCGAAATATCTGTGTATCAGGAACACCAATCTATGTCAAAAGTTACGTCTATCGATCAACGCAAGGCCGATCACATTCGTATCAACCTGGAAGAGGATGTACACTCTGGGCGGACGACCGGCCTGGAAAATTATCATTTCATCCACCAGGCTTTGCCGGAGATTGATCTGGAAAATGTTGACCTTTCTTTAGAAGTCTTTGGCGTCCCTTTGCAGGCGCCGATCCTGATCAGCTCGATGACCGGCGGAACGGAGCAGGCGGTGGAGATCAACCGTCGCCTGGCCGAAGCGGCTGAAGTTTGTGGTGTGGCGATGGGGGTCGGCTCCCAACGCGCAGCGCTGGAACATCCTGAACTGCTGGAATCTTTCCGCGTAGCGCGCCGGGCGGCACCCCATGCGTTAATCTTCGCGAATTTGGGCGCGGTGCAGCTCAACTATGGTTACGGTCTCGATGAATGCCGCCGCGCCGTGGAGATGGTCGAGGCTCAGGCGTTGATCTTACATCTGAATCCATTGCAAGAGGCGCTCCAACCGGGAGGCAATACGCGCTTTTCCGGCCTGTTGCCCAAGATCGAGGCGATTTGCCGCTCGCTGGAGGTGCCGGTGGTGGTCAAGGAAGTGGGCTGGGGGATCTCTGAACGCGTGGCGCGGCAATTGGCCGCAGCCGGCGTGGCCGCCATTGATGTGGCCGGCGCTGGTGGCACTTCCTGGTCACAGGTGGAGATGCACCGGGCACCGGACGATTTCACTCGCGAGTTGGCCGCCACCTTTGTTGAATGGGGGATTCCCACCGCACAATCCATCCTGAACGTGCGGCGTGCCGCTCCCGAGATGATGGTCTTTGCTTCTGGTGGATTGCGCAATGGCCTGGAGATCGCCAAATGCCTGGCATTGGGGGCCACGTTGGGCGGCATGGCGAGTCCCTTCCTGAAGGCGGCGGCCATTTCGACCGAGAAGGTCATTGAAACTATTCGCCTGACCGCCCGACAAATCCAGGTGACTATGTTCGCCTGTGGCGCCGCTTCGTTGAAAGACCTGAATCCTATTCTGTTGGAGAAAAGTTAACCATGAACGTTTCGCCCCTTCTCGAAGCCCTGGAGCGCGAACTGCAAAGCCAGGTTTCTTGCCTGGCAGATTTGGGCCCCTTCCATGAGATGCTCACCTATCATATGGGCTGGAGCGGTGAGGGAGCGGGACCGCAAGCCCAGGGGAAGCGCATCCGTCCGCTCTTGTTGCTGCTCACTGTCTCGGCCTGTGGCGGTGATTGGCAGGCGGCCCTGCCTTTGGCCGCCGCAGTCGAGCTGGTGCATAACTTTTCCCTCATTCACGATGACATTCAGGATCGTTCCCCACTTCGGCGTGGTCGTCCCACCATCTGGAGCAAGTGGGGGATCGCCCAGGCGATCAACGCCGGTGACGCCATGTTCATTTTGGCGCAGCGCTCCCTGCTTTCTCTCAACGGGGAATCAGAACAGATTGTGCGCCTGGCGCGAATTTTCCAGGATGCCTGCCTTGACCTGACGCGCGGTCAGTTCCTGGACCTTTCCTACGAATCTCATGGCGAGATCACGTTGGAGGAGTATTGGCGCATGATCGCCGGCAAGACCGCAGCGCTGCTTTCGGCAGCAACCTGGATGGGTGCCATCTTTGCCGGAGCCGAGGCAGAGATTGCCGAGGCTTACCGCGAATTCGGTCATTATTTGGGGTTGGCTTTTCAAGTGCAGGACGATTACCTAGGAATTTGGGGAGATGAGGCGCTGACCGGCAAATCGGCGGCGAGCGATCTGCTCAGCGGGAAAAAGACTTTGCCGGTGGTGTTCGGCTTGGCTCAGGATGGGGTGTTTGCCGCACGCTGGCGAAAGGGCAATATCACCCCCGAAGAAGTGCCCTTCTTGGCAGCACAATTGGTGCGAGAGGGAGCGCAAGCCTATACCCTTACTGCTGCGGATCAAATGACCGATTTGGCTATCCAAGCCATGCGGCGGATTGACCCTCCAGGCGAGGCCGGCGAAGAGATTTATCGCATCAGCCGCGCTCTGCTCTTGCGCCAGACATGAAAGAGTTCCAAAACCTTCCTTGTGGAGGGGCTGTGAGGCGTGCCTTTCGCTTGTTTCGGGAATTTTCATCCTCGCCTTTTCGATTTGGCAGCCTGGCCGTGCTGGTCGGATTGACCAGTGGAGCAGGGGTCTGGCTCTTTAAGTGGCTGATCGGGGTGGTGCAGCAATTGGCCTTTGGCGCCCTGCGCAATTGGATGGAGGTCCTTCTCCCCCTCCTGGGTGGACTGTTCGTCGGCCTGTTGGCGCAGCGTTTCCTGCAGGAGGAGAAAATACACGGCAGCGCAGCGGTGATGCAGGCGGTTGCCTTGGCCGGCGGACGGTTGCCCTATCAAAAGCTGCCCATTAAGACCTTGGCGGCGATCCTTTCGATCGGTGCGGGGGCCTCGGTCGGGCCGGAGGATCCTTCGGTACAAATCGGCGCCAACCTCGCCTCGCTGCTCGGGCAGAAGCTGCGCCTTTCAGAGGAACGCCTTCGCGCACTGGTGGCCGCCGGAGCGGCTTCGGCGATCGCTGCGGCATTCAATGCTCCTATTGCGGGGGTTTTCTTTGCCCTCGAACTTCTCTTGGGCGAGGCAGGCGGCTCCGCTGGAGGGGTGATCCTCATCGCTGCGGTCACCTCTGCCGTTTTCACGCAGGCGGTCGCAGGTTCTTCGCCTGCTTTCCCTGTCCCACCCTACTCCCTGCATTCGGTTTGGGAGTTGCCGCTCTACCTGCTGTTGGGCTTGCTAGCAGGGCCTATCGCGGCTTTTTACGTTCGGCTGCTCTATTGGATGCAAGATTTCTTCGGCAGCTGGACACTGCCGCGCCCGCTGCGCACTGCGGCGGTCGGCGCACTGTTGGGCCTGGTGGGATTGTTCCTGCCCCAGGTCTTGGGCGTGGGCTATGAGACCATCGGTGCGGTTCTGACGCGCGGCGAGTTCGGCCTGGGTCTGTTGTTGATCCTGATGGTTGCCAAACTCATCTTGACGCCGCTTAGCCTGGGTGGGGGATTCTTCGGTGGGGTCTTTGCGCCTTCGCTGTTCATCGGCGCCATGCTGGGAGGTGCGTTCGGGCAGGCAATGGCGATGCTTTTTCCAGGTCTCAGCATCGAACCGGCGGCCTTCGCCCTGGTGGGGATGGCGGCAGTGCTGGTGGGAGCAGTCCATGCTCCGCTGACAGCAGTCCTGCTGCTCTTTGAGATGACCGGCGACTATCGCATCATCTTGCCGCTCATGTTCAGTGTGGCGGTCAGCCTGACGATCTCGCAACGCGTGGCTCGTGACTCGGTCTATACCCAGGGCTTGGCACGGCATGGCATTCGGCTGGAGCGCGGCCGCCTTGTGGACCTGATGAGCGAGCTGACGGTCGGCGAAGTGATGGAGACGAACTTCCCTGCCTTGCGCACATCCATGCCGTTGGAAGAGGCCGCCGAAATGATGTGGCGCTTGCGCCGTCAGGGGCTGCCGGTGTTGGACGAAGCAGGAAACTTGTTCGGCATCCTGACCACCCAAGACCTGACCCGCCCGGCGCGCACGGTTGGCGAGGCGTGCACCCGGCAGGTGGAGGTCGCCTATCCTGATGAGACGCTGGACGAGGCGCTGCGGCGCATGAGCCGCTTGGACGTGGGACGGCTGCCGGTTCTGCCGCGCGACGGTTCGCGACAGGTGATCGGCCTGCTGCGCCGCTCAGACGTGATTCGCGCTTACGAACTGGCGCTCACCCGCCGCCAGACGCAGCAATATCGTCAACATACTGCCCGCCTGGATGCGCTCACCCCGCCCGAAGTGCAAGTGCTGGAACTGCAAGTTGCGCCCGGCTCGGCGGCAGATGGTCGTCGTCTGAGTGAGCTGAACCTGCCGCCTGGCTGCGTCATTGCCAGCTTGCGGCGCGGCGGACAGGTCTCCGTGCCGCGCGGCGGGACGCAATTGCAGGCTGGAGACGTGCTGACGCTGACGCTGGAGCGCGCCACCCAGCTAGAGGCGCTGCGCGCGTTGATTGAAACGCCGCGCGAGGGATGAAAGACCTTTGAGACTTCGGAAGTCTGTTTTGGACTGGTGTGGGGTAGCTGCCTAAAGTCAGAAAGCAAAAGGATGCGTTGAGGCGGGAAGGAGGTATCCCCATTGTGTTGATCTCTGGATTTTGAACAGACACGCTCAGGCGTACCTTATCTCAAAGCCGCTCCGTTTGCTTTCCTTGAAAAACCAAGCGAACCGTTCTGCATTCCCTCTCGATTCAAGCTGTTTCCAGCGAGTCAACAATCCCTGCTCCATGGCGGCGGGAAAAGCAAAAACTATCCCCGATGTCATAGTAAACTTCATCACGCGAACTGGGCGGAAGAAAACAATCAACTCTTCTCTTCTCGTCTGGCTGAAATTGATGTCCGTCAAAACCACTTGTGCTTCTGGTGCTGTCAGGTTCTCTAGCACTACTTGTCCTTTGCCTCTCAAAACCTGGCTCACTTTGAAAAGACCTGTTCGTGCTTTCACCATAGCCGTCAGTAGCTCTCTTTCGATAGCGTTGCTTCCTCCTTTCTCCTCAGCGTAGCGTTCCACCAGGTTTTTTCCATCTGCTTGACGAATTTCGTACAAGGCAAAATCCATCAGAACATTGATGTCATCTTCGCTCTCTAGAATCAATACACCGTTTTTCCACAAGTTCAGCATTCTCGCTGATTTTTCAATGAGTGCACGGTTGATGTAGGCGTCAATGATCTTGTGATTAAGATCGCGATTCACCTTTCTATAACGTTGATATTCCTGCAAAATTTCGTCAGAATTAAACAACTGCGTCATAATCACTCTTGTTGCGAAGGCATTGAAAGAAAACCACACCCTAAATCTCGGCTTGAAATCTGCTCTACTGAAACAGGGATGCGAACTTCGTAAGTCCCGCTTTTCCCATTCACCTGCAAATTACCTGCCCGTACATCATCAGACCAGCGCAAGACAAACTCCATATTTGTTCCAGGTGGCGCGACAACATGCAGGCTCTTGGATGTGTTGCGATATTCGCTGTATTTTGCGGCAATGTTGCCTTCAACGATGGATTTATATCCAGCAGAGATACCTGCTCCAAACTCGATCGTTGTTGCGAACTCTCTTGTTGCCGTGTGGTCGCTGTCTCCTTTACCAATTATTGAGGCGCACAATTTCGTCATACACAACAGTATTTCTGCTGATCAGCCAGCTGAACTTCTGGGTCAGCGCCACAACCGCTCATTGCCAGCAGTAATATCACAAGACCGACGCTGAGAGCATATTTGCGCATTGGGCGTCTCCTAGAGAAGCGGGCTAACGGCTTGGATAGGCGACGGGCATTCCAACGGGGGGATGGCTTTATCCCATACCTGTACCAAAGCTCCAATCAGCGCTAACTC
Source organism: Anaerolineales bacterium (assembly GCA_046292855.1). Taxonomy (GTDB): domain Bacteria; phylum Chloroflexota; class Anaerolineae; order Anaerolineales; family Villigracilaceae; genus 630D-37. The sequence goes on from JBKBPX010000038.1 coordinate 16,139, forward strand.
TTCTCTTCCTTTGCCGATAAAGGTAATTCGGCCAACCAGCACGAGAGGCGGTGGAGGCGTACCGCTAGGGCGAGGGAGAAGAGAATCCGGGATGGGAGATTCCGGAGCGGGCGATTCGATTTGTAAAGGCTTATTTTCGCCTCCTGGATGAATCAGAAAGTGGTGGTTGTGTAGTGAGCCCGCCCAAACTTGTGATTATCTTGAGCCTCGCTCTTATTCTGCGCGACTCTCTATATTTTATGCTATACCAAGAGCCACGCTGTTTGCTCAAGATTTTCCAATCACATTATATCACAGAAAAAACGCCGTGAAAACGGCGAAAATAGGCCCTTTCTACTTCTTTGCAACTCGTTGTTAGGCGCAGTACCTTATGCCGTGAGGTCCGCTCTGGCTGGAATGCAGTATAACGGGAAGCGGTCAACAAGCCGTTTCCCTATCCACGCCAGCGACAGCATCACGGGAACTTCGATGAGCGGCCCGATGACCGTAGACACAGCCACCATCGGTGAGGCGGCAAAGGCAGTAAGAGTCAGGGCGATCGACAATTCAAAATTGCGCCTGGTTGCGTTGAATCCGACCGCAACAGACTTGTCCATTGGCAGTCTCATCCCGAAGCAGGCGGAAAGTGTGCCAACAAAGAATAACGAGGAGAAGAACAGCATCAATAGCAAAATCACATTAGCCCGACATGGGGCTGGTCGGGCAAGGTGGTTAGGCTGAGCAGGGGGCGGAGTGCAAAGTCCTTCCGCGGTGGTGCGGGGCGCCGGTCAGCGGGGTGGGCTGGTAGGGAGGGAAGGTTGGTTTGCCTGCCGTCGCCTTGCCTGGCATGTGGTTGAGAGGCGATGTCCAGGCAGGTGCATCTTGCCCGCTGCTGTGTTAAAATAGCAATAGCTGACGCCGTGACCGGGCGCCTTGCTCGCAGAGAGAATAGGTGTGCGAAGATCGGCAGGCCTTGCGGCGGTCGGTGTCTGCGCCTAACAGGCGCTTGCGGGCGGACGGCTTCGCTGCGCTCCGCCGCCGCTGAAACGCGAGCCGTTATTGCGCCTCCAAAGGTGGCGTGAAGAGGTGAAGCGAGTTGATGAAGTTAGGTGACGGCAAGCGTTGGATGAGGTCAGGGCGCACTAACCAGCGGTTAGAGTTGACACGCTCCGCTCGCTGCGCTCGCTCCGCGTGCAACTCAACCGCGGGCCGTTATGCCGATTAATCCATACCAGCACAGAGCAGATAGCATAGCAAGGAAGACCAATGACAGAAGAAGCGATTACACTCATCCCACCTGGTAAACTACAATGCGTTGTAACGGGTAAACTCCGCCCCGACACGCCAGAAGAACACGTCCGCCAGCGCATAGCGCGCAGCCTGCTGGAAGACTATGGCTACGACAAGGCGGACATCGAAATCGAGTTTACCGTTAATCTGGGCAGCAGCAAGAAGCGGGTAGATATTGCCATCTTTCCACCTGGTCTTGACCACAAACAAGAAAACATCAAGGTCATCGTGGAGTGCAAACGGGAAGAAGTCCGCCCTACTGACCGAGATAACGGCGTTGAGCAACTCAAATCCTACCTTGCCGCCTGTCCCAATGCCCGCTTTGGGATGTGGATTGGCTCAGAGCTTCAGGTTTGGGAGCGGCTGGTATCGGAAACGGGCGAAGTCTATTTTGCCGAAGCGACCGACATCCCGCGTTTCGGGTACGAAGCCCCGCAACCCATCACGTTTTCTGAACTTGTCCCCGCCCACGAAGAACTGATTGCCATCTTCAAACGTTGCCACAACTACATCTACGGCAACCAGGGGCTACAAAAAGAACCCGCCTTTCAGGAATTGCTCAAACTGATTTTCTGCAAGGTATACGATGAAGATACCTCAACGGGGGAAATGCGCTTCTTTATCAGCAACGATGAGCGCCGTTCCGAAATCGGGCAAAGGCGGCTGAAACAGACGATTGACCAGTTGTTTGAAGACGTGAAAAACCGGTATCCGTACATTTTTGCCAGAGATGAACAGATTCGCCTTGACAATCGGGTTTTGGCTTACGTCGTCGGCGAACTTCAACGCTACTCGCTCTTACAAACGCTGGCGGATGTCAAAGGCGCGGCTTACGAACAGCTTGTGGGGAGCAACCTGCGCGGCGATCGGGGCGAGTTTTTCACGCCGCGCAACGTCTGTGAGATGGCGGCGCGAATGGCGTTGGCGACCTACCCCCGTGATAAGTGGCTGCGCCTCCGCATCCTTGACCCCGCGTGCGGAACGGGCGGCTTCCTTGTGTCGGTGATGAACATCTGGCGTGAGCACCTGGAAACCGTCCAACGCGCGAAATGGAAAGACGAGAGCAAGGCGCTCGAAGAAACCGCCAGGCTGCTGCGGGAAACTGCCAATCAGTGCCTTGCGGGCATAGACTTTAACCCCGTGCTGGTGCGGGCGGCGCAGATGAATCTGGTGATGCACGGCGACGGTTCTACCAATGTGTACCACGCCAATTCGCTCCTGCCGCCTGGCGAATGGACTAGAGAAGTCGCCGAACACATCAAACTGGGCGAATTCGACATTGTTCTCACCAATCCGCCTTTCGGCTCCAGGATTCCGATTGATGACCCGCACATTCTGGCGCAGTTCGAGTTATCCACTTTCGAGATGGAGAACGGGGCGCGCCGCGCCTCGATGCCGCCAGAGCAGTTGTTCATCGAGCGCTGTTTGCAACTGCTAAAGCCAGGCGGACGATTGGCAATCGTGCTGCCCGATAGTATTCTCTCCAACCCTGGCCTGGCCTTCATTCGCCGCTGGATTCTCAAGCGAGCGCGGGTCATCGCCAGCGTGGATTTGCCGCAGGTCACCTTTGAGCCGTACACAGGCACGCAAACCAGCGTCTTGCTGCTT
>JBKBPX010000039.1:0-18920 GCA_046292855.1 Anaerolineales bacterium
CGGCCATGGAGGTGAGCATTTCGCTGGATGTGCGCGTGTTGCCTTTTTATACCCTCTATTCGCTATGGCGCATGTTGGCTGCCTATATTCTCTCTTTTATTTTCACCATCTGGTATGGGCGATGGGCAGCTTATAGCCGACGCGCGGAGCGTGTCTTGATGCCGTTGCTGGATGTGCTTCAAAGTGTCCCGGTCCTTTCCTTCCTGCCCGTCGTGCTGATCAGCTTGAGTGCCATCTTGCCCCAGCGCATTGCCGCTGAACTTTCCGCAATCATCTTGATTTTCACCAGTCAGGCCTGGAATATGACCTATGCCTGGTACCAGGCTTTGACCACCATTCCCAAGGAGCTGCGCGAAGCTTCGGCAATTTTCCGCTTGAATTCCTGGATGCGATTTAAGTTTCTGGAGTTACCCTTTGCCGCTATCTCCTTAATCTGGAATAGCATGATGTCCTGGGCGGGAGGGTGGTTTTTCCTAATGGCGGCGGAGATTTTTACCGTCGGTCAACGTGAATTCCATTTGCCCGGCTTGGGCGCCTATTTGCAAATGGCCGCCATCCGCAATGATTTTCGAGCGCTCTTTTGGGGATTGGGAACGTTGATTGTCGTGATACTTTTGATGGACCAGTTTATTTGGCGTCCCCTTCTAGCCTGGGCTGATCGCTTCAAGATCGAAATGGTGGAAAGCGACAATCCTCCCACCTCCTGGTTTTACGATCTATGGTCTAATGCGACAATTATTCAGTGGGCGCGGGAAAAGCTCCTCCTCCCAATCACGGAATCCTTTGACCTGTTTATGGTGCATCGCTTCCCCCCGAGGCGGATGACCCTCGAAGAGGGGGATGGTAGAGATTTTTTAGGGACGATGTTTTTCCTTGCCTTTTTAGCCGCTATCGGTTGGGGAGTATGGCATGCACTTCAGGTCTTTGTGCAGCTTCCCGCTTCCCAGTGGATGCAGATTGCTTTGGGGTTGCTTGCTACCTTTTCCCGTGTGGCCATTGCCCTGGGCCTGGCCTTGCTGTGGACGGTCCCGCTAGGAGTGGCGATTGGTTCACAGCCGCGCTTGGCGGCCTGGCTACAGCCGGTCGTGCAGGTGGTGGCTTCCATCCCGGCTACTGCCTTGTTCCCGATCCTGGTGATATTCCTGGTTTCCCTGCATGGAGGGTTGAATATCGCCTCGGTGCTGCTGATGTTGATGGGCACCCAATGGTATCTGCTCTTTAATGTCATTGCTGGCGCGGCTGCGATTCCACAAGACCTGAAGTACACCGCCTCTTTAATGCGCCTGAAAGGTTGGCAACGTTGGCGAACCTTGATCTTGCCGGCACTTTTCCCCTACATCATCACAGGCTCAATCACCGCCTCCGGCGGCGCTTGGAATGCCAGCATTGTCGCCGAATACATTCAAATTGCCGAACAACCTCTCAAGGTGACGGGTATCGGCTCCTTAATCGCTGAAGCGACCCAGACGGGGGATTACTCGCTCCTTTTGGTTGCCACAGTTAGTATGATACTGACTGTGGTGCTGATCAATCGCATCCTCTGGCGCCGTCTCTACCGCCTAGCCGAAGAACAATACCGCATGGAGTAGCTCACATGGGAAACACGCTTCTGGAATTACGCAATGTTAGCATGGTCTATGGGCGTGGAACGCGGCGTTTTACTGCCGTGCAAAGCGTGAATTTGCAATTGCGCGAGGGCGAGTTCGTCGTCCTTTTAGGTCCATCTGGATGCGGCAAAAGTACGCTTTTACGCATTATGACAGGACTTGCCCGCCCGACTCATGGGCTGGTCATTTATCGAGACGATTTGCTTACCGACGTAAATCCTCATGCCACTATTGTTTTTCAGACCTTTGCGCTTTTTCCCTGGCTAACCGTCCAGGAAAATGTCGAATTGGCCCTGAAAGCGCGAGGCGTGCCCTATCCGGAACGCGCCCATCGTGCCGAAGCGCTCCTGGATAAGGTTGGCCTGGATGGGTTTGAGAACGCTTACCCACGCGAGCTTTCCGGCGGAATGCGCCAGAAAGTGGGTTTTGCGCGTGCCATGGCGGTCGAGCCGGAACTCCTTTGCCTGGATGAGCCATTTTCAGCCCTGGATGTGCTTTCCGCAGAGGCCTTGCGCGGCGAATTGCTCGAGCTTTGGCTGGCTGGAGAGATTCCCACCAAAGCCATCCTCATGGTGACTCACAACATCGAAGAAGCTGTCTTGCTGGCGGATCGCATCATCATCATGGAGAAAGAACCGGGGCGTGTGGTGGCCGAATTGACCGTTGACCTGCCCCATCCGCGCCAGCGCAAATCGCCTGAATTCATCGCCAAAGTGGACCAGGTCTATGCTACTCTGGCCGGTCAGACTGAACCCGAACCAATCGAGTTGGGTGTCGCCCCGGGTGAACCCGGTCGGAAGCGCTTGCTGCCGGATATTACCCTGGGCGATCTGGCCGGTTTGCTGGAGGCTTTGGCCGCCGAACCCGATGATCGCGCCGATCTCTATCACCTGGTTGAAGAACTCAAGGTGGATTCGGATCACATCCTGCGCCTGACTGAGGCGGCTGAGCTGCTTGGCTTTGCCACGGTCTCCCAAGGTGACATTGTGCTCACCCCTCTCGGCGAAACTTTTGCCGATGGCAGCATTCAGCTGCGCAAGCAGCTTTTTGCTACCCGCCTGCGCCGCTTGCCTTTCTTCCGCTGGCTGCTCAGCCTGTTGCAGTCTTCGGATCGTCACGAGCTGAAATGGGAAGTGATCCAGACGGCGCTCGAACTGGATTTTCCACCCGCCGAAGCCGAAAAGCAACTTGAAATCGCCGTCCGCTGGGGACGGTATGCCGAACTTTTTGGTTATGATGACGATAGGGAGATGCTTTATCTGGAGGAGGAAACCGTACCCGCCTGACAGAATTCGATGACCAGCATATCCAGGGCAATTTCCAAGGTCAGCAGGCCGCTCTTAATTGCTTCGTCAATCTCTACTAAATGCTGATAGATTCCCTCCAGGCTTTTGAGCGAGAAGGGACGTGCCTGGAGGGCGATTTTTTCGGCCACAAAAGGGTGAAGTCCCAGCCGTTCGGCGATCTGCGCTGCATCTCCTCTCTGATCTAGGACTTCACGCCCCTGGAGCAACAGGCGAAATTGACGCACCACCATTCCCCATAGGGCAAACTCGTCTCCGCTTTCCAGCAGGCGATGTAACAGACGTTGGGCGCGGCGGGCATCTTTTTGCGCCAGGGCGTCTACGAATTCAAAGATGTTTTCTTCTGCCGTGACCACGCACACTGCCTGGACATCCTGCAGCCGAATTGGACGTTGCCACCCTGTATAGGCGAGCAATTTGGCAATTTCCTGGGCGGCTTGGCGCGTGTCCGTCCCGACCATTTCTGCCAGACGTGCTGCCGCCGCAGGTTCGATTTTTCCCCCCTGTTTCTTGACCTCGCTGCTCACCCATTGCGCCATCTCGCGCGGACGCGGCAAGTTGAATGCCTGTGCTTTGGCAATCTCAGGGTGTTTTTCACTCCAGCGCACCAACCAGTGGCGTTCCATCCCTTTCGGTTCAACGATCTCGTGTAGCACCAGCAGAGTGCTTTCCGGGACGTTTTCGAGCAGACGAAGAAACTTTTGCTGGCCTTCCGGCGTGCTAAAGGCGAGAGACGGATTCGCCAACCAGACCATACGTTGTGCCGCCAGGAAAGGGATGGCCTGGATTGCCTGGTGCACTTCTGCTTCGGAAGCATTGCGCGCCTCCAACTGCGTTAGGTTCAACTCCGCCGTTGTCGCATCGGCAAATGTGGATTTCAACCTCTGCAGAGATTGTTGGATAGCATATTCATCGTTTCCGTAAAAATACAAAATCCGCTCCGCCATTCCTCACTCCGCCGTCCGCCGTCTACCCTCCGCCGTCTGCGGTCCGCCGTCTACCCTCCATCATACCTCGCCGTGAGCACAGGCGCCAATCCGCTTTCAGCCACCTCTGCCGTGACGTTTGGCATGTAGTAGTGTCTCAGGCTATGGCTGCTGAACGGGGAACCCATGCAGACCAGTTGAGGTTTCTGTTGGCGGATCTCGTTCAGAATTTGCTCCACCACTTCTCCGTGACGGACTTTCACCGAAGCGTTTAGTCCCAGGCTTTGTGCCTGCTCCAATCCCCGCCGCAAAGCGCGCCCCAGGGGGGTATCCGTCTGCCACAGGTCGCGTTCATGTTCCTGTATCTGATGCACCAATGGATAATCCAGATCGGCAGGGGGGATCACTGTCAGCAGGGTGATGTGGGCCTGGAAATGCTTGGCTAGCTGGAGGCCAATGCGCTCCGCAGTCACTTCGTAACCGATTCCTCCCACACAGATCAACACTTCAGCCGGTGGCCAAAGGAGGCGCGGCACATATAGCAAAGGTGCTATGGCTTTGGCCATGATATGGCGGAAGGATCGTCCCCGAAGCAAGCGCTGTAGTGGTGAGCGGCCAAGTGGTGAAACCAAGTGGAGGCGCGCTGGGTGGACATTGACCCGTGCCGGTATGATATCTTCGGCATGGCCGCGATGCACTTCCAGTTCATATGTGACGTGATGTTCTTGGAAAAGCGCTTTGGCCTGTTCTAGGAAAGCTTCCAGCGGCTGTATCGCATCAGGGGAAGAGGGATGAGGGCTTTCGTCAATGGCGATCAGGCGCAAAGGCCGCTCCACGGCCTCTGCCAGATGGGCCGCATATTCAAGGGCCGGCCAGGTGGCCGAATGACCATTGGTATAGACGGATAGTTCTAACATCCTTATCACCGGAAGAGCCAGATGCCGCTGATCCCGGCCAATGCCACCACCAGCGGAGGGGCAACCCCTGCGATGAGTGCCAAAAGGCAAAGCGCCGCCAACAAAAGAGCACGCTTGCGGATGCGCTTGCCATTATAAAACACTTTCCAGGCGGCCAAGGCAACCAGCATGGCCAATGCGGGCCCCATTCCTTTGATGAATCCCTTCATCCATGCTGCTTCGTGAAACTGTTGCACGGCCAATGCAACGATCAGCATGCTCATCGTTGGAGGCAGGATAGCGCCTAGCAGCGCCGCAATCGCGCCTCCGACATTCCCGGCTGAGTACCCTATGAACATGGCTAGTTTCAGTGCTTCGCTGCCCGGAACCACGTTGGAAAAACCAACTGCTTCTACGAATTTTTCCTCATCCATAATCTTGCCGACCACTTCTTTATAAATCAATCCCACCGAGGCCGGGCCCGAAGAAGTTAGGAGATTTACTTTTAGGAACGTCCAGAGAAGACGTGCCCAAAGGTGGATAGGGGAAGGTTTTTGAAAGTTCATTTTACCTGAATAGTAGGATGCCGGCCAATCCACTGGCGATGAGCACCAGCGGGGGAGGTATCTCGAAGAGAAAAGCTAGCGGGCTGACCAAAGCCAGGAGCAGGACGCGCCAATCGAAAAGGGTGGCATTACCGCTGCTCCGTAGCAATTTCCAGGCGACATGGAGCATCAGCACGGCCACTGCCGGCGTCAATCCCTCGACAAAGCGGCTGATCCAAGCTTCGCGGCGCAGGCGGTATAAGATCAAAACCACTCCCAAGACGAGCACTGTCGGCGGAAGCAGGGAACCAAACAGGGCGGCCAGTGCTCCACCCATCCCGTGGGCATTCAAGCCGATGAACATTGCCAATTGGAGCGCGTCACTCCCTGGCAGGATGCTGGCAAATGAAACAGCCTGAACGAATTGTGTTTCGCTCACCCATTTGCCCACCACTTCCTGGTGCAATAAGCCAATGGATGCCAGGCCGGAAATGCTCAGCAAATTGACTTTGAGGAATGTCCAAAAAAGCGAAAGGAGTTCCATGCGACTCAGCTTAGCTCTTTGATCAAATAAAGCTCCCCTCGTTGAAAACCGCGTGATAGGTAATAGCGCCGGGTGCCGATCGCGGCAATTACGGCCAGGCGGGTGTAACCTTTTTGTCGAGCCAGCTGCTCGGCCTCTTGGAGAAGGCGCGTGCCCAGTCCGGTGTGCTGTGCCGCTCCTTGTCGTTCTGCTCCGACCGGCAGCGATTGTCCATAGACATGCACTTCGCGGATCAAGGCCGCGCCTTTCAGATCGGCCAATCCGAGATCGGGGGCAGTTGCCTGGGGCAAGCAAAGCCTTAAGAACCCTGCCAAACGATCGCCGGGCGTGACGAACGAAAGGAAGTGCTCCTCTGCATCATCGGCAAGATAGGTGAAATGCTGGAGCTCCAATGCCTGGGGATGAACGGGCTGTTCACGAATTTCGCGACAACGGATACAACGGCAGCGGGTGCCGCGTCGCTCCATTTCGCGCAGCACGTCCTGACGTAGGCTGGTGCGGCGGTTCCCGGCAACAACATGGGTGGATGGAATATCCCGAATGACGCGGTTGACACGGCAGTAGGGCGGGATGGTGGCTTTCAGGTCGGCCAGGAGATCAATCAATTGTTCGGTGGTGTATGGTTGATAGGCACCATGCTGCCAGTAAGCATAGAGATCCGTATTTTCCAGCAGCTGGGTGGGATAAATTTTGATTTCATCGGGGCAAAGCCCTTGCCAGAGACGGGCAAAATCTTCCCGGTCGCTTTCCGGCGTTGCTCCAAGCAAGTTGGGCATCCAGTGAAGCACAATTTTGAAGCCGGCTGCGCGCAATAGGCGCACTGCGCGGCGCGTTGTCTCCACGTCATGGCCGCGCTGGTTGAGCGCCAGGATGCGATCATCCAAACTCTGCGCGCCAAGCTGCACCTTTGTCACGCCCAAAGTGCGCAGCCAGCGGATTTCCTCGGGCGTGATCTCATCGGGCCTGGTCTCGATCACCAGCCCGACATTGCGGTGTGGGGCTTCTTCGTTGCGCAGTTGTGTCCTAGTCAAGGCTTCCAGGTCAACGGGCCGGGGCGGGCGTCCTGCCGTTGGGTCTGGCTCGTGTGGGTCGCCTTCTTCGTTCAATGCCTCGAAACAGCGCCGCACAAACCAGGCCTGGTAATCGCGGCGGTATGCGCTCCAGGTGCCGCCCAGGATAAGTAGCTCAATCTTATCGGTGGGGTGGCCGGTCGTTTCCAGGGCTTCCAGCCGAGCGCGCACCTGAGCATAGGGGTCAAAGGCATGTTCCAAGCCGCGCATCGCGCCCGGCTCATCGGGTAAGTAGGATTTCGGCATGCGCACATCGGTCGGACAGAAAATGCACTTGCCGGGGCAGGGATAGGGCTTGGTGAGCACGGTGACCGTGGTCACCCCGGAAAGAGTGCGCACCGGTTTCAGGCGAATGCGTTCCAGCAAGGCTGGGTCCTCGTCCAGTTCCCCCTGGCGCACCATCTCCTGGTAGGCAAATACCAGCGCCGATTTGCCCAGGAAACTGCCATCCGGCAAAGGGTGGGCACGCAGCGCCCGTAGCACATCCTCGCCGCGTTGGATGTCCCGTAAAGCCCGGCGAGCGGCCTCCCGCTTTTCGGCGTTCCAGGCCTTTCGTTCGCGCCACACTCGCTGTCGTTCGAGAATTTCTATCGTATAATCAGCCATCGTGAAACCAGAAGTTGTCCAGCGCTTAATTGAAGTCAACTACCAATTCTACCAGAACTTTGGCGAGGCCTTTGCTACGACCCGTCGCCGTGTGCAGCCGGGAGTGCGGCGCTTGTTAATGCGCTGGAAAGAGACGGACCGCATTCTCGACCTGGGCTGTGGAGGTGGCCAATTGGCGCGTGAGCTGGCCGCAGCCGGCCATCGTGGCGGATACATTGGCCTGGACTTTAGCCTCCCCCTGCTCCAGGAGGCAAAACGCGTTCCTTCTGCTTATTCTGCTCTTTTCCTACAGGCCGATCTCACCCGGCCGGACGAGTGGGAAGAGAAGGTGGCGCGGGCAGCGCCTTTCAATGTCATCACCGCTTTCGCCGTCCTGCACCATATTCCGAGCCACGAATTACGCCTACGGCTCCTCCAGAGCGTGCGGCGTCTATTGCATCCCCAGGGATTCTTTTGCCATTCCGAATGGCAATTCTTGAATAGCGCGCGTTGGAGCCGGCGCATCCAGCCCTGGGAGAGGGTGGGGTTGAGTGCCGCTGAGGTGGATGAGGGGGATTACCTGCTGGATTGGCGCCATGAGGGGCAGGGACTACGTTATGTCCACCATTTCAACCTGTCCGAGCTGGAAGCCCTGGCCGGCGAAGCCGGGTTTGAGATCGTAGAGACCTTTCTTTCGGATGGAGAAAACAATCGTTTAGGCCTCTATCAAGTCTGGTGCATTTCCTCGAAGGCTACAGCCTGATTGCGTCCCCTCTCTTTGGCTTTATAGAGTGCCTGATCGGCACGCTCGACCAACTCTTCTAAGCCGCTGTCCCCTATTCGGTGTTGGCTGATTCCCAGGCTGATGGTGATACGGAGAGGCCCTGCGCGGGTGGGAATAGCTGCCCCTGCTACTAGAATGCGCAGGCGATTGGCGATCTTGAGTCCGGCGCGCCAATCTGCATCGGGCAAGAAAATTAGAAATTCTTCCCCTCCATATCGCCCGACCAAGTCGAGGTCACGTGTTGCTTGCTCACAGCGCCGCGCCAATGCCTGGAGCACCTGATCGCCGACCGAGTGACCGTAGGTGTCGTTGACGCGCTTGAAATGGTCAATATCGAGCATAATGGCCGAGAAGGGTTTCTGGTAACGCAAGGCGCGCGTCAGTTCGATCTTTCCCAATTCCATCAAGCCGCGTCGGTTGTAGATGCCTGTCAGCGCATCTGTCAATGCCTGGGCCTGACTTTCCTCATAGAGGCGGGCGTTCTCCAGGGCTATTGCGACTTGGTTGGCAAAGGCCATAGTCAGTTCCACTTGTTCTGGGGTGAAAAAGTTTTCTTGATGGCTATCAATAGCCAGCAACCCGATGGCCCGGCCATGTGCGATGAGCGGCACTCCCAGCCAGGAACGGATGCGGTGGTGAGGAGGCTTCTTGAATTCCGGGTAAGCGGAAGTGTCGTTCAACAGGATAGGCTCCAGGGTCTGCATGACCGCTGTGTTCGGGTTGTTCCCATCCAACAAGAAGCGCATTCCGAGCACTTCTTCTTTGTTTTCCCAGCCGCGCCCGCCGACGATTTCTAGCGCTCCATCCTTTAGCAACTGTACGGAAGCGCTATCATAGGGGATCACTTTGTGCAACTCGGTCAAAATACGCTCGATGACTTCATAGTACTGAAGGGTGGAAGTGACAGCGGCACTGACTTGCCGCAAGGTATCTGCTTCTTGGGCGCGCCGTTCCGCCTGCTCGACTGCTTTCATTTTCAGCAACGTCAATGCTACCAATGCGGCAATGCGCTCGCCGATTGTGATTTCCTGAGCAGTGAAGGTGTGGGGCGTAGAATATCCTAACAGCAATGCCCCTAGACGTTGTCCCTCGGCGATCAGGGGCAGTATCAGCATCGAACGCGTCTCAAATTGAGCGGCAATTTGTGGGTCGAGATATGGCGTATTCCTTGTATCCTCCACGATCAGAGTATGACCTAATTGCAGTACCGAAGCCGTCAGGGTACGTTGTCCTGGCTCTGTGCGCAGGGTTCGATATTGCTCACGATATTTCCCATAAGCGGCGAATGGAATCGCACGCTGTTGCCTTTCATCCCAGAGGGTTAAAAAGACGTGTTCTGCGCCGGTCAATTGGCCTAGGTGATCCACCAGCACCTGCCCCAAATGTTCCAGAGAATGGCTTTGGAGAGCGAGCATGATGATATCCTGCATCATGTTGAGCATTTGCTGATGGCGCTCCATGTTTAGGCGCATTTCTTGGCGGTGGATGGCCGTGCCAAGTAATTCCGCCGCCAGGCGCAAGGCCTCTATTTCTTCGTTTCGCCACACGCGCTCCCTCCGGCATTCATCAAAGCCGATGAATCCCCACCACTTGCCTTCAGTAAAAATAGGGAGCACCAACAGGGAGCGAATATCCTGGGCTTCCAGCAGCGGGCGTTCAATTTCCGGGAAATCGCGTATCAAGCCGGCCACCACCTGATTTTCGGAAAGCAGCCGCACCCACCTTTCAAAGCCGTTTTCCACCATGCGGAATGCTTGCAGGGCGGGATTGTCAATTTGAGGGGTAGCATGAGGGGCAACCCACTCAGAACGCTGCGAAACGGTGAGCACGTTTTGGCTATCTATCGAATTTTGAAAGATGTATACCCGGCTGACATCTGCCGCGCTTCCAAGCGCCTCCAGCATTGCAGGGGCGACAAATTCCCAGCCGGCGGCGCGCATCAACTCTATGGCTGCGGTGGAAAGAGCCTTGAGAATGGCCGCTCCCCGTTCACGCCTCTGCTGCGTGAGACGCATTTCGGTAATATCCTGCAGGACCAACAATGTGCCTTTCGCATGAGGATGAGAGAGCTGAATGGGCTGCAAGGTGGTTTGCAGGATGAATTCTTTCCCGTTCCGCTCCCATACGATTTCCTTTTGCTTTGTTTCCTCGGGTGATAAAACCTCCTCCAGCGCCTTTGCGAATGGATACACCTGGAAAAAGGATTTGCCCAGCACAGCTTGATCCTCTTTGCCCATTAGTTTTTTGGCGGCGCCATTCAGGTAGAGAATTCGATGCCGAGAGTCCAAAACCAGAATGGACTCTTTTAGGGTCTCTAGGATGGTGGGAAGGGGCAAATGTGAAGTCTCTAAAAAGAGGTAGCGCCGGTTGGCCAAGAAAATGATCAACGCGGTGGGGAAAAAGGCGATCGGCGTGATGTCCAGCCCGGGAAGCGGGATCAATCCTGCCAGGTAGAGGATATTCCCCAGGATAGGAAAGAGCATCCCGAAGAAGATAAGCCATGTTTGCTGCCGATAAATTTCGGCGGCGCGCTGCGCGGCAATGCCCATGATGGCGGTGCCGATCAATACCAGACCATAGGAGTAGAGGGTGTGTAGCCAGAAGTACCAGCCATGTTCATAAACGGCCAGGAAGAGCGGCGCTTCTCCGATCCAGTGATTTGTCCAGATGCCATGATGGAGTTCGTTTGTCCAGACCATTCCTACGGTCAGGGCTGGGAAGAGCCACATCAAGCAGCATATGGGTGATTTGAAGAACGTCTCTTGCTGAGTTGCGAAGCTGAAGGAAAAAAGGAACCAGAAAACGGGCAGGCTAACAATACCGAGATACTCGCTTTTTGCCCAGAGGAGTTTGGCTTGGATGGAAGTGGCCATGACTTCGAAGCCATAGAAGATGCTCCAGAGGCTCATGCTGAAGACCATCCCTGCGAACAAAAAGCGCGTCAGGTGTTGCTGGCGTAGGGCGAAGAAGCCTATCCAGAAATAGAGCAGCCCTAAAGCTATGAATATGGAGCCAAGCAGCAGCTGCGGCATGAAAGTGTTCTCTAAATCCCAAACACCCTGCGATACAGATCGGATACTAGCAAGTGATCAGGATCACAACGATCTTTCAGTTCCTTGAAGCGATTGAGCGTCGCCAGGCCCAGGAAGCGCCGCACCGTCTCGGCGCTTGTCTCGCTGTTCTTGGCAAAGTAAAAGCGCCCCCCGGCTTCTACGACCAGGCGGTCGAAAATCTCAAGCAAACCATGCAACTCGGCACGGTGATGCCGTGACACTTTGAAATCCAGTGCCAGCGAAAAGCCATCCACGCCATGGGAAAGGAGAAAAGCATCAGGGCGGTGACGCTTGGTGACCCCTAGGTAGGCGGGGAGAGCGTGTTTGTGCAACACGCGCAGCATTTCTTGCCAGACTTCAAGGGCGGTCTCCCGCGGCAAAAACGATTGATATTGAATTAACCCTTCGTTTCCATAGGCGCGTTCCCATGATGGAATGTAATCCAGGAGGAAATGGAAGGCGGCATGGGATTGCAGGTAGCGCCGGCGTCGCAAGCTCAACAAGTACTTACCGCTATTGACCAGGGACACAGCCCAATTGGCCATGAAGGGGCGCATCAGCGAGGGCATGAGCGATTTGGGGAAGATGCCCAAAATGGTGGAGGGTAGCCGCTGATAGTCCAGGCTGAGCGTGCGCTCCGGGTGCGGGTCTGCTCCAGCGGGAAGGTGGCGGGCCGCGTGAATCTGGCCGCGTCCGAGGGAACGCCCGCGCGCCGTGGTATCCATCCAGCCGACGATGTAATCGTAAGCAGGTGCATTCTCCTCTAACGCCGCCAGGTGTTCTCTCAAGTTGCCGACCGGCCAGGCATACACTTCTAAGAGTCCGGAATGGACGCGTTTCATCTGTAAGGTAATCGAAGTGAAGACGCCCAATAGCCCCAGCCCTCCGATCAGGGCATAGAAGAGATCGGCGTTTTTGTGGGGGGAACAGGTCACCTCAGCGCCGCTGGGAAGCAGGGCGCAGAATTCCCGGACGTGTTCGCCGATGGTGCCGGCATGGTAATTGTTCTTGCCATGGATATTGGCGGCCAAGCAGCCCCCCAAGGTGGTGAACATCGTCCCTGAGACGACCGGTGGCCACCAGCCATCTGGGAGGACTTTCTGCCAGACCTGCTGCAGGGTCGCTCCTGGCTCGGCGCGCAGGATGCCCTGTTCAGGGTCCCATTCCAGAATGCGATTCATGCGCCTTAGGTCCAAGACGATCCCGCCACCATTCAGCGCGGCATCGTTGTAACTGCGCCCGGCCCCGCGTAAGGTGACCTTCAGCCCCTTTTTGCGCGCTAGGCGAAAGAGTTCGATAATTTGTTCCTTGTTTTCAGGCCGCGCCAGGAAACTAGTCGTTCCCAGCGAGTGACCAAAGTTTTCGAGATAGGCAAAGGTGAGCATGGGTGTTCCTAGATGTTCAGGCGGCGAAAGATCGGGGATGGGATGTTACGGATGAGAAGCATAATGTAACGCCAGAACCAGGGCGTGTAAATCTCCTGCTTTCGGGCTTTTAGCGCCTGGAAAATATCTTCGGCGGCGCGTTCGGGAGAAATGGGAAAGATCACTTTCTGCGCGGCCTTGAGCATATCGGTCTGGACGAAGCCGGGTTTGACGGTGAGCACATGAACGCCGTAGCGCGTGAGCCGATTGCGCAGCGATTCCAAGTATGATGTGAGCGCCGCTTTTGAGGCGCCATAGCCGGGATTGCCAACGCGCCCGCGTTCCCCGGCTACCGACGAGATGCCGACAATATGCCCGCGTCCGGCCTGTTGGAAAAGTGGCGCAATGGCATCCAACCAGGCCATGGCGCCAAGCAGGTTGACCTCGATCATGCGGCGATCTTTTTCAAAGTCATAGCGATCCAATCCGCCCGGTGGCTCGTTCAGGCCGGCCACATAAATCACCACATCCAGGCCACCCAGCTCAGAGATGACGCGCTCGAGCAGGGATGGCACTTCATCATAGTGGGTTACATCGTGGGCATAGAAGATAGCGCGGGGTTCTGGCCGGTTCAGTTCTTCGCAGAGTGCCTGGAGGTGATTCGCCCGGCGGGCGACCAAGGCCAGGCGATAATTTTCTTGCGCCAAGCGGCGTGCCAGGGCCGCTCCGATGCCGCTGGATGCGCCGATGATCAGGGCGTGTTGGTAGGGGGTGAGGGGAGTGGAAGGGGGAAAGGGGGGCATGGTCAGCTCGCGTAATTGGAGATTGTCATTTGACGCAACGCTTTAGCCTATTTTAGCATTGGCATCTTGATCCCGTGCTTTTTGGCGGTCTCAATGGCAATCTCGTAGCCGGCGTCAGCATGGCGCACGACGCCCAGGCCGGGATCGGTGGTCAAAACACGTTCGAGCCGCGGCGCGGCTTCGGGTGTGCCATCTGCCACGATCACCTGTCCGGCGTGCTGACTGTAGCCGATCCCCACGCCACCGCCATGATGGAAAGACACCCAGGTTGCCCCGGCGACAGCATTGAGCAGTGCGTTCAGGATCGGCCAATCTGAGATGGCATCTGAGCCATCCTTCATTCCCTCGGTTTCCCGGTTCGGACTGGCGACAGAACCGGAATCCAGGTGATCGCGCCCGATGACGATTGGAGCCTTGAGAATGCCTTTGGCGACCATCTCGTTAAATTTCAACCCGGCTTTGGCGCGCTCGCCATATCCCAACCAGCAAATGCGGGCCGGCAGACCCTGGAAGCGCACTTTCTGACGTGCCATCTTCAGCCAGCGGTGCAGGTGGGCATCTTCTGGGAAAAGCTCCATCACCGCCTCGTCGGTCTTGTAAATGTCCTCGGGGTCGCCGGAGAGCGCTACCCAGCGGAAGGGGCCTTTGCCCTGGCAGAAGAGCGGGCGGATATAGGCCGGGACGAAGCCGGGGAATTCAAAGGCGTCCGTCACGCCCCAATCATAGGCGCGCTGGCGAATGTTGTTGCCGTAATCGAAAACTTCAGCTCCCTGGCGTTTGAATTCCAGCATAGCCTGAACATGATGCGCCATGGACTCCATCGCTCGCTTCTCGTATTCTTTCGGGTTGGTCCGGCGCAGTTCTTCGGCAGCGGTCAGGCTCAGGTGTGCCGGGACGTACATCAGGACATCGTGCGCCGGGGTTTGGTCGGTGACCACATCGGGGATGACGCCGCGCATGGCTAGCTCCGGGTAAATTTCGGCGGCATTGCCAATCAGGCCGATGGATTTGGGTTCGCCGCGGTCGCGGTATTCTTCGACGAGGGTCATCGCCTCTTCCAGATCGTCCACGATCATATCCACATAGCCCATCTCCAGGCGGCGTTTGGCGCGCGCTGGGTCAACCTCGACGATCAGCCCCACGCCCTCGTTCATGGTGATGGCCAGGGGCTGTGCGCCGCCCATGCCGCCTAAACCAGCCGTGAGCACGAACTTGCCCTGCAGGGATTCCCAGCCGCGCGCCCGGGCGGCGCCGGCGAAGGTCTCAAATGTGCCCTGGAGGATGCCCTGTGTGCCGATGTAAATCCAGGAGCCAGCCGTCATTTGGCCAAACATCATCAATCCCTGGGCGACCAGTTTGTCGAAATGTTCCTGGGTGGCCCAGCGGGGCACTAAGTTGGAATTGGCAATCAGCACGCGCGGGGCGTCCTCGTGAGTGCGGAAGATCGCCACCGGCTTGCCAGATTGCACCAGGAGGGTCTCATCCGCTTCAAGATTGCGCAGGGACTCAAGGATGGCATCGAAGCATTCCCAATTGCGCGCCGCCTGTCCCCGGCCACCATAGACGACCAGGTCTTCCGGTCGCTCGGCCACTTCCGGATCAAGGTTGTTCTGGATCATGCGATAGGCGGCTTCGATCAGCCAGTTTCTGCAGGTCAGTTGCGTCCCACGCGGGGCGCGGACAACGCGGGGAGTGGACATGAGGGCCTCCGAGAAGTTTTAGGTTGGTGTTGGCAGTTGACAATTGCCTATGCCAGGGCATGCCATTCGGATGAATGCAGGGGATGAGGGTGCTTGGCAAAGGCTATTCAAGGCGGAGAAGGTCCTGATTCGGGCAATGGTTGGATGGCCCAGGCTTGGTGACCTGTGCCGGTTGATTTTTCACTATTATTATAAGAAGTCGGGTTTCGCCTGATGAGGCCGACCAGAAATCGGCGGAACTGGCGAACCGCACGAGCAAGGAAATGCGATTTTTGGCAAGGCTTGGTGTTAACGCTCGCTCGGCTTGATGATCCAAAATGCAAGCGGTCCCAGGTAGGGTATAAGGATGATCAGCGCCCAGAGGGCTTGGGCTGTGCTAGCTAAGCTGCGCTTGCGCAGGTGAAGAAGGGCGATGATCGTGAGAAGAGGATAGCCGATGAACAGTGCGAAGTTGAGGATTTGGAGGAAAATCAGTTCGTAAGTGCCGATCATATGCTCTCCATGGTTATTTTTGTTGTGCCTTTTGCTCTAGAAGCCTGCGGAAAAGGACTTCATAGGCTTCGGCGACGGTTTGCGGATCGTAGGTGCGGGCGATCTCAGCAGTGTCGCAACGGTAACGCTCGCGTTCTGCAATTACTTTCAGCAGCGCGGCGGCAAGGGCCTGACTATCACCGATGGGGATGATCTCTCCCATTTTGTGCATGTAGACGGGCTGACGCACGCCGGGCAAGGCCGAAGCAATGCAGGGCACATTGTGCATCATGGCTTCAATCTGCACCAGGCCAAAGGCCTCGGTGGAATTCAGCGATGGCACCACCAGCACATCCAGGTTTGGGTAGAAGGCGGCCATCTCTTGGGGCGTCAAGACGCCGAGGAATTTCCAGTGACCGCTTTCCTGATATTTCCGAATGCGCGGCATCAGGCGTTCATAATAGGCGCGTTCGCCGAGGACGTTCTCGTATTGGCCGGCGAAGAGCACTTGTGCCTGGGGATACTTTTCCAGGACGAGGGGCAGGGCATCCAGAAGCACCTCCACACCTTTTTCGGCGGCAAAACGGGCGGCCATGCCGATCACCGGCCGACGCTGGTGCGTCTGGTGAAGGCGGGCGAAGGCGTCCACTGCCTCGGCTGGCAACGATGGAAGTTCCACCGGCGGCAGGATGGTGGTCAACTTGTGACGGTAGCGCCGCAAGTAGCGCGAATTTTCGGCATAATCTTGCGTATAGGTAACAATTTGGTCAGTCAGGATGGCGGCCAAGTTGTTCTGGATTTTCACCACCAGGTTGACAATGCGATTGAATAACCCCGGCGGAAGTTTGAGGTCGCAGTGATAGGTGAGCACAGAAGGTTTCCCGAAGATGCGGGCCCGCAGCGCAACGCCGGGGGCATCGAATTGGGGCAGGTGGAGGTGGACAACCTCATGCTGCCGCACCAGGCGCGTGGCAACCAGGCCGAAGGTGGGCGCCAGGACGCCTTTGCTGATGCGCACGGCCACCGGCACGCGCACGATATGCACCCCATCGCGCCATTCATCCAGGGGCAAGGTACGCTCATATTGGGTGGTCATGACGGTCACTTCATGGCCGCGCACGGCCAGGGCGCGCGCCAGGCGTTCGGCGTAAATGGTCAGGCCGGATGTATGCGGACGGTAGTAGGTAAGGACGGTGAGGATCTTCATGGTGAGCTATTCTGGTTGATGCTGTGGTTGATGGGGAGAAGATTCATGAGAATAGGGCGGAGGGCTTGGATAGCGCGGGCGCGATGGCTGATACGGTTTTTCTCCGCCATGTCCAGCTCGGCCATGGTGCGGCCAAGCGCAGGGAGGAGAAAAATTGGATCGTAACCAAAGCCGTTGGTGCCGCGCGCTTCCGGGATAATTTCCCCTTCACAGATGCCCTCAGCAAGATAAGTTTCTCCTTCTGGAGTGGTAAGGGCGATCGTGGCGCGAAAGCGTGCCGTCCAGGGGCGTGGATAGGGGCGCAAGTTTGCCAGTAGTAAAGCACGCCGTTCCGCGTCACTAGCCGCGGGGCGCGGATGGTAGCGCGCCGAGTGTAGGCCGGGGGCACCTTGCAGGGCATCCACTTCCAGGCCGGAATCGTCGGCTAAGGTGAGCAAACCGGAGGCGCGCGCGAAGGTCACAGCTTTGTGCAGGGCGTTTTCGGCGTAACTTTGACCTTCCTCGGCAGGATGCAGGTCAAGGCCAAGCTCCGAGGGCAGGATCAACTTTAGGGGGAGATCGGCCAGGAGGGCTTGTAGCTCACGGCGTTTGCCGGGGTTGTGGGTGGCGAGTAACAGGGGGATGGGAGCGGACATAGCGCCTTTCAAATTCTACTCGATTCCATGACGTTGTCGGATGCGCTGGATGGCCCAGCGGGCGTGTTCCTGGATGAGCGGGTCGGGGTCTTGGAGAGCTTGGTGGAGGGCAGGCAGGTCATCGGGGGTGCCAATATTGCCCAGGGCCACGGCGATATTGCGCAGGAAGCCGCGCCGTTTGGTACGTTTGATCGGGCTATGCCGAAAGCGGGCGGCAAAAGCTTCGGGATCGAGGGATAAGGCATCCCGTAGGGATGAGTCCGCTCGCGGCGCGTGCGGCGCTAAGGCCGGGTGCCCGTCTGGGGTGGCGAAGCGGTTCCAGGGGCACACACGTTGACATTCGTCACATCCAAAAATCCAATTTCCGAGCGCAGGACGCAATTCCGCTGGGATTTCCCCTTTGTTTTCGATGGTGAGGTAGGAGATGCAGCGGCGGGCGTCAATGGTGCGATCTGGGAGGATGCAGTGGGTGGGGCAAGCCTCGATACAGCGGGTACAGCGACCGCAATGATCGGTGGTGAAGGGGGGATCGGGGGTGAGTTCGAGACCAAGCAGGATTTCGGCAAGGAGGAAATAGGAGCCGTAGCGGGGGTGGATCAGGCAGCTATTTTTGCCGATCCAGCCCAGGCCGGCACGTTGCGCCAGGTCACGCTCCAGGATGGGGCCTGTGTCGGTGTAATAGCGATAGGGAAGCGGATGCCCGACCTGGGCAATGATGAACTTGGCCAGCGCTTGCAGGCGTTCTTCGATGACAATGTGATAATCTTTTCCCCAGGCATAAGAGGCAATTTGACCGCGTGTTGGAGTATCGGGTGGGTGGGAAGCAGGGTAGCGCATGGCCAAGACGATGATGGAACGGCACTCAGGGAGGATACGGCGCGGGTCGGCGCGACGCTCGAGGGAGCGCTCGGTGGTCAGGTAAGCCATTTCCCCGTGCCGTCCGGCCTCCAGCCAGCGCAGGAAAGTCCCAAAATGGGGAGGGGGATCGGGGGTAGTAATGCCGGCCAGGTCGAAACCCAGCCGGCGCGCTTCTTCTTTGATACGCTGTTCAAGGGGAAGTTCGTTCACGGGACGACGATCTTGACAAATAAGGGCTTGCCGAACGGCCCTCCGATCGGAGCGGACATCCTCCAGGCACTCAGATATTCACCGGCTTTGGTGGGAGCGCGGAAAAGGACGGAGACGATGACCTCCTCGTTTGGCAACACTGCTTTGGGCAAGGGTTGTGGGACGCCGTTCATGCGGTCAACATAACCGCCATAGACCAGGCCGTAGCCTGTGCCCCAGGTGCACGAGCCGACATTTTTGATGCGCCAGCTCTTGGTGAATTCCTGGCCGGGGGAGACCATCGTCCCATCCGGGTAGTTCACATCTACCGTGGCGGGATCGAATTCAAGAGCGTTGCATGGCACAGGGGTGGGGGAGA
>JBKBPX010000040.1:0-18909 GCA_046292855.1 Anaerolineales bacterium
CTGGCGGAAACGTACATCGCCGAAGAAATCCGGGCGATCGTATTGGGGTGGTGTGTAGCCATCATCATAGGAGGCCGGGCGCAGTCCTAATCCAAGCCACTCGATGATCGGGGTCTGGGCGAGCCATAGACGGGCTTTCCCCTGCGCTTCCAGTGAACGCAGCAATCCTACTTGACCTTCCAACGGCAGGGTCGGGTCGAGAAGATCGCATTCGCCGGCGAGCAGCGCGCTGATAGCCGAATTAACGTCATTGAAGAAGCGGAAGGTGAGCAGATCAAAGCGCGGCAGCCGCTGACGGGCGCGGAAGTAGGAAGGATTCTTGCGCAAGGTGATGGATTTTCCCGGTTGCCAATCTTGAACGAGGTAGGGACCATAACCGAGCGGTGTGCGGCTGACTACATCTAGGGAGGGGAGTTCGGAGGGTTTGAAATCCTTCCAGGCGTGTTCGGGGAGGGGGAGCCAGAAGTTTTCGACATAGGACGGGTCGATGAAGCCGGGCTTTCCCGTCCATTCAACGGTCCGGTCATCGAGGGCTTTATAGGAGGCGGTGCGATCGAGCAAATAGGCGTGGAAGGCGTCCTTCTGCGCCAGCGCCAGGTTATAGGCGAAGAGCGAATCGGCCGCAGTGACCGGAGCGCCATCTGACCAATAGACATCTTTAGCGAGCTTGAAGGTGACGCGCAGGCGTTCCATGCTGATGGGAGCTTTCCCATCCCAAGCGGTGGCGCAATCAGGGGTGCGGCAGCCGGCCGGCAAGAAGCGCACACCCGGCGCCAGCGGGCGCACCTGCCCTTCTGCATCTACGATCTCCGTGCCCCGGTTGATGGTGAGCTTTTCGATTTTGACATCCCCATCTTTCAAGGTAGGGATTTTTTCCAAGATGATTGGGGTGTAAGTGTAGTTCAGACGTTCGGCCGGGCTATCATAGATGGCCGAAAGGACGCTGCGCGCTGCTGCATTCAGACGACCTAGCGGGTAGAGTGTATTTGGCTCCTGGCCCAAGCAAATGTTCAAGGTGCGCGGCGCGGCTGTGGCGGCTACGGTCGCGGTGAAAGCCGGGGTAACGGGCACGGCGCCTGAAGTCCCTCCTTGATCCGCTGCGGGAAAAGGCTGAGGCAGGCAGGCGGCCAGGGAGAAGAGGAGAAGCCAAAGCAGCACAAATGCCCGTCTCATTCCTTACCCTTTTGTATCCACCAGCCAACAAGCAACCTGATGGCCGGGAGCAGCCTCGCCTATGGGTGGCTCCTCTTGAGAACACCGCTCGATTGCCCAGGGACAGCGGGGATGGAAGCGACAGCCGCGCGGCGGGTTGAGGGGGCTGGGCACATCGCCTTTGAGGAGGAGGCGCTCGCGGCGGATCTTCGGGTTGGGGATGGGGATGGCGGAAAGCAGCGCTTTGGTATAGGGATGGAGGGGGGCGCGGAAGATTTCCTCGCGCGAGGCGATTTCCACTATCTTGCCCAGGTACATCACGGCGACGCGATCGGAGATGTGCTCGACAACGCTCAAGTTGTGGGCGATGAAGAGATAGGTCAAGCCGAATTCTTGCTGCAAGTCTTTGAGAAGGTTGAGCACTTGGGATTGGATGGAGACATCCAGCGCGGAGACGGGCTCATCGCAGACGATGAACTTGGGGCGCAGTGCTAGGGCACGGGCGATGCCGATGCGCTGTCGCTGACCGCCGGAGAATTCATGGGGGTAGCGCCGCGCATGGTAGCTTTCCAAGCCAACCTTGCGGAGCATATCCAGCATGATCTCATAGCGTTCTTGGGGAGTGCCGAGGTTGTGGATATGCAGGCCTTCCATGATGGATTCGCCGATCGGCAGGCGGGGATCGAGCGAACCGTAAGGGTCCTGGAAGATAATTTGCATGTTGCGGCGCAGTGCCTTAAGCTCCTGTCCACGGAGGCGTAAGACGTCTTTGCCGTCGAAGAGGACGCGGCCGGCGGTGGGTTCGATCAGGCGCAGGATGGAGCGGCCGATAGTGGTTTTGCCGCAACCGGATTCTCCCACCAGGCCGAGCGTTTCTCCCTCATAGACCTGAAACGAGACGTCATCCACAGCTTTGACCCAGCCGACTACTCGCTGGAGCAGGCCGGAACGGACAGGGAAGTAGGTTTTGAGGTGGCTGACTTCGAGCAAGGGGCGGGCGGTCATGTTTTTAGCTGGCTGTAGGGCTTTGGGTTTGGATGCGCAGGGGAGGTTGATGATCGGGTGCCTGCTGGTAGAGCCAGCAACGTACCTTGTGGCCGGGAGTCACTTCTTCCAGAGAGGGCATCTGGTGGTGACAGATCTCCAGGCCGTATTGTTCGCGCGCTTGGCAGCGCGGGGCGAAGCGGCAACCGGGTGGTAGGTTAACCAGATTGGGGACATTGCCGGGAATGACCGCCAATCGCTCTTTAAACTCCCCCAAGATGGGGATAGATTCGAGCAAACCGCGCGTGTAGGGGTGGAGGGGAGTTTCAAAAATGGTGTTTACATCGGTTTGTTCGACGATTTGCCCGGCATACATCACGGCGACGCGTTCGGCCATCTCTGCCACTACGCCGAGGTCGTGGGTGATGAGGATGATGGCGGCGTTGCTCTGGCGGCGCAGGTTGCGCATCAGGTCGAGGATTTGTGCTTGGATGGTGACATCCAGTGCTGTGGTGGGTTCATCGGCGATGAGCAACGCCGGCTGGCAGGCTAGGGCCATGGCGATCATGACGCGCTGCGCCATGCCGCCGGAGAGTTCATGGGGGTAGGCCTGTGCGCGCCGCTCCGGGTCTGGGATGCCGACCATGCGCAGCAACTCAATGGCGCGTTGCCAGCCGCTCTTGGAGTCCAGTTTCTGGTGGATGCTCAGCACTTCGGCGATTTGATCGCCGACGCAGAAGACGGGGTTGAGTGCCGTCTGGGGCTGCTGGAAGATCATCGAGATGCGGTTGCCGCGGATGGCGGTCATCTGCTTTTCGTCCAACGTGAGCAGGTTTTGACCATCGAACCAGATCTCTCCCTGGACGATCTTGCCCGGCGGTGCAATCAGGCGCATGATGGAGAGCGAGGTGACACTTTTGCCGCAGCCGGATTCACCTACCAGGCCGAGCACTTCGCCGGGATAGACTTCCAGGTCAACACCATCTACGGCTTTGACGATGCCGTCTTCGGTGAAAAAATAGGTTTTGAGATTGTGAATGCGGAGGAGGGGAGTGGTCATGGCGTTGGGGAGTGGCTGAAGGGGGAGTTTGACTTCGATTGCCTTATTTTACCATGTTATCAGCGGCGCAGGATGGGCACCTGACGCGTTGGGGCAGAGGGGGATTCGGCGGGGTATCCGATGAAGAAGAGGGCTTCCGGTTGCCAGCTTTCCGGCAGATCGAGCGCTTGACGGGTTTCGGCAGGTGCATAGAGCGGCCAGCAAATCCAGTTGCCGCCTAGACCCAGGGCATGAGCGGCCAGGAGCAATTGTAGGCCGGCCGCCGCGATGGATTGAATGCCCATCAGATCTTCTTCGGGGCGAGCGGCGCGGCGCGCAGCGCGATCGCGACAAAGGAGAATCGCTAGCGGTGCCTCTAGCAGCCGGCGGCGGGAGCGCTCGGCGCGTGCCCGGATTTCATCCTCGGACGCGCCCTCGGTTTCCATATCGCGGCGCATAGCCGAAGTGAGCGCATCTGCCAATCTTTCACGGGTTTCTTTGGATTCCAGCAGGACAAAGCGCCAGGGTTGCAGGTTGTGGGCCGAAGGAGCATAAACGGCGGCCTGTAGAATTTCCTCAACCAGGTGTGAGGGGACGGGTTCGGGGCGAAAGCGGCGAATGGTGCGCCGCGTGAGAAGGAGGGAAAGAGGGGAAGATGATGGGCTGGCACTCATATTTTCTTGGGAGTGTATCGGAGTATAATCTCTGGAGAGTTAATCTGTATCGAAAGGAGTATGCAATGAGGCGCTCTATCCGGAAGGTTCTAATACGGGGGATAGAATATGGTTCGTTGCCATTTTTGTATCCCCGATATTTCTGGAAGTTATGGAAATTGCTCTTGCGACAGCGCGCCTTGCTTCACGAGCTGCCGGGATTGACAGAGTACCGTCACTGGTTCCAAGCCAAGGGGATTCAAACGGTAATTGACGTCGGAGCTTATCTTGGTAGCTTTTCTTGGGCGATGCAATTGATCCTGCCGCAGGTACAGATTTACGCCTTCGAGGCCTTAGAGGAGAACTATCGCGCTCTGAGGGCAAATTTGGGAGAACGAAGAGGTTTTCATGCCTTTCACGTGGCATTGGGCGAGCGGCAAGGGGTGATTGAATTCTATCGGGATAATTTTACCGCTTCTTCTTCAGTTCTACCTATGGGGGAACTGCATCGCCGTGTTTTTCCCCAAACAGGTCAACAAGAGCGGATAGCAGTGCCCCAGGCTCGCTTGGATGATTACTTGGAGCAAATGGAGCTTCGCCCACCCGTGTTGCTCAAGCTGGATGTGCAGGGATATGAGTTGAATGTGCTGCGCGGGGCAGAGCAAACTCTCCAAAAGGTGGATTGGGTGATCTGCGAGGCCTCTTTCTATGAACTTTATGTTGGCCAACCCTTATTTAATGAGATATATAACTGGCTTAGGGAGCGTGGCTTCCGATATATGGGCAGTTTGGGGGAACTGCTTTCTCCGCTGGATGGGAGAATCTTGCAGGAAGATGCGCTGTTTAGCCGCGAACAGAGCAGGTGAGTTTTGGTAAAATCGGATCATCATCCTGACACATGGAGGCATTCTGTGGAACGAACGTTGGTGCTTGTTAAGCCGGATGGCGTGCAACGTGGCCTAATCGGCGAGGTGATCACACGCCTGGAACGACGCGGCTTGCGCCTGGTGGCGGCGAAATTCCTACAGGTCAGCCGCGAACTTGCCGAAGCGCACTACGCAGTGCATAAAGGCAAACCTTTCTATGACGGCCTGATTGAATATATCACTTCTGCGCCTGTGATGGCGATGGTCTGGGAAGGGCCGAATGCCATTGTGGCCGTGCGTCAGACGATGGGGAGCACACGCCCGACCGAAGCCGCTCCCGGCACGTTGCGGCACGATTTTGCCCTTGAAATCGGGCGTAACTTGACCCATGCGTCCGATGGCGCGGAAACCGCTCAAACCGAGATCGCGCTCTGGTTCCGTCCTGAAGAGTTGGTGGATTGGAAGCGCGATGTGGATCGCTGGATTTTTGAGAAGGCCTGAGAATCATGCCAGAGCTGCCTGAAGTGGAAACGATTGTGAGGAATTTGCGCCCCAATCTGGTGGGGCAGTCCATTCGGGCAGCGCGCCTGCTCTGGCCGGGGACGATCGCGGCACCCTCGGCTGAAGCCTTTGAACAGCGTCTTCCTGGCCAGAGCGTGCTGGAGGTTGGCCGGCGTGCCAAGTATTTGGTGCTCCGCTTGAGCCGGGATTTCCTTTTGATCCACCTGCGCATGAGCGGTGATTTGCAATGGCGCGAAGCCGATGCTCCACCCCAGAAGCACGATCGCCTGCTCCTCACCCTCGACACTGCCCCAGCACAAACTTTGGCCTTTCACGATCCGCGCAAATTCGGGCGAGTTTGGCTGCTGGAAAACCCGGAAAAGGTGCTTGGAGCGCTAGGGCCGGAACCGTTGGATGAGCATTTCACTCCCCAAGCATTGTTGGAGCGTCTGTGGGGGAAGCGCCGTCAACTCAAGCCGCTTCTCCTGGATCAGACCTTCCTGGCCGGATTGGGGAATATTTACACTGACGAGGCGCTCTATCGTGCCGGGATCCATCCCCTGCGGATTGCCTCGAACCTGAGCGAAGATGAAGCCGTTCATCTATGGCAGGCCATCCGGGAGGTGCTTCTGGAAGGCATCCGGCGTAACGGCGCCAGCATTGATTGGGTCTATCGCGGTGGCGAATTCCAGAATCATTTTCAAGTTTATGGGCGCGAAGGCCAGCCTTGTTATCGCTGTGGCCAACCGATTCAAAAGATGCGCGTGGCCCAGCGGAGCAGCTATTTTTGCAGGGCATGTCAGAGATGAATAACGGGTTTCTCGTCCCCCTGGTTTTGTTCCTCGGCATTTTCATCGCTTTGCTGGTTGGCTATTTCATCGGGCGGATGGAGAAAGGTTCATCGTCTTCATCGGCGTCCGCTCCCTCGTCACCAGCTCTCCTGCGCCTGTTCCTGGATGCGGAGCAAAGGCCGAATCTGGAGGTGGATGGCATCCTATTGACCCAGCCGTTGACGACGGAACAACGGAAACGGTTGATCGCTTTGCTCAATCTTATCCGTCCCTGGCTGGAGAGCAGCGCCAGCAAGGGGGCATCTGTGCCTGCCGCGCCGCAGACCTCGCCACCGCCTTCCCCTTCACCGCGCTCGTCTATCCCGGCGAAAATCCCCCCTTCGCCTGCGAAGAAAATTGGTTCGCCTGAGAAACCTCCCGAAGCGGTGAGCATTGTTCCCCAGATTGATGCCATCTTGCAGGAGATTCTTCAACGAAATGGTGTCCAACGTGCTATTCACCTGAGCGAGGGGGCAGATGGGAATGTCCAGGTCATTGTGGATTTGAAGCTCTATGGAAGCATCGAGGAGGTGCCAGATCGGGAAATCCAGCACCTCATCCGTCAAGCGGTCGCCGAATGGGAGAAGCGGTAAATTTTGGGTCTACAAAAACTCACCGAGCGAACGCCGAGAGAAGTTGATTCTCTGCGCGCCTTTTTGTTGAGAAGTCACTCCCTAAATTTGTCGTACCAGGCAGAATGCCTCGGCGCGGCTGGTTAACGTAGCACGGCCTGACTCGCCCACCAGAAGAGCGGCGCAGGCACCAGGCTGAGCACTACGGTCAATATGGCCATTATCCCCCAAGTCAGGTTGAGCCAGGGGTTCATGGCCGTTTGTGGTTCACCCGGATGCATATACATAATCACTACCAGGCGCAGGTAGTAGTACGCGGAGATCAGCGAGGTGACCACGCCGATCACGGCCAGGCCATAGAAGCCGGCGGCGATCACGGCGCGGAACAAATAGAATTTTCCGACCAGCCCCAGCGTGGGAGGCACGCCAGTCAGCGAGAGCATGAATATCGTCATTGCCAAAGCAAGGGCCGGGGATTTGCTCCCTAAGCCGGCGTAGTCTTCCAGGTTCAACCCCTGCCCTTCCTGACGCTCTAATGCGCTGACCACGGCCCAGGCGCCGAAGTTTGTGATCAGGTAAGTGATCAGGTAGAACAAACCGGCAGCCAGGGCTACTTCGCGCACTTGTGGATTCCCGAACGGTACAAAGGCCATCAGAATATAGCCGGCATGGGCGATGCTGGAATAGGCCAGCATCCGTTTGACGTTTTTCTGGGCAATGGCCAGCAAATTGCCAAACACCATGGTCAGCACGGCAAGCACCCAGAGCACCGTCGTGAACTGTGGGGCTAGTCCCGACAAAGCTTGGGAGAAGATGCGCCAGAGTGCGGCGAAGCCGGCGATCTTTGCTCCGGCGGCCATGAAGCCGGTCACAGCTGTAGGCGCGCCCTGGTATACATCTGGGGTCCACATGTGGAACGGCACCACTGCGACTTTGAAGGCTAACCCGACCAGAATGAGTGCGGCGCCGATGGGGAAGAGCAAGTTGTTTCCGGCGCTCAATGCCGCGAGGATTCCATCGAGGGCTGTTGTGCCACTTGCCCCATAGAGCAACGCGATGCCATAGAGTAGAAAGCCACTGGCAAACGCACCCAGCAGGAAATACTTCAGCCCTGCCTCTTCGGAGGAATCCACTCGCGGCGCGGCAAAGGCGGCCAGGACATAGAGGGGGATGGAGAGCAATTCCAGACCCAAGAAGAGCACGATCAGGTCGCTGGCCTGGGCCATCAGCATCATCCCACCGATGCTGAAGAGGAGAAGCGTGTAATATTCCCCGCGCTCGATCCCCTGACGGCGGATAGAACCATAGGCTAGCAGAATGCCTAGCAAGCCGCTGCTCAGGAGCAATGTGTTGACGAAGGTGGCAAAGGCGTCCACGCGGACCATCCCGCCGAACGCCACTCCACTCTCTTGCCGGGATAGGGTCAAGAACAGGCCCAGAGCTAATCCCAGGGCTGCCAGGAAAGCCGTCCAACCTTTTTGGGCTTTGGGAATGAAGAGGTCAACGATCAGCAGCACTATCGCCCATATCAGCAGCGCAGCGAGGGGCAGCAGGAGAAAGAGATCTGCAACGCTCATGGATACTCCCTGAATATCATCTCTGGCTCTAACGCAGCGCGGTCAGTGTGGTCTGCAACAACGAGGTCAGTTTTTCCACGCTCGGTGCCATCAGCGCGAAGAACGGCTTTGGGTAGAGGCCGATCCAGAAGATCAGGACCAACAACGGGAGCAGCGTGACCACTTCGCGCAGGTTGAGGTCTTTAAGAGAGCGGTTTTCTTCCTTGTCCAGCGGGCCGAGGAACATCTTCTGGAACATGTAGAGCATGTAGATGGCGGCCAGGATCACACCCAGCGCGGCAAAAGCGGCATAGAGCACCGAGCCGTATGCTCCCTTCGCAGCGGCGCCCCAGGCACCTAGGAGAATGGTGAATTCGCCGACGAACCCGTTCAGCCCCGGCAAGCCCATCGAGGAGAGGGCCACGATCAAGGTCAGCGCACCGTAAACAGGCATCACCTTCCACAGGCCGCCGAAGGCAGTCAAGTCACGCGTGTGACGGCGCTCGTAGATCATACCGACGATCAAGAACAATGCTCCGGTGCTCAACCCGTGGTTAATCATCTGCAGGATGCTACCCTGAATCCCCTGCGGATTAAGGGCAAAGAGACCCAACATCACGAAGCCCAGGTGACTAACCGAGGAGAAAGCCACCAGTTTCTTGACATCCTGTTGCGCGTAGGAAACGGCTGCGCCATAGAGGATGCCGATCACGGCTAGCAAGGCGATCCAGGGTGCTGCCCAGATGCTTGCTTGTGGGAAGAGGGGCAGGTTGAAGCGCAGGAAGCCGTAGGTGCCCATCTTCAGCAGGACGCCGGCCAGGATCACGGAGCCGGCGGTCGGGGCCTCGACATGCGCATCGGGCAACCAGGAATGGAGCGGCCACATGGGTACTTTAATCGCAAAGGCGGCGGCAAAGGCCAGGAAGAGCCACTTCTGGACCTCAAACGGAATCCCACCTTTGGCAATCAGGTCCGGCACCGAGAATGTCCCCTGGTAAATTCCCAGCCACAGGATGGCTAGAAGCATCAGGATGGAGCCGGCCATTGTATAGAGGAAGAACTTAATCGCCGCGTAGATGCGCCGGGGACCGCCCCAAATCCCGATCAGGAAGTACATCGGCACCAGGGTGAATTCCCAGAAGATATAGAACAGGAACAGGTCCTGGGCCAGGAATACACCCACCATGCCCACTTCCAGGAGCAGGAAGAAGAGCATGAAATCCTTGACCCGTTCCTCGATGGCCGACCAAGTGGATAGGATCGAAATGGGGGTCAGAAGAGTGGTCAATAACAGCAGGAGGATGCTCAAACCATCTACAGCCAGGTGATACTGGATATTCCAGCCGGCAACCTGAATCCAGTCTTTGCGGATGATCAGCTGCAGATCGGGATTTTGCGCATCAAAGCGGGTTAGCACCCATAGCGAAATGCCAAAGGTTACCAGGGAGGTGAGGAGGGCTGTCCAGCGCAGGGCATTTTTCTGCTCTTGCGGGATGAAGAGCAAAATCAGGATGCCTACGATGGGGAAGAAGGTGACGAGGGTCAGAGGATGAAGCAGGAAGTCCATGGGGTACCTCTAGTCGGATAGGCTGATAGGCTGATAGTCTGATAGTCTGATAGTCTGATAGTCAGATAGTCTGATAGTCGGATAGTCTGATAGTCGGATAGTCGGATAGTCGGATAGGGTAATGGCCGGGTGTAGAGGTTAGAGGAAGAGGAGGTAGGTGAGGAGGAGCACCACACCTAGCAACACGGAGAGGGCGTAGCTGCGCACAAAGCCATTCTGCAGTGGGCTGAGCCAACGGGCGATGCGCGCCGTCAGGTTGGCCAAGCCATCGAAGAAGGCATCTACGACCTTGCGATCTATATGGGCGTGGAGCAGGGTTTTGCTGACGAAATTGAAGCTGCGCACGAGTACGCTATCGTGGAACCATTCATGCCAGAAGGCCCACTCGATCTTATCGGCCAAAAGGCGTGCCAGGTCCACGTAGCGATTGACGAACACAGCCCAGTAACCTTCATCCACATACCATTTGTTTTCCAGCGCCACAAACAGAGGGCCAAGCGCGCTTTTTAACGGGTCGGGTTGGGTGCGTGTCCCCAGGGGCTGCCGGCCGTAAATCCACCAAGAAAGCGCCAAAGCCAGGAGTGCGAGCAGGGTCGAAACGGCGGCTACGGAGAAGATGAATTCGCCCGCATGCACCATCTCCAGCGTGTGTTCCAGCCAGGAGGTCAGGGTGTGAATCCCCGGCAGGTTCAATGCTCCACCCAGGAGCGAGAGAGCGGCGAGCACCATCAGTGGTGCGGTCATAATCCATGGGCTTTCTTCGGCGTGCGCGGCGGCCTCGTGACGCGCCTCCCCGAAGAAGACCAGCCAGATTTGCCGTCCCATATAGAAGGCGGTGAAGAAGGCGGCGATGGTCAATAACCAGTAGACGAGTGAATATCCTTGGCGGAAGGCATCCGCCAGGATTTCATCTTTCGACCAAAAGCCGGCGAACGGGAAGATTCCGGCCAGGGCCAGTGTGCCGATCAGGTAAAGCCAGAAGGTGAGCGGCATTCGCTTGCGCAGACCGCCCATGTTGCGCATATCGCCCGCATCGAAGACTTCGTGGTGCCCGGCTTTGTCAGGATGGGCAGGCGCCAGGTGATGATGGCCGCGCTCCAGTCCTAGGATCACCGAGCCGGCCGCGAGGAAGAGCAAAGCCTTGAAAAAGGCATGGGTCACCAAGTGGAACATCCCGGCGACGAACGCGCCCATTCCTACCGCTGCTACCATAAAGCCTAGCTGGGAAATCGTGGAATAGGCCAACACCTTCTTGATGTCATATTGCCCCACAGCGATGGTGGCGGCGAAGAGGGCGGTCAGCGCTCCCAGCACTGCTACTACATACTGAGCTGCCGGCACGGTCACATAAAGCGGCGCCGAGCGGGCGATCAGGTACACGCCGGCCGTCACCATGGTTGCCGCATGGATGAGCGCCGAGACGGGAGTCGGGCCGGCCATCGCATCCGGCAACCAGATATAGAGCGGAATCTGCGCCGATTTCCCGCTTACGCCCAGGAGCATAAAGAGCGTGATGGTCACGATCACGCCGGGCATTGTCTCGGCTAGGAGCGGCGCTTTGGCGAAGACCTCCTCAAAGTTCAAGCTGCCGAACGACCAGAACATCAGGAAGGCGGCTACCAGGAAGCCAAAATCTCCAATGCGGTTGGTGACGAAGGCCTTTTTTGCCGCGTTCGAGTTTGCCCAGGAGGGTTGCCCCAGTGTGTCCCTATCGTACCAGAAGCCAATGAGCAGGAAGGAGCATAGCCCCACTCCCTCCCAACCGACGAAGAGCATCAGGTACGAATCGCCGCCTACCAGGATCATCATGGCAACGATAAAGAGATTGAAGAACACGAAAAAGCGGCGATAGCGCCCGGGGTCCCCCTTGAAGCGCACATCCTCGTGCATGTAGCCGATGGCATAGATGTGGATCAGGGTGCCCACGCCGGAGACGACCAGCATCATCGTCACCGAGAGCGTGTCCACGCGGAATGCCCAATCTAGCTGTAGGTTTCCGATATGGATCCATTCCGCCAGGAATACGCGGGTTCCTTCCGGGTGCGTGCCCAGAGAGAGCGCCAGTAAAACTGAAACCACGAATGCCGCTCCCGAAGCCAGGCTGGCAACCCAGCCGATGACACGCTCCGGCAGGTATTTGCCGATGATCAGGTTAATTGCCAATCCCAATAGTGGGAAGAAGACTACCCAGGGCGCCAGGTAGAAGAAACCAGCAGGCATCGCTTCTACAAACAGCATGGAACGCTCCTATCCCTTCAGGGAGTTCATCTCATCCACGTTGATGGTATGTTTGGTGCGGAAAATGGCCACAATCAGCGCCAATCCCACTGCGACCTCTGCCGCCGCAACCGTCATCACGAAGAACACGAACACCTGCCCGCTCAGGGTTCCGAAAGCGCGGCTGAAGGCGACAAAGGCCAGGTTGGCGGAATTCAGCATCAGCTCAATGGACATGAAGATGACCAGCGGATTGCGGCGCACCAGTACACCCAAGGCGCCGATTACGAAAAGGGTGGCTGAAAGTGCCAGGTAGTAGTCGACGGTCACCATCTCAGCGCTCCTTTCGCGTCAGCACAATGGCGCCTACCATGGCTACCAGCAGCAGCACGGATGTGATTTCAAATGGCAGCAGGTAGGCGCTGAATAATGCCTGCCCGATTGCCTTCGGCCCCGAAAAGGTGTCAATTTGGGGCGGGAGTGCAATACCCAGGCGCTGACGGAAGAACAAAAGATAAAAGCTTTCTCCAAGCAGAATAGCGGCCAGAATCGTTGCCAAAGGCCGTTGCCAGGGCAATACCGCAGAAGGCGGCAAGACCTCCCTCCCCAGGAGCATGATGACGAACAGGAAGAGCACCATGATGGCCCCGGCATAGACCGTTATCTGCACCATGGCGATAAAGGGCGCGTTCAGGAACAGGTACAACACGGCAACGGTGGCAAAATTCAGCACCAGGAAAAGCGCTGCATACACGGCATGGCGGCTGAAGAGCAACCCTAATGCGCTCGCGATGGCCAATAGGGCCAGGATCAGGAAGAGAAGCAATTCCAGGCTCATGGCTAATCCTTTGGGTCCTCCATTTCGGGCACCGAGCGCGTGTAGACGCCCGGCGGGGTCTTCTGGGGTGTCGGTTGACCGCTCGGCGGCACCGGCTCCAGGAGCATCTCCTTCGTATAAATTGCCTGGCCGCGATCGGTGAAGCTCAGTTCATAGTTATCTCCCAGGACGATTGCTTCGGTGGGGCAGGCATCTTCGCAGAAGCCACAAAAGATGCAGCGCAGCATGTTGATCTCATAGGTGCTGGCGTAGCGCTCGCCCGGTGAATAGCGCTCCTCGTCGGTGTTCTCGGCTGCTTCAACAAAGATCGCATCAGCCGGGCAAGCTGCTGCGCATAAGGCACAACCGATGCACCGTTCCAGCCCGTTTTCGTAGCGCCGCAGGACATGGCGTCCGCGAAAACGAGTCCGCACCGGACGCTTCTGCTCTGGATACTGGATCGTCACCGGACGTTCCAGCATCATCTTAAACGTAGTCATCAGACCACGACCCAATTCCTTAAGCATAGACTTTCCTCCAGAGTGAGCGTGTTACCAATAAAGAAGTGACCATCCCGGCCAGGACTGAAAGCAGCGGCACCAGCCAGAGTTGCTCCAGCAGCATGCCTAGTGCCGTGATAAAGACCACAACCAGTGCCAGGGGCAAAAGCACTTTCCAACCGAAAGCCATCAGGCGGTCATAGCGGATGCGCGGCAGGGTCGCGCGTACCCAGATCATGCCGAAGAGCAGGATCACGATCTTCAGGAGCAGGTAAAGCGGCCCCAACCAGGGGAAGCGCTCCACGCCCGGGCCCCAATAGCCGCCGAAGAAAAGCGAAGCGGCAATGGCGCTGATGGCGATCATCTTGTCATATTCGGCCATGAAGAACAGGGCAAACTTCATGCCCGAATATTCGGTGTGATAGCCGGCTGTCAATTCCTGCTCGGCTTCCGGCATATCGAAGGGGGCACGATTGACCTCGGCCAGCGTTGCTACCAGGAAGATCGCCGCACCGACCGGCTGTAATAGCACGAACCAGATCGAGCGCTGAGCTGCAACGATTTCGGAAAGGCGCATGGAATCGGCCAGCAGGATGGGAACCACAAAGGCCAGCCCCAGCGCCAGTTCGTAAGAGATCATCTGCGCTGAAGAGCGCATGCCTCCCAGCATGGCATATTTGTTGTTGCTCGCCCAGCCGGCCAGCACGATCCCATAGACCGAGATAGACGCTACGGCCATGAGATAGAGCACACCCACGTTGAGATCGGCAATTTGCAGCGTGATTGTGCGTCCGAAAAGCGGCAGGGGAGGCCCCCAAGGGATTACGGCCGGAATCACCAGCGCCGGCACTACCGTGACAATTGGGGCCAGCAAGAAGAGCACTTTATCCGCCGTGGCCGGCGTGAATTCCTCTTTGAAAATCAGCTTGATCCCATCTGCCACAGGCTGCAAAAGCCCCCAGGGGCCGGCGCGATTCGGCCCGATGCGCACCTGCAGACGGGCGAGCGCCTTGCGCTCGTAAAGCGTCAGGTAGGCGAAGCCGCCTAGAAGCACCAGGATCAGGATAAGGGCCTTCAAAGTCCATTCGATGAGCAATGCGTAATCCATACTACCTCACCCGTTCTGGGAGATGCAAGCGGGCATAAACCGTTTGCTGGAGCGGGATGCCCATGCTACGGGGCACCAGCCCAACGCCACTCGGTACACTCTCATCCACTACCACCTTCGCTTCGGCTTGATGCCCTTCCCAGCTGATCAGCACCTGATCACCATCCTGCACGCCTTCGGCCTGAGCAGTGTTCGGGTGCAGGAGCAGACGTGGTGTGCCGATGCGCTGATGGAGCAGGGAAGACGGCGCGACCAAGCTACCTGCATCAAAGAGACGTGTGATCGGCACCAGAAGCAATTTGCCCTCCTCCGGCCGCAGCGCCTCAAGCTGAAGCTTGGGCACCGCTGCGCTGCCCTGAGCATTCGGCGCGACCGAGAGTGTTTTGCCCATGCCCTGCGTATTCGGCTGGGCGGTGCCGCTAAAGGGATAGTCATGGGGCCCGGTAGGTGGCCACTGGGGACGTGTTTCGCTCAAGCGGGCATAATCCAACCCGTGGAAAGCTTCTATGCTCGAAGCCATTTCCTGGAAGAGCCGTGCCGCGCTTTGCGCTTCCAGCATCAGCCCAAGCGCCTGAGCCAACGAGGCCGTGATGGTGAAATCTGGCTTGCACTCACCCCAGTGGGGCACAGCCGGCCAGTAGCGCTGGACGCGGCGCTCACCGGAGGTAAACGTCCCTTCGCGTTCCGTGTAGGCGCAAGCGGAAAAGACCACATCGGCCTGGCGCACCGTTTTGGTCTCCAGGATTTCTTGCACGATCAGGAATGGCTTGCGGCCGTTCAGATGAACCGTGCCATCCCCGATCGGGTCAGCAGCGACGAGATAGAGCACATCTAGCTCGTCAAAGAGCGCTTGTAGATCGGAGGCCGGGCGAAAACCTAATTCCCAGGCGCCCTGATCGTTTGGTCGTGACCAGACCCCCACCAGTCCGTTATTGACCCGTCTGTGGTGCCCGGTCTCGGCCAGCAGTTGCGCGCAGGAAGCGGCCAGGGCTTCGGTTTGCTGCAGGCCCATCCCTTCGCTTCCGAAGAAAATGACCAAGTTTTTAGCCTCCTGGAGCACCTTGCCGATGGTGGCATCGCTTCGCAGGCGTTCAATCACCTTGTCTTCGTCGCCATAGGCGTAGCGTAGCGTGTAGTGAGCGAAGCGTTCCAGGCGCGTGAAGCGTGGGTTGGCCAAGATCAGGGTAGCTCCCTGCTTGGCCGCCTGTTTTGCACGCAAATACCAGAGCGGGGCCTCTTCGTAGAGGTCCGAACTGACTACCAGGATGGCATCTCCGGCGCCCAACTTGCCCAGATCGCTGCCCGCGCTCAAGCCGTAGCGGGTCACCCACTCGCCGCCGCCCATCGGTGTATAGAGGTAAGCGGGCATTTGCAAATGATCGGCCAGGCGCTTGAGTGCATAGAGGTCCTCGTTGGAGAGACGGCCGGAAGCCAGGATAGCTTTTCTTTGCCAGGTGCGCAGCGCTGTAGCCGCTTTTTCCAGCGCATCGCTCCAGGAAGACTCCCTTTCGCCCAGGCGCGGTGCCGCAAGGCGGGATGGGCTTTCGGTGTAATGATAGGCAAACCGCCCTTTATCGCAAATCCACAGGTCGTTGACTTCCTCGTTCTGGCGTGGCAAAACGCGTTTGATAACGATTCGTCCGCCGCTGCGCGCCTCGCGCCCGGTGTGATAGACGATATTGCATCCGACCGGGCATTGAGCGCAGATGGAGGCGGCTGCTTTCAATTCCCAGGGCCGTGCGCCGAAGCGGAAATCTGCCGTGGTCAGCGCGCCGACCGGGCAAATATCGGTGGTGTTGCCCGAAAACTTCGAGTCGAAGGGGGGATTTGAGGCGGTGATGATTTGACTTGAGCGCCCGCGCTCATCAAAGGCCAGGACCGGGTCACCGGCAATATCGCTTTGGAAGCGAATACAGCGAGAGCAGAGGATGCAGCGCTCGCGGTCCAGGTAAATCAATTCACCTAAGGGGAGGTGTTTTGCCAGGTGAATTTTATCCTCATAGATGAACCGACTCTGAGTTGGACCGTAAGCCATAGTCAGGTCCTGGAGCGGACATTCTCCGCCCTTATCGCAGATCGGGCAATCCAGCGGGTGGGAGGTGAGCAGGAATTCCACCGTCGCCTTTTGCCCGGCGCGTGCTTTCTCCGATTGGGTCAGGACAACCATGCCTTCGGAAACGAGGTTGGTGCAGGCCGTCTCCAGTTTCCCCAAAAACTGCAGTTTCGGTTGACCCTTTTCATCCAGGACGGGCTGGCCGGTGTTCCGATCAATCATTGGACGCCCGATTTCCACCAGGCACATGCGGCACATGCCGGCCGGCTCCATTTTAGGGTGATAGCAAAACACGGGAATATCAATGCCGGCCTTCCGCGCCGCGTCTACCACGAGGGTTCCTTCTGGGACAGTGACCTGCTTTCCGTCAATGGTCAGCGTTACCATTCGACTCATACATATCTCCGCAGGAAAGTTGTTCGTGAAACTACTTGAAATCTTCGGCGAAGCGCTCAATTCCGGTCACGACGGCCATCGTCGAGAATTCTCCCAGGGCGCACAGACATTTGCCTTGAATCTGGCGAGCAACATCCAATAACAGCTTGACCTGGTGTTCTTCCTTGCCGTCCCGGCGAATACGATCAATGAGATGTTTCATCCAGTACGTGCCTTCACGGCAGGGGGTGCATTTTCCACAGGATTCATGTTTGAAGAAGCGGATGGTTTTCTGGATTACCCAGTCCATAGAAACGGTATCGTCAATGACGATCACGGAAGCAGAGCCGAGATCGGCACCTAAGGTGCGCACCGAGGCGTAATCCAGGGGGGTATCCAGGACTTTCTCGTCGGCGCGAAGGATGGAGGAGGAAGCCCCGGCCGGCATGATCGCCTTAATCGGCCGGTCGTTCAAAATGCCTCCGCCGTATTCGTAAATCAGTTGACGAAAAGTGACCCCGAAAGGCAATTCGTAGTTGCCCGGTTGCTTCACTCGTCCGGAAAGGGAGAAAATCTTGACCCCAGGGGCATCGGCAGTGCCCATGGAGCGATACCATTCTGCGCCGTTCTGGATGATCGGTGGTACGTTTGCCAGGGTTTCGACATTGTTTACCACTGTGGGCTTTCCATAAAGCCCAAAGGATGGCGGGAATGGTGGACGGATGCGCGGTTGACCGCGCTTCCCTTCCAGCGATTCGAGCAGGGCAGTTTCTTCACCGCAAATATAGGCACCGGCGCCGAGATGCGTATAGATGCGCAGTGAATAGTCGCTGCCAAAGATGCGCTCTCCGAGCAGGCCGGCCTGCTCCATCTCTGCGATTTTCTGGTCCAGCCAACGGGCGATGTGCTGATATTCGCCGCGCAGATAGATATAGGCGCGCTGTGCCCCGACAGCATAGGAGGCAATCGCTACCCCTTCCAGGAACTGGAAAGGATTGCCTTCCATGATTTCGCGATCCTTGAAAGTGCCCGGCTCGGATTCATCGGCATTAGCCACGACGTAATGTGGCCAGTTTTTGCGATCCATGAAGGCCCATTTCATGCCGGTGGGGAAACCGGCGCCGCCTCGCCCGCGCAGGCCGGAGGCCTTGACCACCTCGGTGACCTGATCGGGGGTCATCGAGGTCACGGCTTTATGGAATGCCTCAAACCCGCCATGTTGACGATAGACTTCCAGGCGGCTGATTTCGGGAATTTCACGATGACGTAGCAAGAGATATTTGCTCATAAGCGCACCGCCAAGGGATGACTTACTCTAGCTTCTTTAGGGCCTCGAGTGCCCTTGCGACGTTCATGTTCTCGTAATATGTAACGCCATCCGCACTTTGCACCTGAAAGACGGGAGCGCGATGACAGGCGCCCAGACACATCACTTCCTCAAGGGTGAGACGGCCATCGGGAGTGGTCTCGCCGGGTCGGATTCCCAGGGCTTGGGAAAGCTCTTCCAGGAATTCGTCCGCGCCGCGCAGCGCACAGGGCAAATCTGTGCATACCTGCACGCGATATTTTCCTTCCTTTTGCTCATGGTAAAGGGTGTAAAACCCTACGACGCCGGCCACTTCCGTGATGCCGATTTCCAGCAAGTCGGCGATTTCCTGCATTGCCTGTTGGCTGATATACCCTTCCTCGCGCTGGGCAAGATAAAGCAAGGGCATGATCGCAGAGCGCTTGTGTTCGGGCGGATATTTAGCAAAAATAGCTTGAATCTCTTGGGAATATTTTTCTGCCAGGGTCATCGGTCAATGTCTCCCAGAACAATGTCAATCGAGCCGATGATGGCAATCAGGTCGGCGATCAGGTGACCTTTGGCCAACACCGGCAAAACCTGCAGGTTGTCGAAGGAGGGAGTTCGCCAGTGGACGCGATAGGGCTTGGGGCTGCCATCGCTTTCCAGGTAAACGCCCAGCTCACCGCGCGGTGACTCAACTGCCGAATAGACGGCTCCTTTCGGCGGTGTGAAGCCCTCGGTCCAAAGCTTGAAGTGATGGATCAAGGATTCCATGCTCACCCCGATCTCGGAACGCGGCGGCGGTACATATTTGCGGTTGTTGCTACGTAC
>JBKBPX010000041.1:0-18344 GCA_046292855.1 Anaerolineales bacterium
GGACAGAGCACCATCAACCTATCAGACTATCAGACTATCAACCTATCAGACTATCAGACTATCACTACCCACCTATCAACCTATTAGCTAAACCGCCTGAAACAGATGCGTCACTGCTGTAGCGGCGGGGCCTCCCAGGGATTGGATCAGGCCGAGGCGCGCCTGCGCGACCTGATTTGCTCCCGCTTCACCCCGCAACTGCAACACTGCCTCTACAGCTTGATAGA
Source organism: Anaerolineales bacterium (assembly GCA_046292855.1). Taxonomy (GTDB): domain Bacteria; phylum Chloroflexota; class Anaerolineae; order Anaerolineales; family Villigracilaceae; genus 630D-37. The sequence continues at coordinate 228 of JBKBPX010000041.1, forward strand.
CGCCGGCCGCGCCCCCGGCAAAGCCGCGCGCTTTCATCCCGCCAAAAGTGGCACAGGGAATGTGCCCCCGCAAGCCAATGGCGCCCTCCGCCGCTAACTTCCATCCCGCGCCGCGAGTGGCAAAGCCGATAGATTCCAATTGAAGCGCAGCATAGATGCTGAAAACATCGTGATATTCAAAAAAGTCAATCTGATCCAAGATGATGCCGGCCTGTTTGATCGCCTGTCCAGCCGAGAGACGCGCCGCCTCGAAAAAGAGCACATCCTTGCGATCGTGGAGCGCCAGGGTATCCGAAGCCACCGCCGAACCGATAATGCGCACCAGGGGACGATCCCAACCAGGCGGGAGAAACTCCGGACGCGTCAAAACCAGCGCGGCCGCCCCATCAGCAGGGGGAGCCATATCGAATAAATTCAGGGGTTCACTGACTTTTTCTGCCTTGCGATAGGTCTCCAATGTGATCGCCTTGCGGAACATGGCATAGGGATTGGTCACGGCATTGGCGTGAGCGGTCAGAGCAAAGCCGGCAAACCCGTCTTCGGGGACGTGGTGCTCGTACAGGTAGCGTTGCATCAGCAAAGCCGCCTGGGCAGCCGCAGTAAGTCCTTGGGAGGACTCGAAATCAGCATCATTGGCGGTAGTCAACGCTTCTTCCGCCGAGGGGCCGATACGATCGGTCATCTTTTCCACACCGAGCACCAGCGCCACATCCACCAGGCCGCTCTTCACGGCCAGATAGCCGGCCCGGATGGCCGCGCCACCGGAAGCGCCGGCTGCTTCCACCGTCACGGCCTCAATGCCATTCAGGCCGGCAAAATCGGCGATCAGGGCACCGAGATGCGCCTGGCGCGAAAGGTTTGGCGCCAGCATGTTGCCCACGAAGAGCGCTTGCGGTTTTAGCCCGCCTGCCTGGCGAAGCGCATCCTGAATGGCCGTAAAAGCCAGATCGCGCAAAGCGATTTCCCAATGCTCCCCCACTTCTGTTTGTCCAATACCGGCAATGATGACCTCGCTCATTTGTGCTCCTAGTCCCTCCAGCGCTTACTTCATCTGCAATTTGCCGCGATAACGCACATACGTGGCATAGTCAATTTCGGTGCGACGGGCAACGTAATCGCGCGTCTTCGGGGCACGATCGCGGCGCTCCGCCAACGCTTCGGTGACGAGGATGTCGAAGGCATCCGAACCGGCGCCGGAGCCAAAGGAAACAACCAGGATGCGATCGCCCGGCTGCGCAATATCGAGTACGGCGGTCAGACCGATCAGCGCAGCGCCTGCATAGGTGTTGCCAATAAGCGGCACCAAAAGGCCCGGCTCGATCTGCTCCGAGGAAAAGCCTAGCTGCGCCGCTACACGCTGCGGAAATTTCGTATTGGGCTGATGGAAGACCGCCCAGCGATAATCCTTCGCCGTCGTGCCCATCGCTTCCATCAGGTGCTTGGCGGCCTCAGTGATATGCTTGAAGTAAGCCGGCTCGCCGGTGAAGCGCATCCCGTGCTCCGGATACTTCGCTTCCGGTCGTCGCCAGAAATCAGGCGTATCGGTGACGTAGGAATAAGAAGCGTGGATCACCGCCAGGGATTCCTCGGCCGGCCCCAAAATGAAGGCCGCGCCGCCGGCTCCAGCCGTATACTCCAACGCATCACCAGGGCGACCCTGAGCCGTATCCATGCCGATCGCCATGGCGTAACGTCCCATGCCCGATCCGACCAGGCCCATGGCGGCCACCAACGCTTCCGTGCCGGCCTTGCAGGCGAATTCCCAATCGGCGGCTTGAGTATTCGGCACCGCGCCGATGGCCTCGGCGACCAGGGTGGAGGTGGGTTTGACCGCATAAGGATGGGATTCCGAGCCGACCCAAACAGCACGCAGCTCAGAGGGATCAATGCCGGCCCGCTTCAGGGCGTTGCGCGCCGCCTCGATGGACATGGTCACCACATCTTCGTCCAGACCGGGCACGGCTTTTTCCTTGATCGGCAGGGCGGCGGATTTCGCACCGCTCCACACCCGTGCGATCTCTTTCGCCGGGATGCGATAGCGCGGGACATAAGCACCATAACCGACAATCCCAACCGCACGGCTGGGCTTCAATAAAGGAGAAGTGGCAGTAGGCTGAGGGAGAGAGGACATAGGACCTCGCAGGAAGAGAGTCAAGGAGTTGGATGCTCGGAGGTAAATTCTTTCAGCAAAGCTTCGGCGCGGTCAATGCGGATGGTCTTCTCGGCCACCATGCGAGCAGCGATCTTTTCGATCAAGTCCCCCGTGGCGCCGGCTGCGATGGCTACCTGACGGGCATGGAGGGACATGTGACCGCGTTGGATGCCTTCGGTCGCCAGGGCACGCAACGCCGCAAGGTTCTGTGCCAAGCCAACCGAGACGATGATCTCCGCCAACTCGGCCGCGGTCTTGACGCCCATCAGCTTAATGGCCGCTCGGGCTGCCGGGTGGACTTTGGTTGCCCCCCCGATGATGCCCACCGCCAGCGGCATCTCCAGGCTGCCCACCAGGTTGCCGTTTTCATCTTTTCCCCAGGTGCTCAGGCTGGTATAACGTCCTGAACGCGCAGCATAGGCATGAGCCCCGGCCTCCACGGCGCGCCAATCGTTGCCGGTGGCGATGACTACCGCATCCACGCCGTTCATAATGCCTTTATTGTGGGTGGCGGCCCGATAGGGATCGGCCACGGCAAAGGCCCAGGCGGCGATGATGCCATCGCGCACTTCCTCGCCACTATAGGAATCGAACGCCAATGCTTCGCTCGGAATGCTCACTCGTGCCCGCGCCAGGCGCTGATCGGCCAGGTTAGAGAGAATGCGCAGGTGGACTTTTCCACCGCTGATCTGCTCCAGGCGCGGCGCCAGCCGCTCACAGGCCGTGTTGACGGCATTGGCGCCCATCGCATCCCGCACATCATAGATGAGATGCACCACCAGGAAGGGGCCAATCGGAGAATCCTGAATCAGGCGCACCTGCAGATCGCGGGCACCTCCTCCCAGACGTTTCAGGATCGGGTCCACTTCGTCGGCCTCGGCCAGCAGTTCGGCTTTGTGCTCGTAAATCTTCAGGCGTGCCGTGGCCGGGTCGGCAAGATGGAGAATCTGAATTTGCCCGATCATGCGCGGCTCATCGGCCGTAGCAAAGAAACCGCCTCCGGCGCGTGCCAGTTTGGCCATAAAGGAAGCGCCAGCCACGACCGATGGTTCTTCAATCGCCATCGGAACCAACACCTCGCGCCCATTGACGATAAAATTCAGCGCGAGGCCTAACGGCAGGCTATGCAAGCCAATGACGTTCTCGATCATATGGTCTGCTGCCTCGACGGAGAGTCCGCCTTGGGACCAGGCACCCAGCACCTCGTCCGGGCTGAGTTCTGGCGCGGCTTCGGCTACTTTTTGGCGACGTTCGCCCAGGGTCAGATCGTAGAATCGAGGGATGCGCGAGCCCATTTTCCCTTCCTTCCTTCTCAAGTTTGCGAGGCTAGAGTATATCTCAAGAGGCTTGCAAAACCTATCAAATCGCAAAATTCGGATATAATACTCAAAATTGGAGATGTTGCTCACGCGTGAACAGCTACAAGATCGGCTTCTGGCCCTCTACCGCGCTAGCCTAGAGGTGATCAGCGAGCCTTCGCTGGAGACGGTGCTCGAACGGATTGTTCGGGCCGCCTGTGACCTGGCCGAGGCGCGCTATGCGGCGTTGAGCGTCCTGGATGAAAAAGGGGAAATTCGACACTTTATCACCGTAGGGATGTCGGCTGAGGAAATTCGGCGCATTGGAAACCCTCCGGCCGGGCGTGGCTTGATCGGAGCACTGATGAGAAGCGAACGTCCAATTCGAATCGCCAACCTCAGCGAAGACCCACGCAGCGCCGGGTTTCCCCCTCATCATCCGAAGATGACCTCTTTCCTGGGCGTGCCAATCCGTCACCATAACACGGCGCTGGGGCAGATTTACCTGACCGACAAGCAAACGGCGCCGGAATTCAGCGAGGACGATGAGCAAATTATTGAAATGCTAGCGGCCTCCGCTGCCGTGGCCATTCAGAATGCCCGCCTGATCGAATCGCTGAATCAGCGCGATGCCGAGCTGGTACGTCGGGCGGAAGACCTGGCCCTGCTGAATAAGATCGCTTCGATCCTGGCCTCCACCCTGGAGCTTAACGAGATATTGGACAAAACGCTGGGGGTGGTCATGCAATACATGAATGTGGAGGCCGGAGAAATTTTCCTGCTAGAAGATGATGGACAAACCTTGCGCCTGGTGCACCATCGCGGCGAGGCAGCAGAAGCCTTCTGGGAGCGTACTCGTTTCCGCCGTGGCGAAGGATTAATCGGGTTGGCGTTGGCCGAAAATCGCGTGATCATCAGCCAGGACCTGCAAAGCGATGCGCGCTTCTTGTGCCCTGCTGTCTGGCAGGCTGGGTTTTCCCAGTTGGCTTGCTTCCCATTGGGACAAGGCGAAAAGGCGGTGGGAGTAATGGGCATCGCCACGCGGCGCAAGGAACCTTTTGAGGAGCGTAGCGTTTCCCTGCTTCAGGCGATTGCCCAATGGGCCGGGCTGGCAATTGAGAATGCCCGCCTCCATCAGGACGCCCGCCGATTGGCAGTGCTGGAAGAACGGCAGCGCATCGGGATGGACTTGCACGATGGGGTGATCCAATCCATTTTCGCCGTCGGGCTTTCGCTGGAACACATTGCCCAAATCCTGGAAGAAGACCCACAACAGGCCCGTCAGCGCATTCAACGCGCCATCAGTGACCTGAACAAGACGATCCGCGATTTGCGCACCTACATCCTCGATCTCCGCCCCCGCCAGCTCGTTGGCGAGGGGTTGATGCAGGGGCTGCAACGTCTGGTAGCCGAATACCGCGTGAACACGCTTTCAGAAGCTATCCTCCAAGGGCCTTCCGAGCTGGAACTATCACCCCAAAAAAGCCTGGCGCTCTTCCATATCTGCCAGGAGGCGCTGGCAAATGCGGCGAAACATGCCCGCGCTTCGTTGGTGACAGTCTCAGTATGGCAAACCGAAGAGCGCGTCATCCTGGAGGTGCGAGACAACGGACGCGGCTTCGATCCGGAGCGCACCGGATTGCTGATCGGCCACGGCCTGGCCAACATGCAAACGCGCGCCAGGATGGTGGGGGGAGAGGTGGAAATTACCTCCGTACCCGGCGAGGGGACGACGGTGTTGGCATGGGTGCCGAAGAGCTGACGGCGGACGGCAGGCAGTGGACCGCGGACGGCGGACCGCAGACCGCAGGCGGCGGATTAAATCGTGTAACTTCGTGCACAAGCACGAGGGGAACAACAGGAAGATTGGCGCCGAATTCCTTAAGGTACATATACGAACCCAACGAAAAATCGGCGGTTCATTCCCATATGTGGCAGAGGAGACGCGCCTGCCTGGAAAAGAAAGCGAAACAAGTGTTCTATCATTTCAGGGATTAACCGCCAGGTAGCTTGCCCGACGACTTTCTTAAGAAGCACAATTTTTTTAAGGAGTTGTAGGTCAAGAGAAGCGCGCGAAAAAGGCAGGCGCGGGTAAAATCAACCCTGCAAGACTTCCCCAACTCTCCCCCTTGTAAGATACAATTTTTTGACCCTTGTCCTCCAACATGTTTTTGCCAGGAGCATCTATGTTGAGCGCAGAGCAGGCTTGGAAATCAGTCTTAGGGCAACTGCAAATGGAGATGCCTCGCGCTTCCTTCGAGACCTGGGTGCGGGATACCTACCCCGTCTCCTATCAGGAAGGCGTCCTTACCGTCGGCACTCCAAACGCTTACGCACGGGATTGGCTCGAGGCACGTTTGACCAGCACCGTCAACCGCATGCTGATCGGCATTCTGAACACCTACGTTCAGGTGCGGTTTGTGGTTGCACCGCGCCCAAGCACCGAAACAGAAACCCTCTCGCTAGAAGAAGTAGCGGCAAAGGAAGAAGAGAAAATCCCCCTCCATCCCCACCCTCGCCTGAACGCACGCTATACTTTCGATTCTTTCGTGGTTGGCTCCGGCAATCGGCTGGCCCATGCGGCCTGCCTGGCAGTAGCTGAACGGCCAGCGCGCGCATATAACCCGCTTTTCCTCTATGGCGGTGTGGGACTGGGGAAGACGCACTTGCTCCATGCCATTGGCAATGTATGCCACGCCAAAGGGCTGAAAGTACTTTATGTCTCTTCAGAAGAGTTTACGAACGACCTGATCAGCGCCATTCGCAGCCAAACAACCCAGGCTTTCCGCGAAAAATATCGCTCCATTGACATCCTCCTGGTAGATGATATTCAGTTTATCGCCGGCAAGGAATCTACCCAGGAAGAATTTTTCCATACCTTCAACGCCCTGCATAGCCAGGAAAAGCAAATCATCATCTCAAGCGACCGTTCTCCCAAAGCCCTGGTCACTCTGGAAGAGCGCTTGCGCTCACGCTTCGAATGGGGCCTGATCGCCGATATTCAGCCGCCTGACTTTGAAACACGCCTGGCCATCCTGCGTTATAAGGCTGAACGGATGGGACGCACATTGCCCACGGAAATACTCGAAATCATCGCCCGACGCGTGCAATCCAACATCCGTGAGCTAGAAGGCGCTTTGAACCGCGTCCTCGCCTTCGCCGATCTGAGTGGTGCGAACCTGACCCCCAATCTGGTGGATATTGCCCTGGCCGATATGCTCCCCTCGCGCGAGGGAATTGACGCAAGGCGCATCATCGAGGTCGTGGCACGCGCCTTTAACCTTAGCTCCGAGAAGCTCCTCAGCCGCGATCGCTCGCGTGAGGTGGCCCTGCCGCGTCAGATCGCCATGTACCTATTGCGTGAAGAAGCAAATGCCTCGCTTCCTCAAATTGGCGAGGCACTAGGAGGGCGCGATCACACCACGGTGATGTACGCCATCGAGAAGGTGCGCGAGATGATCGAGCGCGATGATATGCTCCGCCGTCAGGTGATCCAGATTCGTCAGCAACTCTATGGGCAATCGGCGGTCATGTAAAGCAGGATTCTCGCTTCTTGGCGGACGGGACGTCCGCATTCCCAAGATTCTCACTTCCGGGCGCCTAGGCGGTTCTCTGGCAGTCCGCATAAAGTTCAATAACGCCAAAAGGACAGAGCCCTACGGTGTCGTCGGAACGCGTTCTTTCCAACGGTTGTAAATCGTGATTTTGGCCTGGTCACGTTGGGCCTGTAACCAATCGCCAAAAACCTTTTGGCGATTTTGCTCCAGCTCTGCCTGGCTGATCGGGCGTATTTGCCTTGCCAGCACCTGAATAATGTGATAGCCATAGGCGGTCTTGATCGGCTGGCTGATCTCGCCGATCGGCAGTGAGAAGGCCGCATCCTCGAATTCCTTGACCATCACCCCGCGCCCAAACCAATCGAGCAGGCCGCCCTGGTCTTTACTCCCCGGATCGGTCGAGACTTCGGCTGCCACTTTGCCAAAATCTTCTCCCTTGAGCAGGCGCTCACGCACCACCTGAGCCGCGGCCTCATCCGCCACAAGGATATGGCGTGCCCAAACCTGCTCCTCTTGCGGCTTCAGGTCCGCAGTGATCGCCTGAAGTAGCTTCTCGCGATAAAGCTTCGCCTCGATCAAAGCGCGGTAATCTTCCTCCTGGATGCCCATCTTCTGGAAATTCTGCAGCGTGGTCTTATAATCCGCTTGGAAGGCATCCAACGTATAGGGCGTCGGTGTAGGAGTGGGAGGTTCGGGGGTGGGCGAGGCGGCAAGGGTAGAAGTAGGAGACGGGATGAGGATGGTGGGGGTAGGGGTAGATTCAAGCGTGGCGGTAGCCGTAGGCGTGAACGTGATCAAAGCCAGGGTCTCCGCTGAAAGCGTCGGGGTCAGGAAAGGGGTGGGGGTCAAGGTCGGAGTGGGAGTCCCGTTTGGAAAAAAGCCGAATTGGTGCTGGATTTCCTGCTCCACCTCTGCAGCCGAGAGGGTAATGCCGCGCCGTTGCGCCTCCTGGCGAATGAGCACATCCTCAATCAGTTGATCCAGGACTTGCTGCCCCAGTTCTTCGGGCGAATCAAGCAGGTTTTGCCAGGATTGGATTTGGGAGGTTACGTCAATGCCGAAGAGCTGACCTAATTGCTGATACTGTTGAATGTTGTTCTGCAGGATCAGGCGTTGTAGGCGTACCCGTCCCTGGAATTGACGAGTGGTGATCTTTTCCCCATTGACCACAGCTACCGGCTGGTTATATTGGAGATAGGATTGCTCCAGGATGCCATATCCGATCAGCAACACGACCAAGCCAATGATGCCTAAGGCCAGGCCGGTTAATATGCGAATATAACGTCGTTCCCGTTCAAGGCGGGCAACATGTTTTTTGGTCACAAGGGGTGTTTTTGGACGTCGTGCAGCCATGCGGATCTCCTAAAGTTTCAAAGACATAAACAAAGGGCATGGTGCCAATGACCATGCCCCGGAACGGGAAAAGAGGGATCAGTAAGCGCCCTCTTCCCAATACTCACCCGTGAAGGGGAGCAGCGCCAGATGGCGAGCGCGCTTGATAGCGTTGGTCAAAGCGCGCTGGTGCTTAGCGCAGGTGCCGGTTTGGCGTCGTGGGCGAATTTTGCCCTCATCCGTAATATATGCTTTGAGCATATCCACGTTTTTATAGTCAATACGCAATTCTTTATCTGCGCAAAACTGGCAATTTTTAGGACGGGCGTAGTATCTCCGCTCAGGAGTTGCCTCGATAGTTTCGGTGATTACAATCTCATCGCTCATAACGTGCTCCAATCAGAAAGGAAATTCATCTTCTTCAGGTTGGATCTCTTCTTCCGAGGCGATGGCCACCTCTTGAAAATGATTGTTTTCGGCGCGGCGTTCACCGAGCATCATCATCTCACTGGCAATGATTTCAACGCTCACCCGTTGAACACCCTCCTTATCTTCCCAACGGCGGGTCTTCAGACGACCTTCAATATAGACCTGCTGCCCCTTGGTCAAATACTGCTTGCACACTTCGGCAAGGTTTCCCCAGGTGACCACGTGGAACCACTCGGTTTCGGTGTGGCGCTCACCATCAGCCGTGCTCCAGGAGCGGCTCACTGCGACCGGGAAGGTTGTCACCGGGCGGCCAGAAGGGGTATAACGCATCTCTGGATCGCGCCCCAGATTGCCAATGATTTGAATTTTATTCAGGCCTCGGCTCATAACTTTTCTCCAGAACTTTCACCACACAAAAGCTTAAGGCGTTTCCGTTGAGATGTGGAATCACTGCAATGTCAATAAATAGCGCATCACCGCTTCCTGGTAGCGCAAATTGCGTTCCAGTTCAGCAGTCGCTTTGGGCAGGAGCGTGAGATTGAAGAGCACATACTGGCCTTCCATATTTTTGCGGATGGGATAGGCCAGTTTGCGTCGGCCCCAAATGTCCACCTTCTCCACGCTGCCGCCGCTTTCGGCCACCCAACCCTTCACCTTTTCGATCATGCCACTTAAGGTACTCTCGTCCAGATCGGGTTGGAAGACACACATCAGCTCATACTTACGCATACGCTAAACCTCCTTTCCTTGGGATTGCCCCTGGCGCATGCTACCCAGGAGCGGAAAGCACAAGCCGTAATTGTACCATAAAGGGAAAAATATGGAGGCAAAAGGCGGCAGGAGGTCATCCTTTTTCCCGAATTTCAGCATGAGACCCCTTTGAAATCATGGCACATTCTCAAAGAAACCTTTCTTCCCTTGAAAGCGGAAATAGGCGACTTGTCCTGGCAAAATGCGCACCCAATACTGTTGTTTCTCCCCATCGTATTCAAAGGTGACCTTATACACATCGGCCGGCAAATCGCTCAAAACCAGATTTTCCCGATAGTAGGGATCGGCGTTGACCGTACGCGGGCCATAGGTACGCACTGTGTAAACATTGCGACGGGTGATGGAGGTGAGCGTAACGGTCAGGCCGGAAAGCGGTTGATCGCGCAAATTGGCAAGGCGCGCCACGAGAACACCGCGTCCTTGCGGCGGCACCATCCAAAGCTCCGGGTTGTAGGTTTTGTAAAACGAATTTTCGCCCCAGCGCACCTCAAAGTGCAGATGAGGGCCGCTGGTTATTCCTGTATCCCCAACCTTTCCGATCTCCTCCCCGCGCTTCACCACCCTCCCGACAACCGTCTCAATGTGGCTCAAATGGGCATAAATCGTGTAAAGGGCTTTCCCTTGATAGCCAAAATCATGGCGAATGGCTACCGCTTTTCCATAGGGATCGTTATCATTCCCAGGCACACCGCTGAAAAGTCCCCAATCAGCCCAGATCACCACCCCATCCCCGGCCGCAAGCACCGGACTGCCGGCCTCGGCGGGAATGTCCACGCCGCTATGGACCACATCGCCAAAGAAGGTGCCGCCATAGCGATAGTCTGCCACCGGCCAGTTCACCTGGTCAGCCGGGATGGGGCGGATAAAGTAAAAGTGATCATGGAGGGACAAAGCCCAGGGCACGGGGTACAAGGGAGGCCGCCAGCCCGAACGAGGCTCAGCCGCCAACGTAGGCAGGGTGAAACGGAGCGGTTCCAAAGTGGACGTGGGGGTAGGGAGCGGGAAAAAATCATTTGCTTGTACCGTTGCCATCTCTGCCAGGAGGGGCGTTGGCGTTGGCGTAGTTGGCGTAGCGGACGCCTGCAAAACACAAGCAGAGAGCAAAATGAGCAGCAAGGGCAGATAGAGAGAGCGGAACGCGCTCATGGCAACGGGGTGTTGGTCGGAATTGGGCTGGGAGTAGGCGTCGGCGTGCGCGTGGGGCTGGGAGTCCAAGTGGGACGGGGGGTCCAGGTCGGGCGCCGCGTAGGCGTATACGTCGCAGTCGGGGTGGGAGTCAAGGTTGGAGGTTGCACCAGAGTCGGCGTGACCAAAATATCCGGCGGATAAAGTTCAAGCATCGCCTGATACCAGTCCAGCCCACCCCGCAGCACGAACTCGTTAAAACGTGCGCCACGCACATAATTGCGCCAGTTGGGGAGCGCCGGCAAACGCTCCCAACCATAAGCCTGGGCCAGCGCAGTCAGATTGATCCAATACCCCTCTGGGACGGGTGCGAAACCGCCACCTTGTTCATAGAATATTGGATTGAGGTTGTACCGAGCACTGAAATCCCAGGGTGCATCGGCAAGCGGTTCGCCAGAGCCGACACCCGGCTGACGAGAACGCAGATACACCGTCCAGTAGGTTTGGTCGGCAATCTGGTTGGGAATGGCCACCATCCAACCGGCATCGTTCAGCGCCAGAGGCAGTGTAAAGGCACGACCGCTATAGAGCCAATCCTGAGCATAACCCGGATCAAGGGGAACGGTCAGGGGCACAAAGGCGTTTTCGAGCGCCCCCAACACATCCCAGCCAGCCTCCCTGAGCACGCGCTGACGGAGCGCCTGAAAGGCCTCATCCACCAGATCATGCAGTTGGGGATAAGGCGCTTGGAGATCAGGCAAGGTGACCAGAGACCAGCGTTCATTCGAGAGGCGCGGCGTCAGGACAAGCGTCCAGGGTGCAGGAGGGGTCACTTCGGCGGCCAGGCTATAAGCTTCGGGCAACGGCATTGGCAAGGGATGGGGAAGCCAAAGCATCCCGCGCACGCGGCCGGCGAGGGGCAGCGGAGGGGTTAGCGGATTCCCCTGCTGGTCATAGAAAGTAAGCAGAGAAGCTTGCGGTGTCTCCAGAATCACTGCCAGGCGTTGACCCTGCGGGTCCCAGACAGCACGATCGCCGCCGCACAGCCAGCGCGCCGGCCGATCGGGATGTTCCGCATCCCACAGGTAAATGCCACTCAAGGTGCCATCATGCGCATTCGCCGCCCAAAGCAATTTTTTGCCATCCGCCGACCAGAGCGGGAAGCGCTCGGTGACCAGAGGCGTCTGGCTCAGGTTGCGGAAGCGCTCTGCTCCGGTTTTATCCAGGTCGGCCAGCCAGATGTCATTGTTCCCGCTACGGGTGGAAACAAAGGCAATTTGTCGGCCCCCCGGCGCCCAAGCCGGGGAGGTATCGGCGGCAGGATCGTCAGTCAGGCGAATCGGCTCCTGCTGGGGATTCGCCAGCGAAAGGATGGCAATTTCCAGGTTATTTTCCAGATAGGCCGCAAACGCCAACCATTGCCCATCCGGCGACCACGAGGGTGAGGCCGCATAAGTGGCATAATTGGTCAATTGGTTGATCTGGGCGCGTTGCCAATCCAACAGGAAGATATTCCAATGGCCATTGCGGTTGGAGGCAAAGGCAATCTGCCGGCCATTGGGATGAAGAGCCGGGGTAATATCGCTCCACTCCCCATCGGTAAGGCGAGTCAATTGCAAGCTTTCGGGTGAATATGCAAAAAGATGGGCATAGCCGTTCTCTTCAATGGAGAGCAAAAGGACGTCACCATCATCCTTGTGCGGCAAAGGAGAGGCCGGCGGCATGGTCGGAGATGGGGAAAAGGTCTCGCCTGCCATGCTGGGAACAGCCGGCGGCGTTTCGCCGGAATATAGACGGACACAGCTGCCCATCAGAACTAGCAACGGGACCAGGAGCAAAACGCGGCGCATAGAATTAGGAAGCAGCGTGAATGGCCTCAAATGTCAGGGTGCGGGGAGCATCCTGAGGCCCATCGGGGTAGAAGAGGAGCGCTTCGGCAGTATATGGGTTATGGCCACCACCATCGCGCAGGTGCAGGGTCAACTCCACCTTCCACGACATTGGCTCGATGATGCTGGCCGAGGCGACTTCATCTCCTTCAGCATTGGTAACCCAAATTTCGATATGGGGACGCACCTGGAAAGGGGTAATTTCCAGATTCAGGCGCACACGCCGCCCATCCGGATAGGGAGCGGCTTCCATGTTCAGGATATGCGTCTCTTCGGGGCGGGCACGCTTGGATAAGTCCTCGGGAGGGATAAACGTCAGATTGAACTCGTTCATGGTCTACTCATCGAAAAGAAAGGTGGCTTCGGCATAATAGCGCACATTTTTATTCTTCAAGCGCTCTTCAATCCAATGCTGGAGGTATTCCTGCTTATACTCCAGCGGCTTGGCACTGGAAAGTTCATGCAGAGGGTAGTTCAGGTGCAAAACACGGGGGGAAACCGTGAAACGCGTGATGCCGCTTGGCAAAATCTGGCCCCGTCCCGCCAGATTGAGCACAGTTTGGATATCGAAACGCGGAAAGATGACCAAGCCCGTCAAATCGGGGTAAACCGGGCGAAAAGACTCGACGAGGGTCTGGCTGGTGCGGTCGAGAAAGGCGCGCTCTTTATAGGTATTGACAATTGCATGGAGCACACGCATCTCTTCGTCCAGGCCGGCCGGAGTACACCCAAGATATGCACGTCCATCCGCCAGGCGAACTTGGAGGGTCGTGCAATCCGGAGGGGTGAAGGAATGCTGGACCTCAATTTTCTTCAAGCTCAACCCTTCAATTTGCTTCAAAAGACGGAGCAGAGTAGCCGGTTTCATCCCCCAGATCACATGGTTCCAGGTCTGTAGGGTGACGCGCGGGTCATCCGGCTCTACCACCTGGGCAACGATGTGAGGAAATTCCATCACGCGCAGGGAGGTCACTCGATTGGCGCCATCCAGAACCATGTAACGATTGCTCCCATCACGTAGGGGCATGACGATTGGGGGATTGCGCAGGATGCCTTGAGAACGCAATTTCTCCACCAGAGGCAGGGTGCGTTGCAGATCATGATCTTCGTGCAGGATCAGAGAATCAAGGGGTAAGATGCGCAGCGTGGGAAGATTGGGAATCATGGGACACCATCCCAAGGATTTCTAAAGTGCGCAAAAAGTCATCTACCAGAGGGGCCTGAAGCGTTTGTTCTTCCTGGAAATGTGGATGGATGAAGGTGAGTGACCAAGCATGGAGAGCCGGGCGCTGAATGAGAGAGGTGGCCGGGGCAGCATAGAGCACATCTCCAAGAAGGGGATACCCCAGCGCGGCGGCATGGGCACGGATCTGATGCGTGCGGCCGGTGCGCGGCTGCGCCTCCACCCAAGCATATCCTTTTGCCCGCGCCAGGACGCGGAAAACCGTCTCCGCCGCTTTGCCCTGGGAGGAAACAACCGTGCGATGATGATGCCCCACGTTGCTGCGCAGGGGGTAATCTGCTCGTATCTCATCCCAGGTCGGTTCGCCGTTCAAAATTGCCCAGTAACGCTTGCGCACCTGATGGGTTTCAAATTGTAGGCTCAAATGACGGTGTGCTTCCGGCGTGCGCGCGAAGAGCAGGATGCCGCTGGTCACTTTATCCAGACGATGCACCAGGTAAACCTTGCCGCAGCGCATTTCAGCCCAACGCATGGCCGTCAGCCGTTCAGGATGCCACCCTTCAACCAGCGTGGCGAGGCCGGTCGGTTTATTCAGCGCAATCAGATGCTCATCCTGGTAAAGAATCTGCGGTTCGATGGACACCCCCTGATTTTACCCATATTCCTGCTCTGTGGGTATAATTTCACCAGGCCTCGCGCCTGGGCATCCCCCATCTTTCACCCCAAAGGAGGTTCTATATGGAAAAGAAGTCGTTGTGGTCGTTTGGAACGCGGGAAGTGGTCTATTCCGCCCTCGGCGCCGCACTCTACGCCGTGCTCAGCTACCTGACCAACTTCCTACAAATCCCTAGTGCCGGCAATGTCTCATTCCGCCCCGGCGTGGTGATCCCGATCTTCTTCGGCGTTGCTTTCGGACCGCTGGTCGGTTTCATCAGCGGTTTTCTAGGGAACATCCTGGGTGACTTGCTCTCCGGCTATGGCTTCTGGTTCTGGTGGGACCTGGGCAATGGCCTGATGGGGCTGATCCCCGGCTTGATCGCCGGCAGCTTCGCCAGCTTCAAGGAGAGCCAATCCATCCTGCGCGCCGAACTTTTTACCATCCTCGGCATCGTCATTGGCATGGGGTTGGCTTCTCTTTCCGAGATGTGGGTCTCCGGCGCGGATATGGCCACCGTGATCGGGGCTAATTTCATCCCGGCGGCAGTGACCAACCTGGTCAATGGGTTGATTCTCTTGCCGATCCTCATGGTTGCCTACGAATCCGTACGCGCCCGATCGGGCCGCTAAGGTCAGCATCACACATCCTGAGCCTGTCGAGAACATCCTGGCCTCGACAGGCTCGCTGACCCTAAACACCAACGGCCAACATGCTGATTCATTGGAACTACCATCCACGCCAAAGCCTGATGGAAAAGATTGACCCGCGCGCCCGCTGGGTCTTTTCCTTTAGCTATCTCTTCAGCGTGACCCTGTTCTGGGACGCGCGCTACTTGGCCTTTTTCTTCCTGCTCGGCCTATCTTGGTATGCCCTGGGGAAAATCCCCTGGCGTGAGGCGTACCGCGCCTGGATGTTGGTTTTCTTCCTGTTGTTCACCATGATCCTAGTGAACACCCTCATCACGGGAGGCGGAGCAGGAGGCGTGGTGCCCCCTGGCGGACATCTGGTCTGGCCAGAAGGATTGCGCTTGCCCTGGGGAGGCACCTTTCATTTCGGGCTGACTTGGGAACGGCTTTGGTTTGCTCTTTGTCAATTGCTGCGAATTTTGGGCATCTCCGCAGTCTTTATCGCCATCCCCTTCACCATGGATCCCCGCCTCTATGGAGTGACCTTTCGCGGCTTAGGGCTGGCGGATCGCTTTGCTTATGTGGCAGAATTGGCCTTCCGCTTTGTGCCGACCCTGGCGCGCGATTTCACCATCACCTTTGATGCCCAACGAGCACGCGGTTACGAGATTGAGCGCCTCGGGCGAAACCCGATCCGCCATATCCTGCGCATCGCACCGCTCCTGGTGCCGGTGACTATGAGCGCCATCTTGGCCGGCGAAGATGTAGCCAATGCAATGGATTTGCGCGGCTTTGGTCAGAAGCCCCGAACTTGGCTATATGAGCTTCGCTACCGGCGCGGCGATTTCATCCTGCTTCTCTTCAGCGCTCTTATGCTATTGACCAGCCTCATGCTGCACTGGGAAGGCTATGGAGGATTCTGGATTCCACCCTGGATTGGGGGATGAAATGCCGACTTCCAGCAACAGGGCCAGAACATATCCCCGCCGCGCCCACACCCTCGAGATA
The DNA here is from genome assembly GCA_046292855.1 of Anaerolineales bacterium. Taxonomy (GTDB): domain Bacteria; phylum Chloroflexota; class Anaerolineae; order Anaerolineales; family Villigracilaceae; genus 630D-37. The sequence continues at coordinate 16,256 of JBKBPX010000041.1, forward strand.
CGCACAGCGCGAATATGCTATCTATTGGCTTTCCCTGACATAGCGCCGAACGAGGAAAGCCGCGAGACAATTCGCGCCTTCAAGGACGCACCCTACTTCCAGCCGGTAGACATTCGCCTGCGCACCCTGGGGGAAGAGACACGCTCAATAGCCGGGACCTCCGTGCGTATCTTGCGTCAGCGTTATGAAGGGCGCGTCCAGATCGCAGAATGCCATTTTGAGATCGAAATGCCCCTTTCGGCAGAAAGCTTCCGCAAGCGCCTGCAGATCGAAAATGAGTTACAACATCTCATCCTGGGAAAGCGAACATCTCTGTTTGAAGAATATTCGATCCTGCTATTGGACAAAATCACATCCCCCGATTCCTTCGTCGAACAATATGCCCCACTTCTGGCCCGTTTCATTCGCGCTCAGAAAGAACACCTGGACGAAAAGGAGATTGAAGATACCCTCATCACGCGCGTACGCTATTCAAACAGCGACCTGAGCATCATAGATTGGGAAGGCGCCATCATCATCGCCCCCGACGACGATTTTCAACCCGATATTGAACTGCTTAAACTGGGTAACTATCAGCTGCTACGCTACCGTATGCTAGATGAGAGTGTAGAAAGTGCGCTACGTCACCTCAACGAAGAGTTTGTCCAACAGAAGATGAGCCTGTGGCGGTTAGGTAGCACCCGCAACGCCATTCAACGCATTTTACGCTATCGCCTGGAACTAATGCTCGAATTCGAACATGCCGAGCAAAAACTGCTCCTGATCGGGGATTGGTACACCTCCAAAATGTATCGCGCCATTCGCGAAGAATTCTATCTGGACGACTGGAAAGAGGCCGTACGGAGCAAATTGGATGACCTCGAGCATATCATTCAGACCATCCAAGATAACTTTTCCCTCTCCTGGCAGGACTTGCTGGAAACCGTCCAAATCAGCGGATGGTTACTTTTGCTGATCGGCTACTTTCTGCTCTTCTTCCTGGAAAGTGGGCTATGGAAACACTGAACAAGCCTGTGGAGAACGCCTACTGGGTTGTGGAAGGACATTTTCTGGCCGGTGAGCATCCGCTAAATGGGCCGAAAGAAAAGGCTTATCCACGCTTGCAAGCCCTCTTGGAATCGGGCTTCGAAGCCTTCTTCGATTTGACCATGCCCAAAGAGGCCCCCTCCTACCACGCGAAGCTACAGGAACTGGCATCCCTACGCAGACGACCTGTAGAATACTACGCTTTCCCGATCCCCGATTTTGGCATCCCTACCCCTCAGGAAATGAGCCGATTGCTGGACACGTTGGAAAGCGTGCTGCAGCGCGGTCTGCGCACATATCTCCATTGCTGGGGCGGCATCGGGCGCACAGGGACGGTCGTTGCCTGCTACCTGATACGGCGCGGCTTAAGTGGCGATGAGGCCCTGCGTGAGCTGCACAGGCGATGGCAAAGCGTGCCAAAAAGTCGCTTCTACCCCCATTCACCCGAAACTGAGGCGCAACGCCAGTTTGTGCTCACTTTTCAAGGTTTTTAATGGCTTGACTCTACTGCAAAAAGGCCTGTTTACCAGTATGAAGCGCCGGGTTCCAGGGTTGCCGATGTTTCAGGATGGCGTGCAGGATGGTCAGCAATTTGCGCATTGTCGCCACCAAGGCGACTTTGAAAGGTTTGCCGGCTTGTTGCAGGCGCAGGGAGAAAGCACGAATCACCGGATTGAAACGAATCGCCGCCAGCGTCGCCATATAGAGCACATTGCGCACCTCCTGCCTGCCGCCGAAAATACGTCTCTTTTTCTCCTTCGGGCCGCTTTGGCGGGGATGGGGGGCAAGCCCGACAAAGGAAGCCGTCTGTTTAGCATTTTTGCTTTCCGTCTCCGAAAGCGCAGCGACCAGGTGGAAGGCGGTCATCTTGCCGATGCCGGGGACGCTGGTCAGGAGCTCCTGTTGTTGTTTGAACTCCTCCGATTGGTCAATGCGGCTCTGGATTTCTTCTTCCAGGCGGCGGATTTCGCCCTCCAACCATTCCAAGTGTTGTTGAATGCTCTTGCGTGTGGCCTGAGGGGCCGTGCTCAAGCGATTACGTTCGGCGGTGCGGATTTGGATG
>JBKBPX010000042.1:0-18108 GCA_046292855.1 Anaerolineales bacterium
GCAATGTTGGCTTTGAGCGGGTCTATCTGCGGAATCAGCAGGAAGAGTCCCAGCATTGCTAAGGCGATCAGCGGCATGAGCAGAACGCCCCAGAGGCGGGATGTGTACCCATCTACTTGATCATTGGCATTCCAGTGGGAGGCCATCGGATCGGGAAGGCGTGACCATAGGACAGCGCCGAGGATGAGCGCGCCGATAATGAGCAGGAGAGAGAGGGTCAGAGTGAGCCGGGTGGACATAGGAACCTCCTATGGCGGAAAGGTGGGAGAGGGCAGTTGTGGCGTTTTTGTAGCTCCCTGGTGAAGCGATGTTTCACGTGAAACAACATTCCTGGAGAGGCTTTATTCGTCGCTTGTTCGGGTTGGGGTTGTCTGGGCGAGGGCAGTCAGGCCACTCAGTCCGCCCAAATTCATCGTTTCTACGGCAGAGGAGGGAACGATGATTAGGGCGCCTTTCTCTTTCAAGCCCTCGAAGAGCATGTTCATGGCGCGCAGGTGGAGGGCGGTCGGATTATCGGCGTATGCTTTAGCCGCCTCAGCAAAGGAGGCCGCTATCTGCTTTTCAGATTCGCCGAGGATGACCCGGGCCTGGCGTTCCCGTTCTGCTTGAGCCTGACGACTCATGGCGTTTTCCAGGTCCTGAGGGATGACGATATCGCGGATTTCAACGGATTGAACCGTCACGCCCCAAGGGGTGGTGCGCTCGTCTATGATTTTCTGTAACTCGGTGTCCATGGCGCTGCGTCCGACCAGAATATCGGCCAGCATCATGCGACCGATAATGTCGCGCAGCGCAGTTTGAGCGGCCCAATCCACGGCGGCGCGGTAATTCTCGACTTCGAGCGCCGCTTTTTCGGCATCCCAGACCACCCAGAAGAGGACGGCGTCTACGTCTACCGGAACGGTATCTTTGGTGAGCGTTTTTTGAGCCGAAAAGGGAGTGACCATGACGCGCTGATCAATCCAGGAGGGGATTGTATCCAGGATGGGGACGATCCAAAAGGGACCGGCTCCGGCCAGTTTATAGAAACGCCCAAGACGTAGAACAACGGCTTTTTCCCATTGCGCTGCCACTTTGAGGGCAAACAGCACATAGAGGGCGAGAATGCTGCCAACGATGATCCAGCCTGCGAGCACTGCTTCCGAGACGCGGTTTTCTAGCCAAAAAGCAACGCCGATCACTGTAATTTCGATCAGGGCGAATAGGGCGACCGCAACGGGAGGGATGCGAGGGTCTACATTTGTGGAGCGGCGTGGTTGCCGAGAAAATAGAGAGAGTTTTTCCATGGGATTCTCCTTTACACAATTTCACGTAGAGGCTTTGTCTGGTGTAAGGCATCTTCCAATGCCTGACGGATTGCTTCATCGGGGAAGCCATGGGCGCGCGCTTGAGCGACAAAGTGTTCGGCTATCATGCGCAACATCTCTTGCTTGGCCGGCGAATCTACAGGCGGTGGAATCTCGCTGACGAAGGTGCCACGTCCACGTTGAGTGGAGATTAAACCGGCTTCATCTAAGATGCGGTAAGCGCGCGCGACGGTGTTGAAATTGATGCGCAGTTCGGTGGCCAGAGCGCGCACGGTGGGCAGTTGCTGCCCCGGCTGAATCTGCCGGCGTTCGATAAGCTCGCGCATTTGCTCGACAATCTGGATGTATAACGGCACATCCGAACGAAAATCCAATCGGATCAGGCGTGCCAGGGGAGTGGATGATGGATATTGTATCATTGTATCTTTGTATCATTGTATATGATAAGTTGGGATTTGTCAAGAGCCGGGGGCTTGAAAAGAGCGAAGGCCAGGCTTCTTCCCCACAAAGCCGTGAATCTCCGGCAAATGGGGTATAATTCAATGGTTGAATTTTGAAACAGAGTCGTGGTGTGATAATCTTACCTGTAGTCCGTGATGGCAGAGCAATGACCTCTTTGGACGACGATTTGCGCGATTTATCCCTGCTCGAGGAGATCGAGCGGAATCCGGATGTTACTCAGGCCGGCTTGGCGGCACAGCTGGGCGTAGCGGTCGGGACGGTGAACTGGCACATTAAACGCCTGGTAGCGAAGGGGTATCTGAAGGTCAAGCGTCTGGAGCGGAAAAAACTGCGCTACATTATCACGCCGGAAGGACTGGCATTGCGTGCTCGTCTGGCAATGGATTATGTGCAGCACTCGTTTGATCTCTACCGCAAGATCCGTCAACGCGTGAAAGAGTACCTTCGACAGGTGCGAGAGGCCGGTTTTGAGCATGTGCGCATTGTCGGCGATGGAGATGTGGCCGAGATTTGCTATCTGACCTGCCTGGAGCAAGGTATTTCGGTGGTCAGCGAAGCGGGTGTGCCGGTGCTATGGGTAGATGGTCATAAAGTGCGTCTGGAGATGGAGGAATGATGGAAAAAGAGCATGTGGTGATTACGGGCGGGGCTGGTTATATCGGCTCATTGTTGACCGCTGAGTTGCTCCGTCTGGGATACCGGGTCACGGTGTTGGATGCCCTGCTTTTTGGGGGCGAATCCCTGATGGGCTTTTACCACCATCCCAACTTTCGCTTTGTTAAAACTGATGTGACAGAGGCGCGGGCTGTCCTGGATGCGGTGCGGCGTGTGGATGGGTCTCCCAAGGCGGTGATCCACCTGGCGGCGATCGTAGGTTTTCCGGCCTGTCAGGCAGTGGGGCGTCAGGTGGCATGGAAGTACAATGTAGAAGCGACGCGCCTGGTTTTCGAGCAGGCAGTGCAGCTTGGTGCGGAACGCTTTATCTTTGCTTCCACCTACAGTAATTATGGCGTTGCGCCTGATGGCCGCCCGGTGACCGAGGACTCTCCGCTGAATCCTCAGTCACTTTATGCAGAGACGAAAATCGCAGCCGAGGAGTATTTGCTCTCTCAAAAAGATGCTCCAACCGCGCCGCTCATTTTCCGCTTTGCTACCCTTTATGGCATTTCCCCGCGCACGCGCTTTGACCTGATCGTCAACCAATTCGTGCTCGAGGCCTTCCTAAAGCGGCAATTGATTATCTATCAACGAGGCTATTCGCGTTCTTTTGTCCATATCTATGATGTCGTTCGCGGCATTGTGTTGGGCCTGGAGGCAGAAGAAGCTCTCATCCGCGGGGAGATATATAATCTGGGCACGGATGAAGGGAATTACACCAAGGATGAGATTGTGGCGCTGATTCTGAAACGGTTACCCGAGACAATTGTGGAATATAAGGATTTGAGCTTTGGTGGCGATATGCGCGATATTACCGTCTCATTCGAGAAAATTCGTCGCCGCCTCGGTTTTCAGGCGACGCGCACAGTGGATGATGGCATCCGTGAGGTGCTTGAGGCGCTTAAGAGCGGTCTGATCCGCTCGCCACTGGATGAGCGTTACCGCAATGCACAATTCATTGTGCAATAGGGTAGCCAATTCTTGAAAAGGAGTGTCCGTATGACTATTTCCTCTTTCTGGAGCGATAAGCGCGTGATCGTGACCGGCGGCGCCGGTTTTTTGGGCTCTTTTGTCGTCGAGAAGTTATTCGAGCGCGGCGCGCGCGAAGTGCTGGTGCCACGCTCACGGGATTATGACCTCATTCAGCGGGATGCCATCCTGCGACTGCTCGATGATGCCATGCAACCTTGGGAGCGCGTTCCGGCACATCTGAAACCGCTCCAGGCACAGCGATGTGATTTTGACCTCCGGCCGGCTCAGGTGCTCATCCTTCACCTGGCGGCGCATGTCGGCGGGATTGGCGCCAACCGCGCTCACCCGGCTGAGTTCTTTTACGATAACCTGATGATGGGGGTGGAGTTGATGCATCAGGCCTGGAAGCATGGCGTGGGAAAATTCGTTGCCATTGGGACGGTCTGCGCTTATCCAAAATTTACCCCTGTGCCGTTCAAGGAAGATGATTTGTGGAACGGCTATCCGGAAGAGACAAACGCGCCCTACGGCCTGGCCAAGAAGATGCTCCTGGTGCAGGCTCAGGCCTATCGTCAGCAATATGGCTTCAATGCCATCTATCTGCTGCCGGTCAACCTCTACGGACCGCGCGATAACTTCGATCTGGAGACCTCGCATGTCATCCCGGCGTTGATTCGGAAGGCCATCGAGGCCCAGGAGCGCGGCGAAAAGGAGTTGGTCGTATGGGGCGATGGCTCCCCAACGCGCGAGTTCCTCTACGTAGAGGATGCGGCGGAGGGGATTGTCGCTGCTGCGGAGCGCTACGATGGTGCCGAACCGGTCAACTTGGGCTCTGGCTACGAAATCTCGATCAAAGACCTGGCCGAGCTGATCGTTCGTTTGACCGGCTTCCAGGGAAAGCTAATTTGGGATACGACGAAGCCCAACGGGCAACCGCGGCGCGGCCTGGATGTGAGTCGAGCCAAGGCCTATTTCGGGTGGGAGGCAAAAACCCCCTTTGAAGAGGGCCTGCGCCGTACCATCGAGTGGTATAAACTCCATCGCCTGCAGGAAAGCCGATGAGTCAGCAACCTGTTACGGTTTATATTCGCCCTTCGCGCGGCTTGGCAGCGCTCAACCTGCGTGATCTCTGGATTTACCGTGAGCTGGTCTTTTTCATGCTCTGGCGCGATCTCAAGGTGCGCTATAAGCAGACTTTGCTTGGCGCAGCTTGGGCGGTTATCCAGCCGCTAGTGACGATGCTGGTCTTTAACTTCATTTTTGGGAAAGTTGGGAAAGTGCCCAGCGAAGGGTTGCCATATCCACTCTTCTCCTTCTCCGCTCTTTTGCCCTGGGGGTTGTTTGCCACGGCGTTGAACTATGGAAGCCGCTCGCTGGTGTCCAATCACAGCATGATTACCAAGATTTACTTTCCGCGCCTGGTGCTGCCGTTGGCCTCGGTGCTGGCTGGAGTAGTGGATTTTGCGATTGCCTTCGTCATCCTGATCGGGATGATGATTTACTACGGTGTAACGCCTACTTCGTTTATCTGGACCCTGCCGTTTTTCATCCTGCTGGCCCTGGTTACTGCCCTGGGAGTGGCACTCTGGCTTTCGGCGATCAATGTGCGCTATCGCGATGTCAACCATGCTTTGCCTTTCCTGACCCAACTCTGGCTTTTCATCACCCCGGTCGCATATTCTTCGCGCCTGATTTCGGAAAAATGGCGATTGATCTATTCCCTTAATCCCATGGCCGGCGTGGTGAATGGATTCCGCTGGGCATTGTTTGGGAGCGGAGAGGGGCCAGGGGCTTCCTTGTGGATTTCGGTGGGAGTGGCTGTGTTGTTGCTGGTCAGTGGCCTATTCTATTTCCGTTCCATGGAACGGACGTTTGCGGATTTGATCTGATGATTGACATACACGTTGAAAACCTTTCCAAACGTTACCGCATCGGCGCAGCGCAAACGCGCTTTCGCTATCATGATACCTTGCGCGATAGACTGGTAGAATGGGTCAAGTCCCCTTTTAGCCTCCTGCGGCGTCCTTCTGCCGATGAATACGTTTGGGCATTGCGCGATGTCTCTTTTGATGTGGAAGAAGGGCAGGTACTCGGGATTATCGGGCGCAATGGCGCCGGCAAATCCACCCTTTTGAAGATCCTCTCACGAGTCACAGAGCCGACCCAGGGCCTGGTCACCGTGCGCGGACGGGTTGGCTCGTTGCTGGAGGTGGGCACCGGCTTCCACCCGGAACTGACCGGGCGCGAGAACATCTACCTCAACGGTGCTATCCTGGGGATGAAGCGTGCCGAGATCGAGCGAAAGTTCGATGAGATCGTCGCTTTTGCCGAGGTGGAAAAATTTATTGATACCCCGGTCAAGCGCTACTCCTCCGGCATGTACTTGCGCCTGGCCTTTGCTGTGGCGGCCCATCTGGAGCCGGAAATCCTGGTGGTGGATGAAGTGCTGGCGGTGGGAGATGCCGAGTTCCAGAAGAAATGTTTGGGGAAGATGAGCGACGTGGCGCAGCAGGGGCGCACCGTGCTTTTCGTCAGCCACAATATGAGCGCTATCCTGCGTCTGACTCAGGAGGCGATTGTCCTGGAAAAAGGCCGTTTGGTCAAACGCGCGCCTACGGCGGAGGCAGTGGATTACTATCTCTCTTCCGGCCATTCCGAAGTGGGTGAGCGTCACTGGGATGCAGATGAGGTGGCCTCTTCCGCTCGGCCCTTTGTCCCGCTGGCATTACGCGTGCGGAATGGACGGGGACAGGTGGCTGATACGGTGCGTTCGGTGGAACCCGTGACGATCGAGTTTGAGTATCACTTGGAATCGCCACTCCAAGGCTTGCGTGTGGGCATTTATCTAATGACTGTGCGGGGTGAATTTGTCTTCACTTCGTTCGATACCGATGACCCCGGCCTTTTCGAGCGTTATGGTGTGCGGCCGGCTGGGCATTATGTCAGCCGGGCTGTTCTGCCCCCCGATTTGCTCAATGAAGGACGATATACCATTGGGGTGAATGCCAGCTCGTTTGGCATACGGCGCTATTTCATGGATGAGAACGCGCTCTCCTTCAATGTAGATATTTCCGGGGCTCCCGGCAGCCAGTGGCCAGAAGTGCGCTTGGGGCCTATTCGCCCGCGCCTGGAATGGCGCATTGAACGCCTGGAATAGGTCTATGTTGGGACGCCAAGCGATTCGCCATTTTCTGGGAGAGATTCCCTTCGTTGCCGATCTGCACTGGATGTTGCGGCAGCGCCATCGGCCACGACGTGAGCATTTCTCTTTGGAACGGCTACGCCATGCCCTGCCTCGGGCGCGTCGCGTGGTGGAGCCTTTCGTGCCAAAGGCGCGGCCGGGCAGAAAGGTGCTCTTTTTTGCTACCCTTCACTACTGGATAGAATACTCGGCTTTTGTCAGCCTGGTGTTGGCGGCGCTGGGACATCGCGTCACGCTTATGACTTTACCCTATGCCGAATGGCATCAGCGCGTGGATAAATTTACCCAGCGTCAGCGCCTGCTCCACACTCGCCAGATCTTGGCCGCTTTGGAACCACTAGTGGCTCATCAACCCTTACCTGATCTGAATTACCTGCCTGCCTTGCCTGCCAGGCTTCAAGAAGCCATAGAGGCAGTGACTTACTGGGATATGCAGTATACGCTCATGCAGGATGAAATCCTGCCGGATAGCCCTGAGCGGCGCGCTCTTTTTGACCTGCGGCTGGAACGCAACACTCTGGCCGCGCGCGCAGCCTTAGGCTGGATCGAACGTCAATGTCCACAGGTAGTGTTGATACCCAATGGCCTGATCCTCGAAATGGGCGCCGTTTTCCGCGCCGCTCAATTCGCTGGTGTGCCTACCATCACGTTTGAGTTCAACGATCAGCGTGAGCAAATCTGGCTGGCATATAACTCGCCCATCATGCAGCAGGATACCGATCCCTTCTGGCCGCTTTGGCGTGAGCAACCGCTGACCGAAGAGATGTATCAGCGCCTGGCCGACTTGGAGAACGCGCGGCGCGGCGCGCGCGTTTGGGGAAAATCCCAACGCCTGTGGCAATATGTCTCGGCCCAGGGAGGGGAGGTCATCCGCCGGCAATTGGGACTGGATGCCCGCCCGCTGGTGGTGCTAGCGGCCAATGTGCTCGGCGATAGCTTGACCCTGGGACGCGATCTATTCGCCCCCTCGATGAGCGAATGGCTGCGTCGTACCGTGCGTTATTTCGCCGAGAAGCCGCAGGTTCAGCTGGTAATCCGTGTTCATCCTGGAGAGAAGCTTGTCCCTCAGGCAAAGTCTATGGCGGCAGTGGTGCACGAAGCGATCCCCGATCTGCCGGAACATATTCACCTAGTCCAAGCAACCGACCCGGTCAATACGTATGATTTGCTGGAAATCGCCGATCTCGCCTTGACCTATACTACGACGGTTGGGCTGGAAGCGGCGATGAACGGAGTCCCGGTAATCGTCTGTGGGAAGACACACTATCGTGGGCGTGGCTTCACGTTTGATCCAAATTCCTGGGAGGAGTATTTCGCACTTTTGGATCGCATCCTCGCTTCTCCAATGGACTTTCGGCTGAATGAGGCGCAACGGGCATCGGCCTGGACCTATGCCTATCACTTCTTTTTTGATTACCCCAAGCCGTTTCCCTGGCGCCTGCTCCATTTTTGGGAAGATCTCAAAATTTGGCCATTGGAACGGGTACTCGGTCAGGAGGGCCGAGCCTTGTTTGAGGACACGTTTGCACGACTGGTCGGCCAACAACCCATTCTCAACAACTAACGGGCAACATGAACACCAAAGAACAGGTTCGCGAATTCTATAACCGTATTGGTTGGTCGCAAATCAGTGAGGGACTCTATCAAAATGCCCGTTATGAAGATTTGCGCCCGGTCTCCCAGGAATATATTCACAAGTGTCACCTGCGCGTAAAGCGTTATCTTTCCCCGTCAGGGAAGTATTTTCTGGATGCCGGTTCCGGACCGGTGCAGTGGCCGGAGTATCTCACCTATTCTGAAGGTTACCGCTATCGTGTATGCGCCGATCTCTCGATCACGGCGCTGCGGGAGGCGCGCAAGCGTCTTGGTGCAAAAGGGCTCTATGTTGTGGCCGATATTGCCAATCTTCCTTTTGCCGAAGGCACCTTCGATGGGTTGATCTCTCTGCATGCGATCCATCATTTGCCGCTGGAAGAGCATCGTCATGCCTATCTGGAACTCCATCGGGTGCTGAAGAAAGGACAGCGCGGCGTGGTTGTGAATGGCTGGGATAACCCGCTTTTTACTCGCCTGACCATGCCGATCATTACGCTGATGCGCCGTCTCCGTGGCCTTTCTTCCAAGCAACCCAAGCGAGGGTCTCCCCAGGGCACTTTTGTCGCCAAGATGACGCCGCGCTGGCTCAAACATGAGCTACAGGAGATTGGCATCCCCTTTGCCATTTATCCCTGGCGAAGCGTTGGCCCGTCACTTTCGCGCTGGTTTATCCGCCCGGAATGGGGAGGCCGTTTCTGGCTGCGCCTGATCTACTGGTTGGAAGAGCACTTTCCGCGCTTCTTTGGCGAACATGGCCAATACCCCATTATCTTGATCTGGAAATAACAACCAACAGCTAACCACAAAGAGGATTATCATGAACTGGGACGAAAAGGTCGTGCTGATTACCGGAGGTACCGGTTCGTTCGGTAAGAAATTTACCGAGATCATGCTGCGCGAATATCATCCACGTAAGATCATCATTTACAGCCGCGATGAACTCAAGCAGCACGAGATGCGCATGAGCGGATTTGACCATCCGTCCTTGCGTTATTTCATCGGGGATGTGCGTGATCGGGACCGCCTGCGGCGTGCGCTGCACGGGGTAGACATTGTCGTCCACGCTGCAGCGCTCAAGCAGGTGCCGGCCTGTGAATACAACCCAATGGAGGCCATCAAGACGAACATCCTCGGCACCGGCAACGTGGTTGAGGCGGCGCTGGATGCCGGGGTCGAGAAAGTGATAGCGCTCAGCACGGATAAGGCCGTCAATCCGGTGAATCTCTATGGGGCAACAAAACTGGCCGCCGAAAAGCTCGTCATCCAATCCAATGCCTATGCGGCCGGCACACGGACTCGCTTCTCCTGTGTGCGCTATGGGAATGTGGTCGGCTCGCGCGGTTCGGTCGTCCCTGTTTTCCTGCGGCAGCGTGCCAACGGAAAGATCACCATCACCGATGAGCGCATGACGCGCTTCTGGATTTCGCTGGAACAGGGCGTGCGTTTTGTCATCTCCTGCATTGAGCAAATGGAGGGAGGCGAAGTCTTCGTCCCTAAAATTCCGAGCATGCGCGTGGTGGACCTGGCGCGCGCTATTGCGCCGGAGGCGAAGATCGAAATCATCGGCATCCGCCCCGGCGAAAAGATTCACGAGGTGCTGATTTCTGAAGATGAGGCACGCCACACGGTGGAATTGGAGAAAATGTTCATCGTGCAGCCGGCCGAGGCGTTCTGGTTTGGCTATCAATGGCAGAAACGCGGGCAACCTTTACCGGATGGTTTCCGTTACGCTTCGAACACGAACGATTGGTGGTTGACCGTCGAAGAGATTCGTCGCTATATCGCTCCCTTTGAAGAGGCTTTCCGGAGCGGCCGTTTGGAGGGATGATGCGCCTGCTGGTCACGGGCGTGAGCGGTCTTTTCGGGCTGAACCTGGCCTTACAGGCACAGGAGCGCTTCACGGTGATCGGCGTGGCGCGCACGCCGCTGCAAGGCGTAGCTTTTGAAAGCCACTCATCGGACCTCGAGGCCGAAGATGCCGCGCTCCGTCTGGTGGCCGATTTTCGCCCGGATGCCGTGATAAATGGCGCGGCCCTGGCCTACCCGGATCAATGTGAAGCCGAGCCGGAGCGCGCTTATCGCCTCAATGCGCTTTTTCCGAGCGAATTGGCGCGTCAGTGTGCCCGGGCGCGCATTCCGCTGATTCACATTTCGACCGATTCGGTTTTCGATGGGCGCAAAACCACCCCTTATACCGAAGAAGATTCACCCAATCCGCTCAATACCTATGCGCGCACGAAACGGGAAGCTGAGGAAGCCGTTTTGGAGGCGCATCCCCAGGCGTTGGTTGTACGCACGAATTTTTACGGTTGGAGCCCCAGCGGAAAACGCAGCCTGGCCGAGTTTTTCTTTTCCAATCTAAGTGCCGGAAAGGCGGTGAATGGCTTTACCGATGTCATCTTTTGTCCCATCCTGGTCACTGATCTGGCACAACTCCTGCTGGAGATGCTGGAGAGGGGACTTTCTGGTCTTTACCACGTCCTGGGGACGCAGCCGATGAGCAAATATGCGTTCGGGGTCGCCATTGCTCGGACCTTTGGCTTGGATGAAAACTTGATTCGTCCGTGTTCCATTGCCGATGCTCCCCTGGCGGCGCGGCGTGCGACCCATCTTTGGCTCTCTACCCAAAAGGTTACTGAGGCCTTGGGCCATCCTTTGCCGGAATTCCCCACCGGCTTGCAACAGTTTTATACACAATTCTTGGAAGGTTATCCACAGAAATTGCGCAGTTATCCACAGTGGACGGTGGAGCGTGAACGGGAAGCGTAGTTAGTCACAACCCCTCACCAACAACTAATGCTCTGCCGGTTTATCTTTTGGCGTTATTGAACTTTATGTGGACTGCCAAAGAACCGCCTAAGCGCCCGGAAGTGAGAATCCTGGGAACGCGGGCGTCCCGTCCGCCAGCAACGCTTGGGTTGGTAGCAGGGTATCGGCATCCGAGACGGATGCGCTCCCAGGTGGTGTAGCTGCCTAAAGCCAGCTACACAAAACGAAAAATGGACACTAATACCCTAACTCACTAACTATCTGGAGGAACCATGGAAATCAAAATAGGTGATCGTCTGATCGGCCTCAACCATCCCACCTACTTCATTGCAGATATTGCTGCGAACCACGATGGCTCGCTAGAGCGCGCGAAGATGCTCATTCGTCTGGCAAAGGAAGCCGGCGCCGATGCGGCCAAGTTCCAAAACTTCCGCGCCCCGAAAATCGTCTCAGATTACGGCTTCCGCTCGCTTGGTCGCCAGGTTTCCCATCAGGCGGCCTGGAAGAAGTCGGTGTTCCAGGTCTATCAGGAGGCTTCGATTCCCTTCGATTGGACGCCGATCCTGAAAGAGGAATGCGACAAAGTCGGCATCCACTACTTCACTTCGCCTTATGATTTTGAGGCCATTGACTATGTCGAGCCGTATGTGCCGGCCTACAAAATCGGCTCTGGCGATATTGACTGGCTCGAGGCGCTGGAGCGCATGGCGAAGAAAGGCAAAGCGGTCATCCTGGCGACTGGGGCCGCCACCATTGCCGATGTGCAGCGCGCCGTCCATGCCATTCTCAAGCATAATCCGCAGCTGGTGCTCATGCAATGCAATACGAACTACACGGCCAGCCCGGAGAATTACGACCACCTGCACCTGAATGTGCTGCGCACCTATGCTACCATGTTCCCCAATGTCATCCTGGGACTCTCGGATCACACCCAAAGCCCGGCGCCGATTGTCGCAGCGGTGACGTTGGGGGCACGCGTGATCGAGCGTCACTTTACCGATGACAACAACCGTGAAGGCCCCGACCACAAGTTCGCACTCAATCCGGAAAATTGGGCGCGGATGGTGGAAGAGGTGCGCATTGCCGAGCGCGCTATGGGTTCGCCGGATAAATTCGTTGCCGCCAATGAGCAGGAGACGGTTATCATCCAACGACGCTGTCTGCGCGCAGCACGCGACATTAAGGCCGGCGAGGTGCTCACGCGCGAGATGATTGACGTGCTCCGTCCGGCCACCCCTGGCGCCATCAAGCCTCCTGAAATCGAGGCCGTGATCGGCACGCGCGCCTTGCACGATATTCCGGCCGGCAAGGAGCTGCGCTGGACGGATCTAGGCGCATAGTCTCATCAGCGATCATGCGCATCTTGTACTTTTCTCTGGACTATACCCCGCACGATTATCGCTTTCTTACCTCTTTGGCCGCTGCGGGATATGAGGTTTTCTACGCTCGTCTGCAGACACGGGCGCTCGAAGACCGCCTTTTGCCCCCTGAAGTGGAGCAAGTGCGTTGGGAAGGGGAGACGGAACACTTCCATTGGCGCGATCTGCCCCGTAAGGTGAGTGCCTTTCGCCATCTCTGGCAACGGATCAAGCCGGACTTGGTGCACGCCGGCCCAATACAGACCTGTGCCTTCATCGCTGCGATGGCTGGCGTTTCTCCGCTCCTGACCATGTCCTGGGGCTTTGACCTGATGGAGGATGCAGAACGAAATGCCTGGTGGCGTTGGACGACCCGTTATACCCTACGCCGTTCCACCTTCTTCGTCAGTGATGCGGAAGTGACCCGTCGCAAGGCAATTGCCTATGGAATGCCAGCGGAACGGACTCAAGTTTTCCCCTGGGGTGTTGACCTCCAGCATTTTGCTCCTCCATCCCGAGCGCGTTTTCCGACCGATCACTATCATCTGCTTTGTAACCGTAGCTGGGAGGCGCGCTACGGCGTAGATGTGCTGGTGCGGGCCTTTATTCGCCTGGCGCGTGAACGCGATGATGTTTCTTTGTTTCTGCTTGGGAATGGCTCCCAGGCGCCGCTCATCCATCATCTATTGCAAGAGGGTGGAGTGTGGGAGCGCGTCTATATGCCGGGTCGCATTTCAAACGCCGATTTGCCCCCATGGTATCATCGTGCCCATTTGTTCATTTCCCCTTCCCATGTAGACGGTTCATCGGTTTCATTGATGGAGGCGTTGGCCTGTGGCTTGCCTGTGGTGGTTTCGGATATTCCCGCTAATCGAGAGTGGGTAGAAGAGGGAGTCAACGGCTGGCTTTTCCCAGATGGGGAAGATAAGGCATTGTCTGAGGTGCTCCTGCGTGTGCTGGCAGAACCTTTTCGTCTCCCACAAATCGGCCAGGCTGGACGTCAGGTGGCTGAGGCGCGTGCCGATTGGAGAAAGAATTTTCAAAAGCTCATCCAGGCTTATCAAGATGCATTACAATATGTGAATAAATAACTCCACGAGCAATTTATCGGTGCAGTCATGAGTCTATTGCAAAAGTTCGTTGAGCATTGAGAGCGCATTCTACTGCTCGGTGGTGAAACAACTTTTTGCAGTGAAGTCGGTTGTATCAACGCCCAAAACTATATTTCGTCGGGAGGTGCCGAATGATTCTCGCCCTTGTTCTGGCTCTGGCTTTTGCCATTCTGGCAGTGATTTTTGCCTTACAGAATCCCATGGTGGTGACGGTCTCATTCCTCACTTACAAAGGTGAATGGCCATTGGCGCTCCTGATCCTGGTTTCGGTTGGGGTTGGCATTCTGATCGGCATCTTAGTGATGTTGCCAGGCACCTTGCGCCGTGCCTGGACGGTAGGGAGCTTGCGGCGGAAAGTTAGCGATCTGGAAAAAGCCCTGGAAGAGCAAAAAGCGAAGAGCGTAACGCCATCTTCGCCTTCGACACCAACAACGAATACCCCCGCTTCACCAGCCTCGCAGCAAGGAGGCCCCGATGCTCAGCCGTAGTGACCTTGTGGCTGGCTTTCGTCAAAGCGGCATTCAACCAGGCGCAACCATCATGGTGCATACTTCGTATAAGTCTCTCGGCGGCGTGGAAGGTGGCGCCGAGACGGTGATTGATGCCCTGCTCGACCTGGTTGGTGCGGAAGGGACAGTGCTTTTCCCCACCTTCAATTTCCAATCCTGGACCGAATTCCACTATTTCGACATTTTGGAAACCCCCTCGAAAATGGGCATCATCACGGAATTGGCGCGCTTGCGCCCGGATTCCATCCGCACGCCTCACCCGATTTATTCCTTTGCTGTGCTGGGGAAGCGCAAAGAGGAATTCGCCGCCTGTGATGATATTGAGGCCTATGGCCCTAATTCGGTCTTCGCCCTCTTCCACAAAACGAACGGCACCATCCTGAGCATCGGTCTGGATTTCAACAGCACGTTCTCTATGCATCATTACATCGAGTACAATGTGGGCTGCGATTACCGCCGCATCAAAGAGTTTTCCGGTATCTATGTCGGCTACGACCGGGTCCCGCGCATTCGCACCTATACGATGTTCGTGCGCAAGCATGAACGCGTCAAGACATACATCGTGCCGGGGATGAACGAGCTGCTCGAAAAGGGCGTGATCAAAGAAATCCAGGTCGGCGCAGCCAAAGTGCATTATGCAACCGCCCAGGAATTCTATGATAACATGGCCGTTATCGTGCACGAACACCCCGAAAAACTACACTATATCGAAGCACCATCGTGGTAAGGAGGTTGCAATGAACTATCGTCACCTGGGACGTGCAGGCATTCGCGTGAGCGAACTTTCGCTTGGTTCGTGGGTTACGTTTGGGAATCAGGCGGATGTGGACCAAGCTGTGGAAATCATGGCCGCCGCCTATGACTATGGCGTGAACTTTTTCGATAACGCCGAGGTCTATGCCGCTGGTCGTTCGGAAGAGATTATGGGAGCGGCGCTGAAGCGCCTAGGATGGCGCCGGGGCAGTTACCTGGTCTCCACCAAGTTCTATTGGGGGCTTTATGACAATGTGAACGAAAAGAACACCCTCAACCGCAAGCGCCTGATCGAGGGCATCAACGGCTCGCTGCAGCGCCTGGGGTTGGAGTATGTGGACGTCATCTTTTGCCATCGTCCGGACCCTACAACTCCCATCGAAGAGACCGTTTGGGCCATGCACAATATCATTGAATGGGGAAAGGCGCTCTATTGGGGCACTTCAGAGTGGTCAGCGGCGGAGATCGTTGCGGCAATCGAGATTGCAGAACGCCACCATCTGCACAAGCCGATCACTGAGCAGCCGCAATACAATCTGTTTGAGCGCCAACGCGTGGAAAAGGAGTATGCCCGCCTGTTCCAAGATTATGGCTACGGTGCGACGACCTGGAGCCCTCTGGCCTCTGGCTTGCTGAGCGGAAAATATTTAGAAGGGATTCCGGAAGGAAGCCGGGCCTCCCTGCCGGGTTATGAATGGCTGCGGGATCGGTTGACCGATCCGAAGCGTTTGGAGAAAGTACGCGCCCTTCAACCCATCGCCGCTGATTTGGGAGGCACTCTCTCTCAACTGGCTATCGCTTGGTGCCTGAAGAATCCGAACATCAGCACAGTGATCACCGGAGCCAGCCGCGTGGAGCAGGTCCATGAGAACATGCAGGCACTGGAGGTAGCAGAAAAGCTTACCCCTGACGTGATGGAGCAGATCGAGAAGATTTTCCAGGAGGAGTGAGGTGAATTTGACCATTCGTGGTTCAGAAGGCGCCCAGGGAGCGCCAGGAAATTATTCAGCAACTAGGCGAGATCAATCGGCAACTGAACTTGCTAGTAGAGAAGAAAGAATGAACTTCAAGTCCCCTGCCGCGTTCTTGTGGGTGCAGCCTGGGTTCTAACTGCTAGGCTAGGCGTTCGCGCGTTCAGAGTCACATTCCCTGCCGGGCGCAAGTGGCTCTTTCAAGGATTGTGAAACGATGCAAAGCTATACCGGCGGCGACTCTTGAATGTATATCCGCAAATTCTGTGTGTAAAGGAGGTGGTTGCTCGGAATGCGATCGTTCGAACTTTCCCGCTTTTCCCTTTTCACTTTCTATCTCAAAAGCTAAGGAGGAAGAAGATGTTTAGGAAATTGCTGGCCTTACTTCTGACAGCGCTCTTTATCCTGAGCGCCTGCGCGCCGAAGCCAACCCCGACGGAGGCACCTCCGCAGCCGCCGGCCACGCAGCCTCCCGCCACCCAAGCGCTGGCCACCCAGCCGCCCTCCGCAGCCGGCGGAGTGCTGGTGATCGGCATCCCCAAAGCCGATATCCGCACCCTCGACCCGCATCGTCAGTATGAAATTGCCCCGCCCATGATCATGCGCGCCGCCTACGAGACGCTGGTCACGCTAGGCGACAAAGGTGCGAACATTACCAAGATAGAGCCGCTCCTGGCCGAATCCTGGGAAATTTCCGAGGATGGAAAGACCTACACCTTTCACCTGCGCAAAGGCGTGAAGTTCCACACCGGCAACGAGATGACCGCCGCCGATGTGGTTTTTTCCTATCAGCGCCTGGGCAACCTGAAGGACAACCCGGCCTGGTTGTTCAGCGACCACGTCGCCTCGGTAAAGGCCCTGGATGACTACACGGTGCAATTTGAACTCAAAGAACCGAACGCGGCCTTCTTGGCCATCCTGGTCTCACCCAATTTTGCCGTGGTGGATTCCAAAGCCGTGAAGGAACATGGCGGCACCGACGCAGCGGATGCCGATCAGAGCGATAAGGCTACCGATTGGCTGGATCAAAATTCGGCCGGCAGCGGGCCCTATATCCTCAAGGAGTGGAAGCGCGGTGAATCGGTCACCCTGGTGCGCAATGAGAATTACTGGCGTGCTCCTGCCCAATTTGAGCGCATTGTCATTCAGGAGTTCCCCGATGATGCGGCACGCTTACAGGCCATCGAGGCCGGCGATATCGACATCGCGCGCGGCCTGGATGTGGACCTCATCAAGCACTTCAAGGATTCAGGCCGAGGGCAGGTCATTGAAGGCGTCACGCTGGATATGGCCTACTTGGCGATGACCACCAGCGCCGAGGTCTCGAAGGAACTGGCCGATCCGCGCGTGCGCCAGGCGATTCAGGCGGCGATTGACTACGATGGCATCATCAACGACCTGATGCGCGGCAACGCCGTCCAACTGCCCACCATCATCCCCCTCGGTCTGCTCGGCACCGATGCCTCGCTGGCACCCAAGCGTGACCTAGAAAAGGCGCGAAGTCTCATGAAAGAGGCCGGCTATGAGAATGGCTTCACCGTCAAGATGGTTTATCCGGCCGATTACAAACTGGTGAACGCCATCCTAGCCGAGACGCTGGCTGTCAAACTTCAGGCGGATCTGGCCGAAATCGGCATCACCCTCGAACTCGAACCGCGCGAGACCACGCAATGGCGCAGCGCCTACCGCGGCGGCGAACTGGCCATCACCATCGCCGATTGGACGCCGGACTTCCTCGACCCGCACGGCTGGGCACCTGCCTTTGGTGTGCCGGGAGCCGCGGCGGCAAAGCGTGTGCACTATAACAACCCGGAGGCCGGCAAACTGGCCACCGACGCCGCCTTGATCACCGATCCGGCCAAGCGCGCTGACTTGTATCTCCAGTTCCAGCGCATCATCCTGGACGATGCTCCCTTCGTCGGCCTGATCCAGCCGAAGGTGCAAATTGCCGTTGGACCAACCGTCCAGGGCGTGATCTACAACCCGGTCTATTTCATTGACCTATATTACGTGACCAAATAGGCCAGTAAAAAGGCATGGAAGCAGGTAGTTGCCCTGCCTGCTTCCATCCACGAAAGAACGGTTATGTCAACTGAATTTGACCAAGAACTCCAATCCTACTTTACCGATGTTGAGCATCCGCGCGAGATGTTCAAGCAGTGGCTCGCCGCGCCGACGCTGCCCAAACGGATGCTGGTCATTCATGGCGTCGGCGGCGTGGGCAAGTCATCGCTCCTGCGGATGTTCCGTTTGCACGCCAAGAGTGTGCATGTCCCCGTCGCACTCGCATCGGGCGACGAGCACAAATCCGCGCTGGATGTGCTGACCCGCTGGGCGGACGACCTGACCGCTGATGGCGTCGCGCTCCCTGCCTTCCAAAAGACGCTGACACAGTACCGCGCCCTGTATCTCAAGGTCGAGGACGAAGCGGCAAAGGTGG
>JBKBPX010000043.1:0-18045 GCA_046292855.1 Anaerolineales bacterium
TGGTCCAGCGCAGGAGGCGGCGAAGGGATTTGGGATTGGGGTTCTCAAGGGGGAAGGGGAAGTGCTGGCGCCGCAGGGTTTCCTGGCCGCGTTTGCCGCTCGCGAGGGGCATCCTGAAGCGTCAGAATAAGCCACTACATCTTGCAGAATCTTGTTTGCTCTGCATGCAATCAATCACCCTCTTTGGGAGTGTCTAAAAACAAAAAAAGGGTGACTTTTGAATGAGTGCAATACAGAAAAGACCAGGTCCTTGTGCTAAGGCCTAAGACACAAAGGAATGGAAACTGTTCAAACGTAAAAAATGATTGACTCTACTGCAAAAAGGTCGTTTGACCGCCGAGAGTGCCGCTATGTAGAGGGTCGTTGATGAAGATCTCTGCGCTCAGCATTCGCTGCGGTGAGTTTTTGCAGTGGACTCATGATTGTGAGCGGCATTCACTTTGGCAAAGCCGGGGAGAGAAGACTCCCCTTCCGAGGGACAGGCAATTTCCTGCTTCAACTAGTCTCGTTGCTATAAGGCAGTTGCTCTGTCGCAAAGACGCTCCTTCCATGCCTGAATAGCCATTGCTCAACGAATCCCTTGGAGGTATTTTATGGATCTCGGTCTCAAAGATAAAGTTGCTCTGGTTACTGCTGCGTCGAAGGGCCTGGGGCGCGCAGCGGCGCGCGAGTTTGCCCGTGAAGGGGCACAAGTGGTGATGTGTTCCCGCAGCGATGCCCTGGATAAGGCGGCAGAGGCGATCCGGGCAGAGACCGGTGCTCAGGTCCTGGCTGTGCGTGCCGATCTCACCCGCGCCGAGGATATCGAAGCATTGGTCGAGGCGACCCTGCGCGAGTTTGGGCGCATTGACATCCTCTTCGCCAATTCTGGCGGCCCAAAGCCGGGCAATTTCCTCAACCTTACCCCAATGGACTGGGAAGAGGCCATCCAATTGGTTCTGATGAGCACAGTGCGGCTATGTTATGCGGTTATCCCGCAGATGCTTCGCCAGGGCGGAGGAAGCATCGTTGCCAACCAGTCTTACTCGGTCAAGCAGCCGATTGACAATTTGATCCTTTCCAACTCAATCCGCATGGCCGTCATCGGCTTGATGAAATCATTGGCAAACGAATTCGGCCCTAAGGGAATTCGCATCAATACCATTAATCCGACCTGGACAATGACCGAGCGCGTGGAACAGTTGATGGCCGACCGTGCCAAGCGCAATGGGACGAGTCTCGAACAGGAGATGGCACGTGTTGCGGTAGAAGTGCCACTCGGACGCATGGGCACAGTCGAAGAGTATGCACGTACTGTTGTCTGGCTGGCTTCGCCGGCGGCCTCCTTCATTCATGGTCACGCGCTGATGTTTGATGGCGGCGCTGTGCGAGCCACGCTGTAGTAGCTGCAGGAGCATTCGGCTGCCAAAGCTCTCAGGGTGGCCGGAAAAACTATCGTCCCTCATGCGATGGAACTTCTTCTCACGCCTTTCCTTCCTCACCCGCACATCCCTCCTGCTGGGCTTCTTTTTCGCCCTGGATAAGGTGCTGGCCTTCCTGCGCTCTATCCTGATTGCGCGCACCTTTGGTCTCTCCTTTGAACTTGATGCCTTCAACGTTGCCAACAATCTGCCGGACCTGCTCTTTGCGTTGATCTCGGGTGGAGCGCTGGCCATGGCCTTTATCCCCTTGCTGAGCGAGAAGCTTACCTTGCAAGGGCAGGCAGCGACCTGGGACCTCTTCTCACGGGTGGCCAACCTGGCTTTTACCGTCACGGCGACGCTGGCGGTACTCATTGCCCTTTTTGCCCCGCAGATCGTGCGCTCAGAGATTGGCATCGCCCCTGGCTTTGGCCCTGAGCAACAGCGTCTGGTTGTCAGCCTGATGCGCCTGAACTTGATCGCCACGCTTATTTTCTCTCTGAGCGGTCTGGTCATGGCTGCGCTCCAAGCTCATCAACATTTCCTGACCCCGGCCCTGGCCCCCAGCCTCTATAATCTTGGTCAGATTTTCGGTGCCCTCTTCCTGGCAAAGCGCTTTGGTGTGCATGGATTGGTCTATGGTGTGATCCTGGGGGCGGTGCTCCACCTGGGGGTGCAGCTGCCGGCGCTCTTCCGTTACCGCTTCCGCTGGACGCCCTCCCTCCGCCCCGATCCGGCGCTGCTCGAAGCGCTCCGTATCTTTGTCCCGCGGCTTTTGACCATGTTCTTGATCCAGCTGATGTTCCTCGCGCGCGATAATCTGGCGTCGCGTTTCCCACAAGTCGGGGCGATCTCCGCGCTTACCTACGGCTGGATGATCATGCAGGTGCCGGAGACGCTTTTAGGCACGGCTCTGGGCACGGCGCTTTTGCCCACCCTTTCCGAATGTGCGGCGCGTCGTTCTTGGGATGACTTTCGGCGGATAATGGACCAGGCGCTGGCAATTTTAATTGCAGTGACAATCCCTGCAACGGCCATCCTGAGCGTGATCCTGCCGCCGGTGCTTCGCTTTGCCTTTGGCTTTGACGCCGAGGGCACTTCGCTCTTGATCTGGACTACCCGCGCTTACCTGTTCACGCTCTGCGGTTACGCGCTGCAGGAGGTGCTAGCACGTGCCTTTTATGCCCGTAAGGAGCCGTGGATGCCGCTTTATGGCGTGCTTCTGCGCCTGGGGATGTATCTGATTGCTGGGGTGATCATCCTGCGCTTCTTTATTGCGTTTGGTGCCCCCCTTCTCGCTTTGGCCGAATTCACCTTAACCTTCGAGGCTCTCTTCTTGCTATTTTGGCTGCGCAAGCATCTGCCCGCCCCGGCTCAGCCTGCCGTCTCTTTGGCCTCTCCATTGCAATCCGCTTTTTGGCGTGGAGTGTTGGCAGCGGTGGTGGGGGGCGGTGTGGCCTGGTTGGCCTTTCACCTTCCCATCCTGCCCCTCTTCCAAGCCTTTTCCGGGGCTTTTTTCGGCCTTCTCTTTTCCCTACCTTTCCTGCGTCACGAGCTGCGATTGGCCGTGAGGCTGTAGACCCCGAAAACTGCTATTGGCTTGTTGTTGGAGAAGGTGGATGGAAGGATGTGGAAAAACCGTAAGTCTACTGCAAAAACTCACCGCAGAAAGCGCCAGGAGCATAGACGTGTGCGCCCAAGAGTTGTCGGCGGTATGCATTGCTCAACTTTTGTGCGGACATGCACTGTTTGACTTGCCTATTATCTTGTGTCCAATCTCCATAAGCGTCTTTCAAAACCGATTGCAACACTCATCTTCCGCCGCCCCCCTATAGTTTCTTCTCCACACAGCTCGATAACATGCCATAGATGGCAGATGCCATTTTTCTGCTACAATTATGGCACTTGCCGTCTCATTTGCAAAACCGCGAGATTTACCGCCTAACAACAAACAGGCAGGGTAGTGCTCTGTCCATTTATATTTTGGCGTTATTGAACTTTATGCGGACTGCCAAAGAACCGCCTAAGCGCCCAGAAGTGAGAATGCTGGGAACGCAGACGTCCCGTCCGCCAAGAAGCGAGAATCCTGGGAATGCGGACGTCCCGTCCGCCAACAACGCTTGGGGTGGTAGCAAGGTAACAGCATCCGAGACGAATGCGCTCCCAGGTCTCAGCATCCGAGACGGATGCGCTCCCAGGTGTGTCGCTGCCTAAAGCCGGCTACACAAAACCAAAAATGGACGAAGCGCTACCCATGAAGAAGGGTAGCCAGGTAGTCGCCGTGCAATGTCCACACGTACGAACTACTGACAACTTTTGAGTGCATACCCTATGTGGGAACTTCACGAGCACAAAAACCGTTCGTACTCTGATCCATCTCCACCGTCCATCGTCCACCATCCACCGTCCACCATCCACCGTCCACCATCCACCGTCCACCGTCTATCCTCCCATGCCATCTCCCGACTTTAACCTCCACCACCCCTCTCCTCTTCTCGTTGTCATCTCTGGGCCTTCCGGCGCAGGCAAGGATACCCTGCTTGCGCGCATGAAGGAACGGAACATGCCTTTCCACTTTGTGGTCACGGCCACCACGCGCCCACCGCGCCCAAATGAGGTGCATGGCAAGGATTACTTTTTCGTCAGCAAAGAAGAATTCGCGCGCATGATCGAACAAAACGAACTGCTCGAATATGCCATCGTCTATGGGGACTATAAAGGCATTCCCAAGCAACAGGTGCGCGAGGCGCTGGCAAGTGGCAAGGATGTGATCATGCGCATTGACGTCCAGGGTGCCGAGACAATCCGCAAGCTGGTGCCCGAAGCGGTGTTAATCTTCGTCACCGTAGAAAGCGAGGAAGAACTGGTTCGGCGCTTGCAACGCCGCAAGACGGAAAGCGCGGACGAGCTGGCGCTCCGCATTGCTACGGCTCGCAAAGAACTCCAACGGGTGGAAGCGTTTGACTACGTAGTGGTCAATTATGAGAATCGCCTGGATGAAGCGGTGGATGTTGTTTGTGCGATTATTCAAGCTGAGCACCATCGTGTGCGCCATCGGAGGATTTCGCTGTGAACGATAATTCACCCAATGAAACTGCCTTTGCCAAGTTGCCGCCTCAACGCTTTGAGTTGCCCCTGCGCGCCCGCATTCCAACGGTGACCTATCTGCTGCTCGGCATCACCATCTTCTTCTACGTGCTCCAGCAGATCAGCCCCATTTTCTTCGGATATGCGCCCCTTGGCTTGGATTGGCTGGAATATTTTGGAGCGCGCATCAACTCGGCCATCTTGGCCGGCCAATTCTGGCGACTGCTCACCCCCTTGCTACTCCACGGCTCGATCCTGCATATTGGCTTCAATATGTACGCCCTGCTCTCTTTCGGTATTGTTTTGGAGCCGCTCATGGGGCATTGGCGTTTTCTCCTGCTCTACCTGCTGGCCGGTTTAAGCGGAAACGTCTTCTCCTTTCTTTTTTCCGATGGCTATTCGATCGGCGCTTCCACGGCTATCTTTGGGCTGGTGATCGCCGAGGGGGTGTTCCTCTATCGCAATCGGCAATTGCTAGGGGAACAGGCACGCCAGGCCATCGGGAATATCATCTTCATCGTGGCGGTCAACCTTTTCCTGGGTCTCGCACCGGAGATTGACAATTGGGGACATTTGGGGGGATTGGTTGGGGGGATGGCCTTTGCCTGGTTCGCGGCACCCAAGTACCGGCTCGTGTCAGCCATGATAAGTCCGTTTGGCGCCTTTGTCAGGGTGGGGGACGAGATAGGGATTTGGCACGTGTGCTTCGGCGCCGCGCTGGTGCTCATTTTCTCTTTCTTACTTCTACTGGTAAAATTCCTCTGATCCTCTGCTCATGGCTTTCAACCAGACGGATTATCCCACTTTCCTGGAGGCATGATGTCCCAACTTATCCGCCGTGGCATGTATTTTGAAGAATTCGAGGTCGGGCAGCGTATCCTGACAGTAGGGCGCACGGTCACAGAAAGCGATGTGGTGACCTTTGCCGGACTCTCCGGCGATTACAACCAGATTCACACGGATGCTGAATTCAGCCGTAATACGCCTTTTGGGGCGCGGATTGCTCATGGATTGCTCGGTCTGGCCATTGCTTCAGGCCTGGCCATGCGCACCGGGGTGCTGGAAGGAACGGTGCTGGCTTTTCGTGAGATCAATGAGTGGAAGTTTGTCAAACCGGTCCTGATCGGAGATACGATCCACGTCGAGATGGAAGTTGCGGAGACGAAAGCCATGCCGCGCATCGGTGGGGGGATGGTGGTGATTGCTGTGGAGGTGGTCAACCAGCACCAAGAAGTGGTGATGCGCGGTCGCTGGACGGTGTTGGTACAATCCCAACCTAAAGGAGAAACGTCCTGATGCTCTCAGACGAGGAGAAGCGGCGCATTTTGGCTTCGGAGGAGGAAACACAGGCCGAGCCACCTGCGGAGGCGCAATCGCCGGATATTTGGCTGGATGAATACAACCTGCCGCGGCCGCGCTATGTGCCGGAAAGGGATGTGGAGGGGACACGCGTCACACGGGCGGCATATGAGCCTGTGACCCATCCAATTCCTCCTTCACCGCCCTCGGCTTGGAGAGGGAGCGTTTTGCAGGGTGTTGGCTGTGCCGTTTACCTCTTGATCGCCGCTCTTTTCGTGTTGGTGTTGGGCCTGATTATTGGGGCCTCTTTCTTCATGTATCAATACTATTCGATTGCCCGTACGCTTCCGGATGTGGAAGATTTGCGCCAGCGCTCCTCTCAGTTTGAAACCACGCGCATCCTGGATCGCAACGGGAACCTCCTCTATGAGATTTTAGACCCCCATGCTGGCCGTCGCACCTATGTCCCCTTAAGCAAAATTTCCCCGCTTCTGGTGGCTGCTACGATTGCGACTGAAGATAAGGGTTTCTATACTCATCCTGGATACGATATTTTTGCCATCTTGCGCGCCCTGTGGCAGAACTATACCCAAGGGGAGATTGTCTCTGGAGCTTCGACCATCCCACAGCAGTTGGCACGGGCACTGTTGCTCTCTCCGGAAGAGCGTGCCCAACGTACTTACATTCGCAAGGCGCGAGAGATTATTCTGGCAGCCGAGATCACGCGCCGTTATTCCAAAGATGAGATTCTGGAACTCTATCTGAACGAGATTTATTATGGCAACCTGGCCTACGGCATCGAAGCTGCCGCCGAAACCTATTTTGGCACCACTGCCGATCGCCTCACCCTGGCGCAGGCGGCATTCTTGGCCGGCCTGCCCCAATCTCCAGCCATGTACGATGTGTATACCGATCCAGAAGCGGCTTTCCGCCGTCAGCAAGAAGTCTTGTTGCTCATGGTGCGTGCCAGCCTGGAGCAGGGCTGTATTCGGGTGAGCAACTCCCCTCAGCCGCTATGTATCACAACCGAGATGGCCGCCCAGGCCGCCAAAGAGATTCGCAGCACCCCTTTTCGTGCTCCTCACGTCACCATGCGCTACCCGCATTGGGTGACTTACGTGCGCCAAATCTTGGAAAGTCAGTATGATCCCCAAACAATCTACCGCTCCGGGTTCACGGTCTATACTACCCTCGATCCGGCGCTCCAGGATGTGGCGCAGAGCATCGTCACGGCACAGGTGCAGGCGCTGGCAGATAAGCATGTGACGAACGGGGCGCTGGTCGCCATCCGCCCCTCAACCGGCGAAATCTTGGCGATGGTCGGCTCGGCAGATTTTTACAATGAGGCTATCTCCGGCCAGGTGAACATGGCCACCAGTCCGACCCGTCAGCCGGGCTCCTCGATCAAGCCGATCACCTATGTCGCCGCTTTCGAGAAAGGGTGGACTCCGGCCACGCTCATTTGGGATGTGCCCAGCGAATTCCCGCCTTCCGGCGATCCCAACGATCCCCGTCCACCCTATAAGCCGGTTAATTACGATGGCAAATTCCACGGTGCGGTGACGGTGCGTTTGGCGCTGGCTAATTCCTACAATGTGCCGGCTGTCAAGACGCTCCAGTTTGTCGGCATTTATGATGACCCCACTACACCGCAGAAGGATGGCATGATCGCTATGGCCGAGCGGCTGGGGATCACTTCGCTCACCCGCCCGGACTATGGGCTTTCGCTCACCCTGGGGGGTGGAGATGTGAGCCTGCTGGAGATGACGGCGGCATATGCTGTCTTTGCCAATGGAGGCAAGCGCGTGCCGCCCGTAGCGATCCTGCGCATCACGGATCACGAGGGGCGCATTCTCTACGAGTATCAGCCGCCCGCAGGGGAACAGGTAATCCGTCCGGAACATGCCTTCTTGATCTCCTCGATTCTCTCGGATAATGAAGCGCGCGCACCGATGTTCGGGCGCAATTCTGTGCTGAACCTGCCCTTCCCGGCCGCCGCCAAGACCGGTACAACGAACGACTATCGCGATAATTGGACCCTGGGCTATACCCCCGATTTGGCCGTTGGCGCTTGGGTGGGCAATGCCGACTATACGCCCATGCAGGGTGTTTCGGGCATCACAGGCGCCGCTCCGATCTGGGCGCAGTTTATGCGATCGGCGGTGCCCTATGTCACCGGAGGTAAGCCGCGCGGGTTCGTGCCCCCTCCAGGAATAGTGGAACGTGTGATCTGCGCACTTTCTGGCACCGAACCCTCTCCGTGGTGCCGTGAACAGCGAAGTGAATTTTTTGCCTTCGATCAGCTTCCCCTGCCGCGTGGCCGGGATTTGCTCCGCAAGGTGCACCTGGACACCTGGACCGGCCTGGAAGCGTCCGAGGCCTGCAAGGACTTTACCACCGAGGAGTGGGCGCTTGCCGTAGATGATCCCTGGGCGCGCAAGTGGCTGAAAACCCCCGAAGGCCGCACCTGGTTGGAAGCGCATGACCTGCCCAAGGATTTCGTCTTTGCCCCAGAGCGAGAATGTCGAGCTTCCGATCCGCGCCCGCGCCTGGAGTTCGTTGGCTTGAGCGATGGTCAGGAGCTGACCAGCCCTCTGCTCGAAGTACAGGCGGTGATCGAAGGGGAAGGAATGCGCTCCTGGCGGTTGGAATATGGCTTGGGCAATGATCCGAAAAATTGGGAAAAACTGGCCGAAGGCAATTCTCCTCAACCTCAACCTGTGACCATCGCGGTCATTGATTTGAGCCTCCTGCAGAAACACGACTTTACCTTACGTCTCTACCTGGAAGGCAAAGAGGGTTATGCGGAGCGCCGGGTGCAATTGACGATCAATCTCCCTACGCCACCCCCCCTTCCAACTTTGACCCCCACGCCTACCCCGACCCCTCTCCCAACTTCTACCTCCACCCCGACTCCTACGGAACTTCCATCTCCTACCTGGACTCCTAC
Source organism: Anaerolineales bacterium (assembly GCA_046292855.1). Classification (GTDB taxonomy): domain Bacteria; phylum Chloroflexota; class Anaerolineae; order Anaerolineales; family Villigracilaceae; genus 630D-37. The sequence goes on from JBKBPX010000043.1 coordinate 8,737, forward strand.
CCAAACGCCCTCTCCGTTGCCTCCGCTTCCCACTGACACACCCACCCCGTGACTCGATCGCAGCAAATGCATTGCCAGGCCCCGTCTGGTCAGATCGGTGATACGCGTAATCGTCGGATGCTCGGAAAATTACCCGACACTCTCTGTTATAATCAATCCCATGGATCTCAAAACTCAGCTCAATAATGCCTTGAAAGAGGCAATGAAAACAGGCGATGAGGTGCGCAAGCGCACCATACGTATGGTGCTGGCGGCGATCAAGCAGGCCGAGGTTGACCGTCAGGTAGTATTGGATGAGGGTGGCGTGCTCAGCATCCTGCAAAAAGAGATCAAGAGCCGCCAGGAGTCTCTGGAAGAGGCACATAAGGCCAATCGTCCCGACCTGATCCAGGCCTTGGAAGCCGAAATTGCGGTTCTCCAGGTGTTCTTGCCCCAGGCATTAAGCGAAGATGCCTTGCATGAAATTGCTCAATCTGTGATCCAGGAGGTGGGGGCGACCTCGCTGGCCGATATGGGGAAGGTGATGAAAGCCCTTCTGCCGCGCGTGATCGGCCGCGCCAGCGGAGATCAGGTGAGTAAGATCGTGCGATCTTTGCTAGGCCAATCGTGAACCGAGCGAGTGTGCACCTTTTCTCTTCGCCTGGGCTGGCAAGGCGCATCTTGCGTGGGGGGATTTTCCTGCTCACCGTGATAGGGAGTCTGGTCGCGCTTTTTCTACCATTCCAGAGACGCTTATCCGGGCTAAACGTTGGCGAAGTTGCTCCGCAAACGCTGGCAGCGCCGTTCGATCTTGAGTATGTGAGCGAGGTGCGCACGAACGAAGCGCGCGAGGCTGCGGCGCGTGCCATTGCGCCGATCTATACCCCTCCCGATCCCGATTTAGCACGGCGCCAACTTCAACGTTTGCGCGAGACGTTGCAATTCATTTCCGCCGTGCGGCAGGATCCCCTGGCCAGCCCTGAAGAGAAGCGCTCTCGGCTTCTGGCAAGTGGCCAAATCCATTTGGAAGAGAAGACCGTCGAAGCCCTTATTGGGCTTTCCGATGCTTCTTGGGAACGCCTGGAGCAGGAAGCACTGATCGTATTGGAGCGCGTCCTGCGGAATCGCATCACCGAGGAGGAACTACCCCAGGTACGCCAGAACTTGGGCGCCCTGGTCAGCCTGACTTTTTCGCCTGAGCAAGCTGAGCTGATTGCCACTCTGGTTGCGCCTTTCGTGATTGCGAATAGTTTCTATAGCGCGGAGCTTACGGAAGCTGCCCGCCAACAAGCGCGCGAGGCAATCCAGCCGATTGTGCAGCGTTACAAGGCCGGAGAGACGATCGTCAATAGCGGGGATGTGATTACATCTGCTCAGTATGAGGCGCTGGAAAAATTTGGCCTGATCTCTCCCTCCAGAAAATGGAGCCAGTATCTCGGCCCTTTGGCGATTCTCTTCGGCCTGAGCCTCTTTACCCTTCTGTACTTTTCTTTCCGGCACACCCTGCCTTTTCTGGATCAGACCGCTGCACAGCTGGTTGTAGCAATCCTGTTCCTGCTCTTTCTGTTCGGCGCCCGCCTTTCCATTCCTGATCGGACCGTGCTTCCCTATCTCTATCCCGTTTCTGCTTTGGGGATCACGCTCACGGCGCTTTTTGGCCTTGAGACGGGGCTGCTTTTTTCCCTTTTATTATCCATTCTGGCCCCCTACGGCCTCTCATCTGCCGCTGAACTCACTCCTTATTACTTGTTTTCCTCTCTGATGGGCATTTTGGCGCTGGGAAGTTCACGGCGTTTTTGGTCATTCCTGGTGGCAGGTGCATTGAGCGCAATAGGTGGAATTTTTGCCTTGTTTGCCTATCGTTTCTATGCAGTCGAGACGGATTGGATAGGCATGGTGACGCTGGGCATGGCGGCGCTGATCAACGGGGTGGCGCTTTCGGCCGGCCTGGCGCTCATTTTCCAGTATTTTCTGGCGCAGATTCTTGGCCTGGCAACTCCCATGCACTTGCTGGAGATTTCGCGACCTGACTTTCCGCTCCTGCAATACTTTTTGCGCCACGCGCCGGGTACCTATCAGCATAGCCTGCAAGTGGCTAACCTGGCCGAACAAGCTGCGGAGAGCATCGGTGCAGATGCCTTGTTGACGCGCGTCGGTGCTCTGTTTCATGATGTTGGCAAGGCACTCAACGCCTCTTTCTTCGTCGAAAACCAATCGCCGGCAAATTTGAACCCGCACATGGACATGGCCCCGGAAGATGCCGCAGCTGTTATCATTCGGCATGTCACAGATGGGGTTGCATTGGCGCGTAAGTATCGTCTGCCGAAGCGGATCATAGACTTCATCTTGGAACATCATGGCACTATGATCACGCGTTTTCAATACAACCATGCGTTGGAACAAGCCGGCGGTGACCCATCGCGGCTGGATATTAATCGTTTCCGTTACCCAGGGCCACGTCCGCGCTCGCGTGAGACCGCTATTCTGATGCTGGCGGATGGCGTAGAGGCACGAGCGCGTTCGATGGGCATATCGAATGACGAGCAATTGCGTTCAATCATTCATCAAGTCATCGAGCAGGCGCAAAAGGAGGGGCAGCTGGATCACACCCCCTTGACCCTTGCCGATCTCACGCGCATCGCCGAGGCCTTCTTTTCCACTTTGCGCGGTCTATATCATCCCCGCATTCAGTACCCGCCTGCAGAGATACCCCCTGAAGCATCGGAAGGTGCATCATGAACCCATCTCGCAAAATTACTGTCCATCTCAAGAGAAAGCGCGGCTTGAGCATTCCCTTCCCTGCTTCTCTTGTGCGTGCTGCAGCACGCACTGCGCTACTTCATCAGGGGATTGCCGAGCCTTGTGAATTGACCATTTACCTGACAGATGATGCCCATATTCAAACCCTAAACCGGGATTTCCTGGGGATAGATAGCCCTACGGATGTGCTCTCGTTCCCGGCGGGTGAGCGCGATCCACAGTACGGTCAACTTTATCTGGGAGATATTGCCCTTTCTCTGCCGCGGGCTATGGAGCAAAGCCAAAAGGCCGGCCATTCACTGGAGGCGGAGATACACTTGTTGGTTGTGCATGGCGTGTTACATCTCCTGGGGCAGGATCATGCAGAGCCGGGGGAGAAAAAACGCATGTGGGATGCACAAAGTGCTATCCTTGAACAGCTGGGGTGGAAAGACCTGCGCATTGATGAAGATTGATATGAAGGTCATACGGGTTTTCCTCTATTCCCGTGCCCGCTCGTTCCGCCATGCCTTTCATGGCTGGGGATATGTTCTCCGTACCCAACAGAACGCCTGGATTCACGCGATAGTTTCCCTGTTCGTCTTCTCTTTGGGCCTTTGGCTGCGGCTCTCCACTCAAGAATGGGCGCTGCTCATCCTGACAATGGCAATGGTCTGGGCAGCGGAAATTCTCAATACGGCGATCGAGGCAGTAGTTGACCTGGCTAGCCCCTCTCGCCATCCGCTGGCAAAGGTGGGGAAAGATGTGGGTGCGGCGGCGGTGCTCATCGCCGCACTGGCTGCCTTTCTGATCGGATTGCTGATCTTGGGTCCACCTCTCTATGCTCGCATTTTACTCTGGTGGAAACAACCATGAAGCGATCCTTTGCCTCTTGGCGCAGCAGGTTTTCCCCTTCCGCGCGCCGCCTCTTGTTGATGACCGCCATTTACGGCGTGGTATTCAGCGGATGGAGCCTGTTTTTTAACCTGTACATTCTGGAAAGAGGCTATTCGCGGGAATTTCTTGGTCTGCTGAATTCTATCCCATCGTTGGCCGGTCTCCTTAGCGGCCTCTTTCTTGGACGTCTGGCTGACCGCATCGGCTATCGTTTATCTATGATTGTGGGGTTGACGGTTTCTATCATGGCGATGCTTTTGCAGGTCAGCCTTGCTTCGCCACAGCTGATGGGAGTTGCCGCTTTCGTCAACGGTGTGGCCAGTACGTTGTTCATGATCAGCCAGGCCCCGTTGCTCATGCACCTCGCGGAGGAAGAAAAGACGCGCACACTGCTTTTCAGCCTGAACTATGGGGTGCAGACTATCGCCGGAGCAGTGGGGAACCTTTTTGCTGGGCAGCTGCCGGCATTATTTGGCGGATGGTTACATGTGCCGGCGCGTAGTGCTGCGACCTATCAGGCTGTGCTGGTTACCAGCCTTTTGCTGGGGAGCTTATCCGTTGTGCCCCTTTGGGGAATCAAGGAAAATCGTATCGCTTCTGATAGACACACCCATTCAAGTATCTTTTTGGCTCTCAGAGGGCAAATCTTACGGATGGCACTCCCAAATGTGCTTATTGGCTTTGGAGCCGCCATCCTCATCCCTTACATGAATGTCTTTTTCGTCGAACGCTTTGGCATGAGCGCGCGCTGGTTGGGGATTCTTTTCAGTCTGGCTTCCCTTCTGATAGGTCTGGGGAGTCTGATTGCGCCGCGCTTAGCCGTTCGTCTAGGGAGCAAGATCCGCACAGTGATTGTCACCCAATCCAGCAGCATTTTGTTTTTGCTGTTGATCGGATTTTCACCCTGGGTGGAGGTGGCCGCTCTTGCTTTCTTGCTGCGGGCTATGTTTATGAATATGGCCGCGCCCCTCTACAGTGCTTTTTGCATGGAAAATATTGCTCCATCCGAACGTGGGTTGGCAAATAGCGCCCTGAATATTTCCTGGCAGATTGGCTGGGCTATTGGTCCATACCTCTCTGGCCTGGTTCAGCAACGTTATGGATTTCCGCCTCTGTTTCTTGCTACCACCGCTCTCTATACAATTGCAGTGTTTTTGCTGGCGCGATTTTTTGTCTCTGCTCCTAAGCAGGTTAACGCAGCGGCTGAACTGTGACAACGCCTCCCAGTGCATTTAGCTGCAAACGCCAGCGGCTGCCCGGCGTAAATCGTTGAAAGGCGCTTAAATCTGAGAGTCTGTAGGCTTTCTCTCCAAAGGGGGTCTCAAAGTAGACCGTCATGGTGAGCCGTGACGTCCCCAAACGTTGTTTGTCACTCAAAGCAGGCTGTGCATAGCCTGGGGAAAGATCGTCCCCTTCCAGAGCGTAACGCTGTTTGTCTTTCCATTCGTCGCGGGTGTAGGAGCAGTACCGTTTGGTTTCGTCCCGGCATTCCTGCACTACCTGGGCATAGCCGTTACCGAGATCAATAGTTTTCTCTTCGCATACCTGCTTTGTTTCGTCGTGACAAGAAACGTCGTAAGCGCCGGATGGTGGGTTCCCAATCTCGTTCTCGTAACGGACGGGAACCAATTCCTGGACGACCACTTCTGTTTGCCAGTGAACTCTGCTTACGACTCCCTCGACCTGCTTGGCAGGAATGATAAATAATGCCAATAGCCCTGCACAGGCAAGGAGCAATCCAAGTAGGGCAAAAAGCCAGAAGGGAGATTTCCGCTTGCGGGGTGCGGTCGAGGATGGCGGAGCAGAAACCGGGGCACTCTTTTCCAGCGGTGCGCCGCATTGGCGACAAAAGCGAGCATCCGATGTGTTCTCATAGCCGCAGGTGGGACAGGCGTGCTTTTCCTGGGAAATGGGCGAAAGTTTACTACCGGCCCGGCGCGCCTGCCCTTCACTCAGATCGGCGCCACATTGACTGCAATGCGTCGCGTTCGCCGGGTTGCGGGTGCCGCAATAGGTGCAATGAATATCCGCGCCGCGGCGTGCCGCCTCGATCTCACTGGCATCCGTTACCACCTCTGCCTGAGCGGGTAACTCGAATTGGACATTTGGCGGCTGGGGCGTGCCACACTGCGTGCAGGTACGCTGGGGGCCTGGGTTGCGCACCCCACAGTTCGGACATGTCCATACCAAACGGACGAATTTTTCTTCCTTCATCTCTTATGCCGTCGGAGGAATAGGTTCTGCCGGGATGGCAGGAGATTCAACGATCTTCCGACGTGTTACCAGCCAGACCGTGATGGGAACGGCCATGCCGAGAATGCCCAAGCAGGTCATGCCGATGCCAAAGAGAATCGCTGAAGTCGGATCCTGGCTTCCAAAGACGTTGATCTCCGCGCCGGGAATTAACCCGATGACGGCAAAAAGCGTGCCGAAGCAGAGCGCGCCTACCCCTGGGCAGCCACACAATACAGCGCTGATCCCTGTCAGTAAAAGAGCAGTTTGGCGTTGCATGGGATTTCTCCTTTTTCTGGAAAATGGTGATCCAAAGAACTCGTAATCGCGTGAGGAATGATCAGGAAAGTAGCATGTTCCTCAAAAATAGCTTGCCTGGCGCTACAAAGAATGCCATGCGCGAATACGTGTGACGCGTTCATTTACCTCCGCTTCAGGGTAGAGAGGACTCTCTGCTGGGGGTGTCCAGGGTTGGTGCATCAGCGCGGCGAAGACGGCCAGGCTGCCGTTGGCCACGTTTTGCGCATCGTAGCCGCCTTCCAGGACGAAGAGGATATGGCCCGCGCACCACTCATCTGCCAGTTCGACCAGACGCTGCGAAAGCTGATAATATCCCTGGATGGTAAGTCCCAGCTCGGTGATCGGATCGCGCCAGTGAGCATCAAAACCAACTGAGACCAGGATCAGTTGCGGACGGAAGGTGGCTATCAGCGGTTCCAGGATTTCGCTGAATGCGTAAAGATACGCCTTGTCTCCGCTGTGTGCCGGCAGAGGGATGTTGACGATGCGCCGGCGCGCCTGAGGTGCATCTTCGATCCAACCTGTGCCGGGATAGATGCCCCATTGATGGGTAGAAAAATAGGCCACGCGCGCATCATCCCAGAAAGCTGCTTGTGTGCCGTTTCCATGATGGGCATCAATATCCACAATCAGTACCCGTTCTATGCCTTGTTCCAGTGCCTCGCGCGCCGCAATGGCCACATTGTTGAATAAACAGAAGCCCATGGCGCGCCCGGGTTCTGCATGATGACCAGGTGGACGCACAATCGCAAATCCATTTCTGGCTTCCCCGTCCAAAATGGCGCGCAGGCAGGTCAGCGCACCGCCGGCTGCATTCAGAGCATCTTCCAGGGATGACGTGGTGACGTAGGTCGGAGCATAGTCAATGATTTGCGGCCCGCTTTGGCAGGCGGATTCCAATTCCGCTAGCAGCGCTGGCTGATGGACGCGCAATACCTCCTTGGGAGCGGCCGGTTGGACCTCTAGTTTTTCCGCCCCTAATTCGGCCATAAGCGGCCGCAACCGTTCCAAGCGCGAAGGGTGTTCGGGATGCCCAGGATACAGATGATTAGGCGAATCTACCCAGGTATAGACTGTCTCCATTTCTCAACCTCTCGGAGGTGTTGCGGCTGTGCCTTAAAAAGAAACCCACCGCCGGCCGGCATGGGGGGGACATGCAAGCCTGGGCGGTGGAGGGACACCTGGATACCAATAAAGGGGAAGGCAGGTGTCTAAATATAGTATACCCGACCAGCTGGCGAAATTAGTTAAAATAAGATAATAATTATCCAAAATCATCTACGCTCACTCTCTTTTCTCGCCGAATAGCCGCAACCACATCTCTACATCGTCGAGCGAGGATGGCTTTTCGTCTTTTTCGCCAGGTGTACTGCGCAAGCGACGGGCAAAGGCCTCTGAAGAGAGCACATGAGCATGAAATCTGCGGGCAGTGGCCTGCACCTCGTGATCAGAGCTTACGACTGCCCAGTTCTTTGCTTCGCCGCCGAGTGAGGCTAGCCGCTTAGCAATGGCGCGATCGGCCGTCTCTCCCTGGCGCACAAAGTGGGCGGTCACGTTCCCATATCGTTTTGTACTGGCCTGCCCAGGCGGTGCATTATCAAAGTATACTTCCACTCTTGTTCGCTCCTGACGGCAAAATTCCTGCAAGCGCACAATCAGCTGCTCCTCATCATCTAGAGCGCGCAGGCTCAATCCGAGTTTCGGGATCAGGTTATGGCCGTCAATCAAGTAAGGCATAGCCTTAGGGGGCAGGCTCGATGCGTGGGTTAATCCATACTGCCCAATCCTGTGCGGAAGAGCCATTCGCCGCCACGGCCAGCACAAACTGAACAGTATGGCCGACCAGACTACTTAGGTCAAGGTCAACCGTGATTAGCGATCCGTTGCAAGACTTTATCCATTCACCCAAAGGATGGAGGCTGCCGCTCTCCTTGTAGTTGATCTGGAACTTGACATCCCCCGCGCCACAGCTACCATCGGCCTTGGCCAAGAACCCTAGCCGTGTCTTCAGGCGATCCCCCGCGTTGACCGTATAGGGCGGATAACGCCCGGAGATCATCCCACCGTCCACCCACATCGGATGAGTTTCCAGGACACGTGCCGGAGTAGAACCATCTTCCAGCTTATAGTTGGGGCGGTACATCACAAAGCCGTTGGGATCGGTATCCGGGCCGCCGAAGGTGAGCGTCACGGCCGGGCCGCTGGGCGAGGAGCCAAGCCATTCGGCTTCGGGAGCGCGGGTGTAAAGATCAAAGCCGGGACTGGCGGTTCGGACCTTGATCTCTACGAAGAAAGATTTCCCCTCATAGCCCCCTGCCACCGGGATCAGAACACCGGAAGCGTTGCGGATGCGCCAATAGCCACGATACGTTCCCGTCGTGCTGGGTGCCACCATGTCAATCGAAACATCTACTTCCTGTCCTGGCGCAACGGTTGGCAGGGGACTTGGAGATGTCCCATTCATTGCGTTTCCGCTATCGAAGACCACAGAGTAGCCGCTCCAGGTGCAAGTACCGATATTGCGCAGTCGCCAGGTCTTGGTAAATGTGGCACCAGGGGCAAATTCGGTGCCATCAGGAACGGTCACATCTCGCACAAATTGGGCCAGGTCACAGAGGGGCGTGTTGGTAGGTGTAGAAGGGACGGATGTGGGAGGAATGGTCGGCAAAAGGGTAGGCAGAGGTGGAAGGGTGGCGGTGGGGAGAATCGGCGAAGAGGCTGTAGCTGTAGATGCAAGCGAGAATGCTAGCTCGGTCATCCGTGCTTCCACCGTCTGCGCAGCCGCGGTGAAAGCTAGATCAGGGGCGATGGTAGGCGTAGCACGTGGTGCATTACAGGCTAGGCTAATCAGTAAAACTATGAGTAGAAGACCGGTTAATTTTTTCATGGTGTTCTCTCCTCAGCAGAGCGCATATAATTATTGTACTGCAAGCTATCCGAAAATTCTATCCCCAAAATGGGCATTTTAGTGCTCTATCCATTTATCTTTTGGCGTTATTGAACTTGATGCGGACTGCTAAAGAACCGCCTAAGTGCTCGGAAGTGAGAATCCTGGGAGTGCGGACGTCCCGTCCGCCAGCGTGGATGCTGGGAACGCGGACGTCCCGTCCGCAAAGAAACGAGAATCCTGGGAATGCGGACGTCCCATCCGCCAGCGGCGCT
>JBKBPX010000044.1:0-17911 GCA_046292855.1 Anaerolineales bacterium
GTCGAAACAGGAGATGGTGACGGCTTCGGGGGTATCGTCTACGATCACGTCCACGCCGGCGGCTAGCTCAAAGGCTTTGATGTTACGGCCGTTACGCCCGACAATGCGGCCCTTCATTTCCTCATTTGGAAGGGGGACGACCGCCGTGGTCACCTCGGCGACATGTTCCGAGGCGACGCGTTGGATGGCTTCGGCGATGAGCTTACGGGCGCGTTTTTCGCCTTCCTCGCGCGCTTCAGCCTCAATTTGGCGGATAATGCGCGCCATGTCAGCACGTGCTTCTTTTTCAACCTGTTCAAATAGCTCACGGCGCGCTTCTTCTATGCTCATTTGGGCAATTTGTTGCAAGCGGAGGAGCTGCTCTTGGTGGAGTTTTTCGATTTCGTTGGCACGTTTATCAATGGAGCTTTGACGTTTGTTCAGACTCTGCTCACGTTGTTCCAGGCGCTCTGCGCGTGCCTCCAGCTCGGCCCGGCGGCGATCCAATCGCTCGGCTTCGCGATTTAGCTCAATGCGCCGCTCCTTGATTTCTTGCTCTGCCGCCTGGACAATTTTGACGGCATCCTCACGCGCTTTTGTTTCAATCAGGCGTGCCTGGGTTTGGGCTGCCTGGAGGATGTTTTCGGCTTGTTCTGCTTCCGCTTTGCGTTTTTCCTCCATCTGATAGCGATGGAAGAAATATCCCAGGACAATTCCCACTAAAAAGGCGATAAGGATGGAGGTGAAGATGATCATGGGGGTCATAGTCGGTCCTCGTTATCCATGCAATGGAATGTTCATGATGTTTCGCCCTGTAACTCTTCCCAAAGACGTCGCGCAACAGTGTCAGCGGTTTCATAGGAAAAGCCCCGACGGACCAGATAGGCGGTCAAGCGCCGGTAAAAGAGGCGAGGTTCAAGTCCTTTGAGACGTTGTGCCCGTGGGCGCGCTGCGGCATAAGCCGCTCCTTCTTCGTCTATGTCGCCAAGGGCATCCTGGATCGTTTGTTCATCCAGACCCTTTTGGCGCAGTTCTCGGATCAGAAGACGACGTCCGCGCGGGCGAAAGATATAACGATTCTCTACCCAGGAGTGAGCGAAGGCAACATCGTTCAGCAATCCATCCTGATGAAGGCGCTCCAACGTCTCTTCGATGATCTTCTCGCTCCAACCGCGTTGCTCTAGACGTTGGCGCACCTCTGCCTGACTCCGTGGGCGATGGGTTAGCAAGCGTAAGGCGTATTGCAATGCCTGTTCACGGGCATCGGCCTCCTGCAAGGAGGCGATTTTTTCGGCGCTCAATTCGTCCCCTACCTTTAGCCAAGCGGCCACCAGGCGCGTCAGGCCAAAGGCGAATTCTCCGTCCAGGTAGATATTCACCCGTTGGGGATTCCGTTTTTGGGGTTCAATCGCCGTGACTTTAGGCATAAAATAAGACAGCCGTAGGACCGCCCAGCGGCCACGGCTGCCAGAAATCCCTGGATAGAGTGCATGCCCTCTCAAGAGAGCATACTAAGGATTCTCTTTTGTTCCCGGATAAACAGGTAGCACAGCTTTTAAGAAGTTATATTCACCAAAACCACCCGGATCTTCCCCATCCGCAAGCTTTTGCTATACACCTATTTTCGTTTTTTGTCTGGATAGAGTCACCAGGCGGGTGACTTTCGAATTCTCCTGAACCAGGGTAAAACTCCAGAAATCCATTAGCAAGCCAGGCCGCAAAGCGGCGAATTTTCTCAAGTCTCTCTAATTATACCCGATTTTGGTGAATTGCAAGTGTTGGCAAAGAAATTCGTTCGCCTGACAGCGGGGTGACTTGCTTTGCCGCTGAATGGGCTCGGCGGTGTTCCCTTGGCGCTTTATGGTATACTGCACTTGCCATCCCTTGCGAATCCGGGGCAGACCATAGACTTTGGAGGAAGAGTATGGATTTCAATACGGATGATAACGTCATGCGCCGCATCCGTGCCATGAATCAGCGCGTTCAGAGTCTGAAGGAGGCGGATCTTTATTTTTATAACCAGCCGGTACAGGAAATTAAAGGCGGGGCCCGCGTGCTCGTCAATGGGCGCGAAATGGGGATGTATGCTTCCTATAGCTACCTCGGTCTTCTAGGCCATCCGCGTATCAACCAGGCGGCCAAAGAGGCCATTGATCGCTTCGGAAGCGGCACGCATGGTGTGCGCACCCTGGCCGGCACGCTTACTATCCATCAAGAGTTGGAAGAGACCATCGCCGCCTTCAAGGGGGCCGAGGCGGCCATCACCTTTTCATCCGGTTATGCCACGAACTTGACGGTCATCTCCACCTTGATGGGACGCGGGGATTATGTCATCTCGGATAAGCTCAACCATGCCTCGATCGTGGATGGATGCCTGATGTCTGGAGCAGAATTCCGGCGCTTCCGCCATAACGATATGGAAGACCTGGAGCGCCGCCTCCAGCAGGTGCCCCCGGATGCGGCCAAGCTGGTGATTGCCGACGCCGTTTTTAGTATGGATGGCGATATTATTGATCTGCCGCGCATGGTTGCACTCTGCCGCAAGTACAACGCTTGGCTGATGGTTGATGAGGCGCATTCGGTCGGGGTACTTGGTGAGAGCGGGCGCGGTATCGAAGAACACTTTGGCATGAAAGATGTGATTGACATCAAGATGGGAACGCTGAGCAAAACCATCCCATCGGTGGGGGGCTATGTGGCCGGGAAGAAAGAATTAATTACCTATCTTCGCCACGCCAGCCGCGCCTATATCTTTTCCGCCGCTTTGCCCCCTGCTCAGGCCGCAGCGGCCAACGAAGCCTTCAAGGTCATCCTGGATGAACCCTGGCGGATTCAGCGCCTGCGCGAAAACACGCAGATTTTCATCCAGGGGCTGAAATCAGCCGGCTTTGATACCATGTTCACGCAGACGGCGATCGTCCCGGTGCTTTGTGGCTCGGATGAGCGTGCCTTCATGATGACGCGTGAATGCCAGCATCGCGATATTTTCGTGCTTCCGGTCGTTTCTCCGGCGGTTCCAGAAGGGTTAGCGCGCCTGCGTGCTACGGTCACCGCCGCACATGATCCTAAGGATATAGAACACGCTATCGAGGTCATTGCTGAGGCGGGACGAAAAGTAGGCGTCATTTCGTAAGGGAGAAAGATGTTCCGCGTAGCCCGCCTTTTCGGGATTAATGTCTACATACACCCGACTTTTTGGCTGCTGGTCGTCTGGGTTGTATTGAGTGATTTCCTCGTCCACCGCTCTTTGGATAGTGCCTTGCAGGGCATCCTTTTTGTGCTGGCGCTCTTCGTCTGCGTGGTCTTCCATGAATTTGGCCATGTGCTTACGGCGCGCCATTATGGGGTGCGCACACGGGATATTACCCTCTACCCGATTGGCGGAGTTGCGCGACTCGAACGCATTCCGGAAAAGCCATGGCAGGAACTCTGGATTGCCCTGGCCGGGCCGGCGGTCAACGGCCTGATCGCCTTGCTTCTCCTGCTCTTTGTACAGGCGCCTTTGGCTACCTCGCTGGCGCTTGCTTCCTTTTCCGGCAGATTATTGCGCATTAATCTCTTCCTGGCCGCCTTCAACCTTCTTCCGGCTTTTCCGATGGATGGTGGGCGCGTCTTGCGTGCCTTGTTGGCTCTGAAGATGGAATATTTTCGGGCTACCTCCATCGCCGCTCGGGTAGGCAAAGCAATCGCTTTTCTCTTTGGGGTGATAGGGATTTTTGGTAGCCCCTCGCTCTTGTTCATCGCCCTGTTCGTCTGGCTGGGCGCAAGCGAAGAGGGAGAATTTGCCCGTCAACGTGCCTCATTGAGCGGTGTGCCGGTGGCCGAGGCGATGCTCACCCATTACGAAGTGCTCTCGCCACAAAATACGCTGCAGGAGGCAATCCAGCTGCTTTTGGCCTCCAGCCAGCCCGATTTCCCGGTGGTTGAGAACGGCCATGTCTTGGGGATGCTCACGCGCGAAGCGCTGGCGGATGGGTTTTCCAAACTGGGTGAAGACGCTCCGGTGACCGAGGCCATGCTCCCCATCTCCGTCGAAGTACATCCGCAGCAACTCCTGGATGACGTGCTTATCCTGTTTCGCGAAAATGCGCTGCGCACCCTCCCGGTCACGCGGGATGGCCTCTTGGTCGGCCTTCTAACCAGCGAAAACATCGCCGATTTGCTTCTCATCCGCGCCGCTCGACACACTTCTGCTTGAAATGGCACGCCTGTTCGTCAAGCCCGGTCGCGAAAAGTCTTTGCTCCGTCGTCACCCCTGGGTCTTCTCAGGAGCGGTTGAGCGTGTGGATGGTTCGCCGCAGATGGGGGAAACAGTTGAACTCTGCCGCGCTGATGGACAATTCCTGGCCCAGGCCGCTTATAGCCCATTTTCGCAGATTCGGGCGCGCGTCTGGACCTTTGACTCTCAGCCCGTAGATGCTGAATTCCTCCGCCGACGCCTTGAACGTGCCCTGGCGCAGCGACGTGCATCTGGCCTTCTTGAGCAATCGGCAGTGCGGCTGGTCTATGCCGAATCGGATGGCCTGCCAGGGCTGATCGTAGATCGCTACGGAGATGTGCTTGTAGCACAATTCTTGACCGCCGGAGCCGAGTTCTGGCGCCAAACCATCATTGATTTGCTGCGCGAGCTGATCCCTACACGCGGCATCTATGAGCGTTCAGATGCTGAAGTGCGCGCCCTGGAAGGTCTGCCTTTGCGTGAAGGCCTGCTTTGGGGAGAAGTGCCACCGTCTATCGTGATCGAAGAACACGGCCTGCGCTTCCATGTGGACCTGCTTCACGGCCACAAGACCGGTTTCTATCTGGACCAACGAGCAAATCGCCTTTTTGTGCGCTCCCTGAGCGAAGGAGGCGAAGTCCTGGATTGCTTTTCCTATACCGGTGGTTTCGCCCTTAATGCATTGGCAGGTGGAGCAAAATCGGTGTTGGCGGTGGATTCTTCCGCCGAGGCGTTAGCCCAATTGCGCGCCAACGCCCTCCTGAATGCCCTGCCGCTGGAGCGATTGGAAACCCTGGAGGGGGATGTATTTCATGTCCTGCGTCGCTTCCGTGATCAGGGGCGCCGTTTTGACCTTATCATCCTTGATCCGCCCAAATTTGCGCCTACCGCCGTTCAGGTCGAAAAAGCGGCACGTGGCTACAAAGACATCAACCTGTTAGCGTTTAAGCTTTTGCGTCCCGCTGGTTGGCTAGTCACCTTTTCTTGCTCCGGTGGTGTGTACTTGGCGCTCTTTCAGAAAATTGTGGCCAGCGCGGCCCTGGATGCCGGAGTAGATGCGCAAATTTTGCACTTTCTCTTCCAAGATGCCGACCATCCGATCGCATTGCATTTCCCAGAATCCGCTTATCTGAAGGGATTGGCTTGCCGAGTGCATGGATGAACGGACAGAAGTTCACTAGCGCTTCGTCCATTTTTCCTTTTGTGTATCTGGCTTTAGGCGGCTACACCAGGGAGCGCATCCGTCTCGGATGCTGAGGCCTGGCTACCAACCCAAGCGCCGCTGGCGGACGGGACGTCCGCGCTCCCAGGATTCTCACTTCCGGGCGCTTAGGCAGTTCTTTGGCAGGCCGCATCAAGTTCAATAACACCAAAAGATAAATGGACAGAGCACTACCCCTGCGTGTCTGCGGCCTCCTGTGAACCATCCGTCGGCCACCGCTATCTTTCAACCTTTTTCAGGCCGAAATGGACACTTTCGCCGTCAAAGGACTCTTTGCGCTGTGGCAGATCGGCGGCAGGAGGCTCAAAGTGCAATTCTACCGCTAATGTCTCATTCTGAATATAGTTCCGATGGGTTTCGATGGCACGGCGCAGGTTCTCGCTGGCCTGAACATAGAGGGCGATGCGATCGGCGATCTCCAAATTGGCCTGTTTGCGCAGGTCCTGGACATAGCGCACGAACTCACGCGCCAGCCCTTCTGCGATCAGGTCGGGAGTCAGTTCGGTTACCAGCGCAGCCACATAGGGGCCTTCCTCTGCGACGGAGAAGCCGCTGCGCGCCTGTGCCCGCACCTCTACCTCCTCGGGCAAAATCTCGTAGACCTCGCCATCCACTTCCAGGCGCAGGGGTTGACCGGCAAGCAATTTTTGCGCCGCCTGTTCCGCTTCCAACGCTAGGATCGCCTTCTGGATCGCCGGGAAGCGATTGCCATATTTCTGTCCGAGCTGTTTCGGCAGCGGCTTGAGCGTGTGGGAGACGGCTTCGGTGCTGGCATCCAGCAGGCGCACTCGCTTGACGTTCAGTTCATCGGCAATCAAATCGGCAAAGCGCTCGACCGTAGCGCGCTCCTGGACATTCCCGACCGAGAAGGCCGCCTCGCTCAGAGGTTGGCGCACGCGCCGATTCGCTTTTTGACGCGCCGAGTGTCCAAGTGAGACCAGGCGCATGATCAACGCCATCTCGCCATTCAGCTCCTCATTAATGCGCTCCGCTTCCCAGCTTGGCCAGTAGGCCAGGTGGACCGATTCCGGCGCGTTCGTGTCCACCGAGCGCACCAGGTTCTGGTAAAGCTCTTCGGCCAGGAACGGCATGGCCGGGGCCAACAGCTTTGCCAGGGTGACCAGGGTTGTGTAGAGGGTGTAGTAAGCGGCCTCCTTATCCGCATCCGATTCAGATTTCCAGAAGCGCCGCCGCGAGCGCCGCAGATACCAGGTCGAAAGCTTCTCGACAAAATCCTGGATCGGGCGTGTGGCCTCCGGCACGTTGTACTCCTCATATGCCTGGGTCACATCCCGCACCAGGACGTTCAACTCGGAGAGCAGCCAGGCATCCAGGGGATTGGTCAACTGCGGTGCCTGAAGCGGCGGCCTCCAGTTATCCAGGCGGGCGTAGGTGACGAAGAAGGCATAGACATTCCACAGGGTGAGCGTGAATTCGCGCACCACCTTGCCCACCAGTTCAGCCGAGAAGCGCCGCTCGTTCCCCGGCGGGCTGGCGGTATAGAGATACCAACGGAAAGCATCCGCTCCATGCGCGTGGATCACATCCCAGGGATCGACAATGTTCCCGCGGCTCTTAGACATCTTCTGCCCTTCCGCATCCAGGATCAACCCCAGGCAGATGACGTTCTTGAAGCATTCGCTATCGAAAAGCAACGTGCTGATGGCATGAAGCGAGTAGAACCAGCCACGCGTCTGATCCACCGCTTCGCAGATGAAGTCGGCCGGGAACTGGCGCTTGAAAATCTCTTGGTTTTCAAAAGGATAGTGCCACTGTGCTACCGGCATTGCTCCGGAATCGAACCAGACGTCAATCAAATCCGGCACACGATGCATCAGGCCGCCACATTGCGGGCAGGTCCAGGTGACCTCGTCAACGTATGGGCGATGTAGATCGAGATCGCTCAAATCGCGGCCGGCGTGTTGCGAGAGTTCTGCCACCGAGCCGATCATTTCCCGATGTTCACAATGTTCGCATTCCCAAATCGGGAGCGGCGTGCCCCAATAGCGTTCGCGGCTGAGGGCCCAGTCAATGTTATTTGCCAGCCAGTTGCCGAAGCGACCCTCCTTGATGTGATCCGGCACCCAGTGAATGCGCTGGTTCAATTCCACCAGGCGTTGCTTGAAATCGCTGGTGCGGATGTACCAGGCCGGGCGGGCATAATAGAGCAAAGGTGTCTTGCAGCGCCAGCAGAAGGGGTAGGTGTGGGTATAGGTCTCGGCGCGGAAGAGCAGGCCGCGTGCCTCCAAATCGCGGATGATCAAGGGATCGGCATCTTTGACGAACTGCCCGCGCCAGGGCGTCACCTCGTCAATGAACGTGCCATCCGGCTTGACCGTCATCAAGATCGGCAAATCGTGCTCTTGGGCGGCCTGCATATCCTCGGCACCGAAAGCCGGGGCCATGTGCACCAGGCCGGTGCCGTCTTCGACTGTGACAAATTCTTCCAGGACCACGAAGTGCGCAGGTTTTTCCGGCGGCAGGAAGGTAAAGAGCGGGCGATAGCGCCAGCCCTTCATTTTCTTACCCATGAAGCTATCCAGCACGCGCACCTCTTCGCCACGGAAGACCTTTTCCAGGAGCGGACGCGCGAGAATCAACTTCTCGCTGCTCCCATCTGCGCCTTTACGCTCCACCTTCACGTATTCCACCTCCGCATGGGCGGCTACCGCCACGTTGGCCGGCAGAGTCCAGGGCGTGGTCGTCCAGATCAGCAGGGAGGTATCAGGCTGATCCACCAGCGGCAGACGCACGAAGACGGAGGGGTCGGTGGCTTCATCGTAGCCTAGGGCTACTTCGTGATCGGCCAGCGGTGTGCCGCAGCGCGGACAATAGGGTACCACCTTGTAGCCCTTGTACAGCAGGCCGCGCTCCCAGAATGTTTTCAGAATCCACCAGATTGACTCAATATAGTCATTTGTATAGGTAATATAGGCATTCTTCAGGTCTACCCAAAAAGCGATCCGCTCGGTGAGCTTTTCCCAATCCTTGATATACGTGAAGACCGATTCTTTGCACTGCGCGTTAAAGCGGGCAATGCCGTATTCTTCGATCTGGCGTTTGCTGGAAAAGCCGAGCGCTTTTTCGACCTCCAGTTCTACCGGCAAGCCGTGCGTATCCCAGCCGCCGCGCCGAATGACGTGATAGCCACGCATCACCTTGTAACGCGGGAACATATCCTTGAATGCCCGTGCCAGCACATGGTGCACTCCTGGGCGGCCATTAGCGGTCGGCGGCCCTTCATAGAATACGTACTCTGGCTGACCTTCGCGCCTCTCCAGGGTCTTCTGGAAAATATTTCGTTGGCGCCAAAATTGCAGGATGTTCTCTTCCATTGCGACAATGTTGGGTTTGGAAGAAACCGCTTTGAACATACGACCTCCAAAAAATAGTTTCTAGTCTGATAGTCGAAAGGCGTATAGTCTTATCTTGCGCTGGTGGTAAACAAAAACTCTCGCCTCTGAATCAGAGACGAGAGCCAATGGCTCGCGCGGTACCACTCTGCTTCCTGCCTGGGGCAGGCACTCTATCGGGTACGGCCAAGAGGTTTATACCCGCATCCGGCTAACGGGGGATGAACCCGGCGCTCTTACTCTCCACAAGGATTTCGGATTGCGGCTCCGGGAGGATTTTCCGCCTGTGCTTCGCCCCGGCTCGCACCTTTCCCGAGGTCGCTGTTGCCGCATTCAAGGCGTACTCGTTCCCATCATCGCCTTTGTTATATTTTAGCACAAAATTTGGCTTATAATCAATCCCCATGTACCGCTGGTTAGTAGCTGCCGGACTTTCCCTATTGCTGTTGTTCTCCCCCCCGGCACAAGGAGAGGAACATCCTGCCGGAGAGATCGTCTGCGATCCGGGTATATACCCTCGCTATTCGGTCGGGTGCTTGCCTGCCGGCCCGGTTGCGCAGTTTGACCGTTGGACCGAGGAGGGCATCCCGATGCCGCTGCGCCCCTTTGGCGGCTATCCCCCCGATCCCTCTTTGAGCGAACTCCCCTACCGCTACTTCCGCTTGAATGCGGAGCCGGTACCCATCTTTTCCTCCATCCCATCCGATCCCAATCAGCCGGGTCAACAGGTTTGGCCGGCCGGCTTTATCTATATCACCTATGTTGAGCGCGTGGATACCGGCAAAGGCATTTACTACCTCACCCCTAGCGGCTGGTGGGTGCCGGGACGGGGGGCGCGCGTCTCGGAATACTCGCGCTTCCAGGGCCTGGAATTCAGCCGCCCGCCGGAAACTTCTTTCGGTTGGGCATTCGAGACCCTCCCCGTTTACGCTGCCCCAGATTTTAATGCTCCTACCTTACGCACTGCGATCCCCTACACGATCTTCCAAATTTACGAGACGCGCCTGGTCAATGGATATGCCTGGAATCGAGTGGGGATCAATGAATGGGTGGAAGCACGCAAAGTTGCCCAGGTCATCCCAGCCAGCGCGCCGCCCGAAGGCGTGACGAATGGACGCTGGATTGACGTGAACCTGGAAGAGCAGACCTTGGCTGTTTATGACGAGAATCGCCTGATTTTCGCCACCGTCATCGCCAGCGGCATGAAACCATTCTGGACTCGTCCAGGCCTCTTCCAGATTTACCAGAAGAAAGAGGTTGAAAACATGCGCGGCTCCGATCCTTCAGACTTTTACTATCTCGAAAACGTGCCCTGGACGATGTATTACGATGGGCCGCGCGCGCTGCATGGCGCCTACTGGCGCACTCGCTTTGGCTATCCTCAATCTCATGGTTGTGTCAATCTTTCGGTCGGCGATGCTCACTGGCTCTTTAACTGGGCCGAGGAGGGCGATTGGGTCTACGTCCATGATCCCTCCGGCCAGACTCCGACCGATCCATCGCTCTATCCATCGTGGGGGTATTGAGCGAAGAGGAAACGAGAGGAGGGCATATGCGACGGATCGCCATGCTCACCGGTGGGGGCGATGCTCCTGGGTTAAATGCGGTCATTCGCGCCGTTGCCAAAAGTGCCATTCAAGGTTATGGCTGGGAAGTGTTGGGCGTGCGGGATGGCTTCGATGGTTTCCTGAGGCCAGATGGCATCTTTCTTTTGTGCCTGGACGATGTGCGCGGCATTCTGCCGCGTGGCGGCACCATTCTCGGCGCGGCCAATCGCGGCAACCCCTTTGCCCGCAAAGTGATACGAGAGGGGAAGGAAGTAGTGGAAGATGTCTCCGGGCAGATCATTGAGGTGATCCAGCGGTTGAAGCTGGATGGTCTGGTGGTGATCGGCGGGGATGGCACCTTGCGCATTGCCCTCGAGCTTTCGCAGTTAGGGGTCCCGGTAGTCGGCGTGCCGAAGACGATTGATAACGATGTCGGCGGAACAGAGGTCACGTTTGGCTTTGATACGGCGGTCAACATTGCCATGGAAGCCATTGATCGCTTGCACACCACTGCAGAAGCCCATCATCGCGTCATGGTGCTCGAATTGATGGGGCGCGAGGCCGGCTTCATCGCCTTGCAGGCCGGCGTTGCCGGCGGCGCGGATGTGATCCTGATTCCCGAAATCCCTTTCCGCTATGAGAGCATCCTGGCAAAAATCCAGCAGCGCATCCAGGGTGGCAGATTGTTCAGCATTGTGGTGGTCTCGGAAGGGGCACATCCGCTGGGAGGGGAGAAGATTTATCGTCAGGCAGGTGATAGCGTGACTGCGCCGCGTCTGGGAGGCATTGGCTATCAGGTGGGCGAATTCCTGAGCGCCAACGGTTTGGAGACGCGTGTCACCGTGCTGGGGCATTTGCAACGTGGCGGCTCCCCAACGGCGTTTGACCGTTGGCTGGCTTCCCGCTTCGGTGCTGCTGCGGTTCACCTGGTTGCACAGGGACGCTTTGGTCACATGGTAGCCCTGCAAGGGGGGCAGGTTGTGGATGTGCCGCTAGCGGAGGCGCTGGCCGTGCCTAAACGGGTGGATATTCACGGGGATGGCGTGCGAACGGCACGCGACTTGGGCATTTGCCTGGGCGATTAAACGCCGATCGCCACCCGCGGGTGGCGATCCGTTGGCGCGCTGTGGCTTCCACTATCGCTGAGCGAGGAGGGATGCCACAGCGCTACGTTCACGATTCTTACTATCCATGATGGACATCACCTCCTCTTCCTAAAGATAGCAACTCTGCCTTCTCCGCCCCCGAGGATGGGAGGATAATAGTCGAGAAGGGGAAATTCGTCAAGGTTTTGGAAAATAAAAAATAAAGGGCCTCCGCTGGAAGAGAGGCCCTGCGGGTCATTTTAGTACTCCGGCATGGGCGGCGCCGGTTTCTCTTTTTCGGGAATCTCGGTGATCAGCACATCGGTCGTCAGGATCATGCCTGCAATGGAGGCGGCATTCTCCAGCGCGCCGCGCACAACCTTCAGCGGGTCAATGATGCCAGCTTTGATCATGTCCACATACTCACCGGTGATGACGTTATAGCCGATGTTCAGGTTGTTCTGCTTCTGTGCCTCACGGCGCACCGAGTCAATGATCACCGAGCCATCCTGCCCAGCGTTGGCCGCCAGCTTGCGGATCGGCGCTTCGAGGGCCTTGCGCACAATATTCACGCCCACGCGAATCTCCTCGACGCCATTGTCCTCGATCTTGAGGTCATCCAGGGCACGAACGGCGTTGATGAGGGAGATCTCACCGCCAGGGACAATGCCCTCTTCCACGGCGGCGCGGGCGGCGCTCAGCGCATCCTCGACGCGATGCTTCTTCTCCTTCAGCTCGGTCTCGGTTGCGGCACCGACGCGGATGATCGCCACACCACCGGCCAACTTCGCCAGGCGCTCCTGCAGCTTCTCACGATCGTAATCGCTGGTGCTCTTTTCGATCTCGGCGCGGATTTCCTTGATGCGGGCCTGGATGCGCGCCGCATCGCCCTTCCCACCGACGATGGTGGTGTTCTCTTTATCGGCAACAACCTTATCGGCGCGGCCGAGATCGGCCAGCGTGGCGGTCTCCAGCTTGCGGCCGGTTTCCTCGCTGATCACCGTGCCGCCGGTCAGGATCGCAATATCCAACAGCATAGCCTTGCGGCGATCACCAAAGCCAGGCGCTTTCACCGCCAGGACGTTGAGCATACCGCGTAGCTTGTTCAGCACCAGGGTGGCCAATGCTTCGCCATCCACATCCTCGGCGATGATCACCAGGTCGCGCTTGCCGGTCTGGACGAGCTTCTCCAGGATGGGGACAATATCGGCGGCGGCGGAGATTTTCTTGTCATAGATCAGGATGTACGGCTCGTTGATCACGGCCTCCATGTGATCCGCGTCAGTGATAAAGTAGGGCGAGATGTAGCCGCGATCAAACTGCATACCTTCAACGTATTCGGTCTCGAACTGGAGCGATTTGGACTCCTCGACCGTGATCACACCATCTTTGCCCACCTTATCCATTACTTCAGCAATAAGATCGCCGATTTCCTTATCGGCGGCGGAGTTGGTTGCAACATGGCCGATTTCCTCTTTGGTCTCGATCTTGACGGCCATCTTGCGCAATTCTGCCACCACTGCCTCGGTCGCCAGCTCAATCCCCCGCTTGATGAGCATCGGGTTGTAGCCGGCTTCAATGGCCTTCAGCCCCTCATTGACAATTGCGTGGGCCAGGACGGTTGAGGTGGTGGTGCCATCTCCGGCGATGTCGTTGGTCTTGGTCGCCGCTTCTTTGAGCAGCTGGGCGCCCATGTTCTCAAACGGATCTTCCAGCTCGATCTCCTTCGCCACCGAAACACCATCATGGGTGATGGTCGGGGAGCCGAATTTGCGATCAATAGCCACATTGCGCCCCTTGGGGCCCAAGGTGGCGGCGACGGCGTTTGCCAGAATGTTCATCCCATTCTTAAGTTTCCGTCGAGCCTCATCGGAAAAAACCAGTTGCTTTGCAGCCATATATTGCCTCCTTATGAAAAAGATTTATATCGAGATTACCCTTCCACGATCGCCATGATGTCGCTTTCGCGCAAGATGAGCAGCTTCTTGCCTTCAACCTTGAATTCGCTGCCTGCGTACTTGGCGAAGAGCACGCGATCGCCGACTTTGACATCTAGCGGGATGCGATTGCCCTTCTCATCGCGCGCCCCGGGGCCTACGGCCTTGACGAACCCCTGCTGCGGCTTCTCTTTGGCGGTTTCGGGTAAAACAATACCGCCGGGCGTCACTTCTTCCTGTTCAATCGGTTCGACCACTACACGATCACCTAAGGGCTTAAGTGTCAGTGCCATGCTGCACCTCCTCATAGGACTGAATTAGGCTGATGTACTGCCGATCAGGTTGACAAACTTTTAGCACTCTTTCCTTTCGAGTGCTAAATGCGTCCCTATCATACCGTTTCTGTCGGTTGAACGTCAAGAGGAAGAGCGAAACTCTAACAATTCTCTGATATTTGCTCTTGCCGTCCGCTTGGGCTGTTCCCTGCAGTATAATCTCTCTACCTTTGGCGCTCCTTGGAGTTCCTGCCCTTGCCCCAAGATGCAAATGAAAAATTCTCTGTTAGCCGCCCTTCTTTTGCTGATAGCCTGCGCTTGTGTCACTACTCCTGATCCTGCCTCTGTCCGCTATGATCCTTTTCGACCGCTGGATACGGTGGCTGCGACCTTGCCTGCTTCTCCAACCCCGCGCCTAACGCCGACACGCGTGCCTTTGTCGCTCAATCTCCCTCCCACTCCTCCGCCCGGTTTGCTGCTGCCCTCTCCTACTCCGGATGCTCCCCACGCTCTTCCCACCCCTCGTGCCCGCGAAGAAACCTACGTTGTCCAACCAGGGGATACGCTTAATCAAATTGCCGTGCGCTATGGTGTCTCGATCGAATCCCTGGTTCGTGCCAACGCTCTTTCCAATCCTGATTTCCTGGAGCCGGGTCAAATCCTGCTCCTCCCTACCCCTGATTTTCAACTTCCTGCTCCTGAGTTCAAGATCATTCCCGATTCCGAGCTGGTCTATGGCCCAGCCAGCGCTTTGTTCGATGTAGAAGCCTTTGTGAAGCAAAAGGGCGGCTATCTTGCCACCTATCAGGAGGAAATGGATGGCCAAGTCTGGTCAGGAGCGCAAATCGTCCTGCGCGTGGCTCAGAATCAATCCGTCAACCCGCGCCTGTTGCTGGCCTTGATCGAGCACCGCAGTGCCTGGGTCACGCGGGCTTCGCCTTCCATTCTCACGCCGCTCGACCTGCCGCAGCCCAAAGGTCTCTATCGTCAGCTTTCCTGGGCAGCGAATGAACTCAATCGGGGTTACTACTTGTGGCGTGTTAATGGCATTGGCTCACTTTTCCTGATGGATGGCACCATCATCCCGCTCTCGCCGCGCTTGAATGCCGGCACAGTAGCCATCCAGCGGCTTTTCTCCCTCTTGGATGACCGCCCCGCCTGGGAACAGGACGTTTCTCCCTTTGGTTTCTTCCAGACTTACTTTATCCTGTTTGGCAATCCCTTCCAATATGCCTTTGAACCCCTCCTGCCGTCTGACCTCCGCCAGCCACCGTTGCTGCTTCCCTTTGAGCCGGGTGTCTCTTGGGCTTTCACAGGCGGTCCGCATCCTGCCTGGGATAGCGGCTCTGCTTGGGCCGCCCTCGATTTTGCCCCTCCAGATACGGCCGGTTGTCAACCTTCCGCTGAATGGGTTACTGCAGTCGCAGATGGCTGGATTGTGCGCTCTGCAAATGGCGTAGTCATCCAGGACTTGGATGGGGATGGGTATGAGCAAACCGGTTGGAGTATCCTTTATCTGCATATTGCTACCCAGGAGCGTGTTGCGGCCGGAACCTATCTCTTCGCCGGAGAGCGGATCGGGCATCCCTCTTGCGAGGGTGGCGTTGCTTCTGCTACCCATTTGCACCTGGCGCGGCGCTATAACGGGGAATGGATTCCTGCAGATGGCCCCTTGCCTT
This sequence comes from Anaerolineales bacterium, assembly GCA_046292855.1. Lineage (GTDB taxonomy): Bacteria > Chloroflexota > Anaerolineae > Anaerolineales > Villigracilaceae > 630D-37. The sequence goes on from JBKBPX010000044.1 coordinate 15,297, forward strand.
TCAATCTGGAAGGCTGGGTTTCAGCCGGCTGGGGGCGTGCCTATGATGGCCTGCTCCGGCGTGGCGATCAGGTCTTGCAGGCCGAGGAGGGCTTCAGTGAGCTGAATACCTTAAGGCGTTAGGTATAATTCATCTATGCATCATTGCCCGTTCATCGTTCTTCTTTTGATCGTATTCCTGGCTTATGCTTGCAATATGCCTGCTTCCGCCATATGGGGGAGGTATATGACGCCTACCCCCGGCGCGGGGAGTGCTCTCGCCGATCCGCCTCTTCCGCCGACGCTTTTTTCCCCGTCCCCTGGCCTAGCGGAGTCAACTCCGACCTTTAGCTGGGTCCTGTTTCCTTCAGCCACGGCCTCGCCGACACTTTCCCCCTCGCCTTCTCCGACCGCCTTCTTTACTGCCACGCCGAATTTGCCTCCCACCGCGAACGGTCCTCTCTATCAATATATCTCCCAAAGTGGTGATTGGCTTCCGGCCGTAGCGCGTCGCTTTGGCGTTTCGGAGCAAGAAGTGTACGCCTTGATTTCTTTACCCCAAGAAGGGTTGATCCCCCCTGGCACCACTCTGTTCATCCCTGCGCGCCTGGGAGAGACTTCTCCTTCCCAAGGCGTGCTTCCAGATAGTGAATATGTGCTTTCGGCCACCTCTGCCGACTTCGATGTCGCCGCTTTTTTGGCAAAAACGCCGGGGGCCTTGCGCACCTATCGGGAATATATCAATCCAAGCGGCTGGACAGATGCGGCAGCTATTATTCAGCGTGTTGCTCAAGAGAATTCGGTCAACCCGCGCCTGTTATTGGCACTGCTTGAGTTCCAGGGGAAATGGGTCTATGGCGCCCCCGATCCCTTCCACCAGGAATACCCGCTAGGGCACCCGGATAGCGCCCATAAAGGCCTCTTCTTGCAGCTGCTCTGGGCAGTTTCGCAAATGGATATGGCCTATTATGGCTGGCGGGAGGGCCGCGTGATAGAACTCACCTTCCCAGATGGCCAGAAACTACGACTTGATCCGCGTTTGAATGCTGGTAGTGTGGCAATTTATTCCCTTTTCACGCAACTCTATAGTCGTCCGTCCTGGGAAGCGGCCTTGAAAGGTTTCAGTGAGCTTTATCGCCAAATGTTTGGGGAGGCTGAGGCGCGGGCTGCCCAGGTCGAACCACTTTTTCCGGCTGGTTTGACCGCACCATCCCTGATTTTACCTTTTGAGCCAAATGTGATTTGGGTTTTCACGGGCGGGCCTCATGCTGCTTGGGAGCGAAACGGGCCATTGGCCGCCGTTGATTTCGCTCCTTCTAGCGCTGTAAGCGGTTGTGACCCATCCAACCAATGGGCGGTTGCCTCCGCCTCAGGCCTGGTTGTCCGCTCGGAAAATGGCCTGGTTGTCTTAGACCTGGATGGAGATGGCCGCGAGGAAACCGGTTGGGTGCTGATTTACCTTCACCTGGCGAAAAAAGGGCGGGTGCCGGCGGGTGTCTTTGTAAACGCAGGAGATCGGCTCGGCCATCCCTCCTGTGAAGGCGGCATCGCCACCGGGCGGCATCTCCACTTTTCCCGTAAGTACAATGGAGAATGGATTCTCGCAGATGGCCCCTTCCCGTTGATCCTCAGCGGTTGGCGTGTCTACCAGGGAGAAAAGCCTTACCTGGGAAAGATGGTCAAAGGCGATCAGGTGGTGATCGCAGATGTATATGGAAGTTCAAGCGCAGCGATCTGGCGCGAGGAGCCGTGAAACAGTTGGTAGTTTGCTGAGGAGATGCCCATGTCACTTTTGCGAACCCTTCGCCTTTCGGAAAGTTCCTTGGTCACAGTATTGAGCACCTTACTTTTGGTGGTAGATGCTTACCACCGCATTACGCCCTCTCGGGAGATTGACCACCTGATCTTGTATCTTTTGATTCCCCTTCTGGTTATCCTGTTGAGTCGTAAGCGCCTTGCGGATTACGGTTTCCGCTTGGGGAACTGGAAGAGCGGATTGGCCATTACGCTTCTTGCCATTCTGGTTGCCACACCGGTGCTCTATCTCGTTTCTCTTCGGAGTCAGAGCATGCGCTCGTACTATCAATCGCAGGTAGCCGGTCTGCCCTGGAACACCTTTTTCGACCTAATCGGCTGGGAATTCTTCTTCCGCGGCTGGCTCCTCTTTACCTACCTGCGCGCCTATGGGGCAGATGGACTCTGGCTGCACGCCGTCCCATTCGCACTGGCACACATTGGTAAACCGGAGATCGAAACCATCACCACCATCTTTGGCGGATATGCTTTTGGCTGGGTCGCCCGCCACACCGGCTCTTTCCTGTATCCGTTTCTGATTCACTGGTATATTGCCTCGATCACCATTTTCTTCGCCCGCTGAATTTTCACAGAAGAAAGCGGAAAGGCACAGCGACTCTTAGGAAAGGCCTACCCTCCAGAGCTTGAGGGAAATAAATTCATGCGCGCCATGTCGCAGAACCGTAACCGCCTACCCTCAAGGCATGTCGAAACCGTCCGCGAACCCTTCGACAGGGTCTCCACAAGCTCGACCTGCCAGCTCAGAGCAAGTTGCTGACCACGAACTTGCACTGAGTTTATCGAAGCATTCACGAAGACCTCCCCTTTCAACGCGCTTTTCCC
>JBKBPX010000045.1:0-17843 GCA_046292855.1 Anaerolineales bacterium
GTCTGATAGTTTGATGGTCTGATGGTCTGATAGTTTGATGGTCTGATGGTTTGATGGTCTATGGCTCGATGGTGGGACTAACATGCTACCATTAGGACTATAAGACTATAAGACTATAAGACTATATGACTACTATATGACTCTCTCCATGGACACGGGTAACGAACTCAAAGAGCTGTGCCATTCCCTGGCGGATGGGGGGGATTTCGATGAACTCCTGGGGAGTATGGGCTTTTCCGCCGTAGGTAATTCCCAGCACGAGGGCCGGGTAGCCGCGGCTGAGGGGGATATTTGCATCGGTGGAGGCGCTGGCCAGCGTGGGTTCGATGCCTTGATGGAGCAGGCATTCTTTAGCCAGTTGCACCAAAGGATGATCAGAAGCAATGGCGCCAGCCGGACGTTCACCGAGTGGCTGAATCTCGATCGTCACCTGTGGCCGATGGAGATGTTCCGTGCTGGCTAGGATACTTTGCCACAGGTTGTTGAGCACTTGTTCGCTTTCGGAACGCAAATCTAGCTCCAACCAAGCCTCCGAAGCAATGACGTTAATGCCGTTCCCTCCGGCAAGACGTCCGATGTTCAGAGTGGTACGGGGGTGCGCTGGGAGGGGCAGCGCGCTCAAGGTGGTGATGAGCTTTCCGAGCAAGTGATTGGCAGAAGGGATTTCTGGGTTGCTCCAGGGGTGGCCGCCGGGTGTGCGAATAGTGATGCGGCCGCGCTGGACGCCGATGCCGCGATGATAGATATAGCCCAGCGCCATACCCTCCAGGACGAGGTAAGCGGTGACTTCCTTGCCGAAGCGCTCAACGACTGCTTTCATGCCGCGCAGATTGCCCAACCCTTCTTCGCCGCTGTTGGCAATCAGCCAGAGATCGAAAGGAAGGTCTACGTTATGTTGGCGCAGCATCCAGATCAAGCCGAAAAGGGCAGCCACGCCCAGGGCGTTATCACCCAGCCCAGGTCCCTGAATGCGATCCGCCGTGCTCAGGCAGCGCAGTTCGGTTTCGGCGGGGAAGACGGTATCCAGGTGGGCAGTCACGATCAGGGGCGCAGCCGTTCCCCTGTTTGATCTGAGGCACCCATAAACGTTTGGCATCTCATCCATAAATGCTTCATCCAGACCCTGGCGGTGCATTTCTTCCAAAACGAAACGCGCTCGCTCCAGTTCGCCGAAGGGCGGGGCCGGGATTTGCTGGATTTTTTGAGCAAGGTCGAGCAGGGGGGCGAGTAAGTCGTTCATAGGGAATGCGTCAGAAGGCGGAGGTATTCGAGGCGGGCATGTGCCAGGGCAGGAAGCACGCCCCAGTTGTAGAAAGGCTCGAGGCTTTCGCTTTTGAAAGCGGCAGAGATGGCGCCGTGCAGCGCGGCCTGCAGTGGGTCAGAGGTGTGAAGCAGGCCAGCTAGGAAACCACCGCCAAAGGCCTCTTCGATCCCGATTGGGAAAAGGTGTCCGGGGTAGGCAGGGATTTCCCAGAAGCTGGAAGTGTGGGCGGAATAGAGCAGACACCGGCGTGCCGGGAAGTGAATAAGGATGTGGGAAATTATCTTGCCTGCCAGCATTGCCATTTCGTGGATATCTGCACTAACGCCCCAAAAGAGGGCGCGCAGGTCTTTTTCATGGATCAATAGGACTTCCAGGCCTTCCAAAGAAGCAAGCAGCGGAAGAGGGGCAGGAGGAATCTTTTCCAGGCTTGGAAAGGTGGCGACCAGTCGCCTGACCTGGTGGGTATACAGGTAGGCGATCCATTGGTGAAGGTTCTCTGCTGGCATGGCGCAGAGATAAGCGGCTTCAGCTTGTTGGTGGGAGGCGGGTAAATCGAAAACGGGAAAGGAAGTGGGGAGCGAGGCGTCTTTTTCCGCTTGATAGCCAAGCAGGGCCACAGGGAAAGGGAGGCCGGCGCGCAGGCAGGCGCGAACGAGGGGAAAAGCGGGACGCAGTTCATCGTCGTAACTGTAGACGGCGCGCGACTCAATGGGGTGATCCAGTTGGCGAATGCCGCCGACATCCAGGCCATGTTCCTCCAGGAGCGTTTTCCAGGCGGCGGGATAGTCGCTCCCAACTTGGCTGACGAGAGCCAGCGCTTTTTCCCAGAGGATGGCACCGGCCGCGGCGTAAAGGGCGCGCCCGCCGGGAATCTCTAGGCGCGGTGGTTGACCTGGGTAAAAGATGAAGTCGCGTGTGAGCGGGCCGATCAGGAGAATGCGAGTCATTGCGCATTGCCTGACAGTGGTGGAGTGGGCAACAGGAAAGTGAAATTACTTCCTTTCCCTTCGATGCTCTCGACCCAGATTTGCCCCCCGTGCATCTCAATCATGGCTTTGGCGATTGAAAGTCCCAGCCCCAGGCCGCCGTGGCGACGGGTCAGATGGGATTCGACCTGGTAGAAGCGTTCAAAGATATGGGGAATATCCTTGGCCGGGATGCCAATGCCATCGTCAATGACGGAAATTTTGATATGGCCTGGTATCGCTTCGGCGCGGATCAGAATGTGACCGCCCGGTTCGGTAAACGTGACTGCGTTTTCGACCAGGTTGCGCAGCGCGGTGCCAATTTTTTCGGCGTCACATTCCAAGCTCAGGAGAGGGTCTGTGACGTCTATTTTCAGGCTCAGGTTTTTTTGGCGGATTGTTTTGGCGAAAGCTGTGGTGATGTCCTCGATCAGGCGTGTCACCAGGATAGGGCGCTTGCGGAGGCGAGCCGCTCCGGAGCGATAGTGATCTATGTTGGAGAGGTTTTCCACAATTTCTTTCAGGCGAGTTGCACTGCGGATGATCACATCCAGCTGGTTGCGAATTTGACCCTCCTGGACGAGTTCGCGCAGGAAAGTGGCGTGTCCCAGGATCAAGCCCAGGGGGGTGCGAAGCTCGTGAGAGGTGATAGCGATAAATTCGTTTTTTAGGCGCTCTATTTCCAGCACATCTTCGCGAGCGAGCGTCATTTGATGCTGCAAACGTAGGGTGAAGAGGCGCAGACCGATCACACCGCCCAGAATCTCGAGCGCGATCACGTCTTCCTGAGTGTAGGTGCCATGCAAACGGTTGATGGCCTCTATCACGCCGAGTGCTTCGTTGTTAACCACGATCGGCACAGCAATCAGGTTGCGCGTTTGCAAGCCGGTCAGGCGGTCTACACTTTTGAAGAAGCGTTGCTCCTGAGAGGTATCATGTACGATCAGGGGCTCACGGTGGGTAAAGACCCAACCGGCAACGCTTCCTTCGAGTGGCACGCGCACATCTTTCAACGCCTCCTGATGAAACCAGGGTGCGCAATAGAAACGCAGGGCATTCCATTCGCTGTCGTATTCCAGGATGGAGGCGGCTTCGCTTTCGGTCAATTCGCTGGCTAGGCCGATGGCCATTTGGAGGAAGGTGGCTTCTTCGGAAAGGTTCCCCAAGCCGCGCAGGAAGGATAGGAGTTTTTCCCATAGGAGAGAAGACGCTTCACTCATGGTAGCCTGATAATCTGCAACCCGATGCTGATCTGACAATAATCTTGTACAAGCCCAAAGCCAGAATTACGGCTTTCAGAGACTGTTCTTCAGGGCACATTCGGATTATACTTCAGGCCGTTACGGGATGGATGCCATCTCGATCATAATTTGCAGGAGGTCTTTCATGTCTAAAAAGATCCGCGTTGCCGTTATCGGTGTGGGAAATTGTGCCTCGTCGCTGGTTCAGGGCGTGGAATTCTACAAGAATACGCCCGACGAGGTGCGGGTGCCAGGGTTGATGCATGTTAACCTGGGCGGTTACCATGTGCGCGATATTGAATTTACCCTGGGGATCGATATTGATGTCAATAAGGTCGGGAAAGACCTTTCAGAAGCCATTTTTGCCCCGCCGAATAATACTTATCGCTTCAGCGATGTCCCTCACTTGAATGCACCGGTGGTGCGCGGCATGACGCATGACGGGTTGGGGAAGTATCTCTCCCAGGTGATCCAAAAAGCACCTGGTCCCACTGCGGATATTGTCCGCTTGCTCCGTGAAACCAAGACGGATGTGGTTGTCAACTTCTTGCCGGTCGGCTCGGAGATGGCAACCAAATGGTATGTCGAGCAGGCCATCGAGGCCGGCTGTGCATTCGTCAACGGAATCCCGGTCTTTATCGCCTCTTCGGAATACTGGGCCAATCGTTTCAAGAGCGCGGGCTTGCCGGTGCTGGGAGATGACATTAAATCCCAGCTTGGGGCTACGATCCTACACCGCGTCCTGACCACCCTTTTCGTGGATCGCGGCGTGCGCATTGATCGCACCTATCAGCTGAACTTTGGCGGCAATACCGACTTCTTGAACATGCTGGAGCGTGAGCGCCTGGAGAGCAAGAAAATCTCTAAGACCGGCGCCGTGACCAGTATGATCCCCTACGAGTTGCCGGCGGAGAATGTGCATGTCGGCCCAAGTGATTATGTGCCCTGGCTGACGGATCGCAAGTGGTGCTATATCCGCATTGAGGGGACGACTTTCGGCGAGGTGCCGCTCAATCTGGAAGCCAAGCTGGAAGTTTGGGATAGCCCGAATTCGGCCGGGGTGATGATTGATGCTATCCGCTGTGCCAAGCTTGCTCTCGATCGGGGCTTGAGTGGGCCCATCATCGGCCCTTCGGCATACTTCTTCAAGACGCCGCCGAAGCAATTCCGCGATAGTGTAGCTCGGGAAATGGTGGAGGCCTTTATTCGAGGGGAGGGAGATGTCAGTTAAAGAAGCGTTGATGGAACGTTTGCGGACTCGCCAGGCCCAGGTAGCCGTGATCGGCCTGGGCTATGTCGGGTTGCCGTTGGCTACGGTCTTCGGAGAGGCCGGTTTCCGGGTGATCGGCATTGATGTGGATGCGCGCAAGGTCGAAGCCTTGCAGCAGGGCCTTTCATACATCCAGGATGTGCCTTCCGAGCAAATCGCGCATCTGGTTCAGAATGGGCTACTCGGGGCGACTACGGATTTTGCCGCCCTTGCGCAGGTAGATGCGGTCAGCATCTGTGTCCCCACTCCATTGCGAAAGACAGGAGACCCCGACCTTTCCTATATCCTTGCCGCCACCCAAGAGCTGGCCAAATACATCCATCCCGGCATGGTGATTGTCCTTGAATCCACCACCTATCCGGGGACAACGCGCGAATTAATGCTCCCCAAATTGAGCGAAGCCTCTGGCCTGCAGGTTGGGGAGGACTTTTTCCTCTGTTTCTCACCGGAGCGCGTCGATCCGGGACGGAAAGACTGGACGACTTACAACACCCCCAAAGTAATCGGAGGCATTACTCCGGCCTGCACCGAAGTTGCCACGACCTGGTATAGCCAGGCAATTCAGACAGTCATCCCGGTCTCTTCTGCCGAGACCGCCGAAATGACCAAGTTGTTGGAAAACACCTTCCGAATGATTAACATCGGTCTGGTGAATGAAATGGCCATCATGTGCGAGCGGCTGGGTGTGGATGTCTGGGAGGTGATCGAGGCGGCGGCGACCAAGCCGTTTGGCTTCATGAAGTTCACGCCAGGCCCCGGCCTGGGTGGGCACTGCATCCCCATTGATCCGCTCTATCTTTCCTGGAAAATGAAGGTGCTCAATTACACGGCGCGCTTCATAGAGTTAGCCTCCGAGATCAACACAAATATGCCGCGCTATGTGGTCTATCGCCTGATGGACGCGCTCAATGAGCGTGGGCGTGCGATCAAGGGGACGCGTGTCCTGGTTTTGGGCGCGGCGTATAAACCGGATGTGGACGATATACGCGAATCGCCGGCCCTGGATGTAATTGGGTTGCTCCACCAGAAGGGCGCGCTGGTTTCGTATCATGACCCCTATATCCCCAACCTAGAGACCCATGATGGCCTGCGCCTGAAATGTGTGCCCGATTTGATAGAAGCGGTGCGCCAAGCGGATGCGGTGGTGATCATTACGAATCATAAAGTCTATGACTATGTGGCTATCCTAGAGGCAGCGAAGTTTATTTTCGATACCCGCAACGCGCTGGGTCAGCGGGGGAAGAACAACCCCAAAGTGGTTCGTCTGTGACCCTAAAGCGCAGGAAAGACAGATGGACACAGGATGTTAGATTTTCCGTTTTTGAGGTGATATGGCCAGTTATCTGATCACCGGAGTTGCTGGTTCAATCGGGGCGCGCACGGCGGAGCTCTTGCTGGAAGCAGGCCACCTCGTGATCGGCGTGGATAACCTGAACGATGCCTATGACGTGCGCATGAAGGAATATCGTCTGCGGCGCCTGCAGGCTTATTCGGGCTTTCGCTTTTATCGCCTGGACGTGGCACAACCTGCCGATATCCTGGAACCATTTTCACCGCTTTATAGACAAGAAGTGGCGGCGGTTATTCATCTGGCAGCACGTGCCGGCGTGCGCGCCAGTGTGGAAAATCCCTGGGTGTTCCTGGAGACAAATATCACCGGCACGCTAAATATGCTGGAATGGGCACGTTTGCATCAGGCGCCCAAATTTATTCTGGCCTCGACCTCCAGCATCTATGGCCTGAACCCACCGCTTCCTACCCCCGAAGATGCCAGCAGCGATCGTCCTCTGCAACCCTATGCGGCCAGCAAGAAAGGGGCAGAGGCCTTGTGCCACAGTTATCACTATCTCTATGGCCTGGACGTGACCATTTTGCGCTATTTCACCGTCTACGGCCCGGCCGGGCGGCCTGACCTAGCCATGTTCCGCTTCTGTCAGTGGATTCACGAGGAGCGGCCGGTGCGCGTGAACGGGAATGGGGAGCAATCGCGCGGCTTCACCTATGTGGATGACATCGCCCGTGGTACCATTTTGGCCCTCAAGCCGCTGGGATACGAGATCATTAACCTTGGTGGGCATGAGGTTGTGACGATCAACGCTTTGATCCAGCTCTTTGAGGAGGTGATCGGCAAGCGTGCCCAGGTAGTTTACGGGCCGCCAAACCCGGCAGATATGCTCACGAATTGGGCGGATGTGAGCAAGGCCCGCCGCCTGCTTGGTTGGGAGCCGCAGGTTTCCTTGCGGGAAGGGATCGAGCTTCTCGTGGAATGGTATCGCCAGGAACGAGCATGGGCGCGTGAGGTGATCACGACATGAGGTTGAACTTGCAAAAGCGCCTGCAAGCCTGGCGGCAGGATGCCTTCCTGGGACGGGTGCTCCGCAATAGCGGTTATCTCTTTACCAGCACGACCTTTTCTGCTTTCTTGAGCTTCCTGCAAGGAATGTTCGCGGCACGCCTGCTTGGCATAGCCGATTACGGCCTGATCGCCGGCACGGTTACGGTCTTTGCCTCAAACGTGAATCGCCTGCTCTCTTTTCGGATGAGCGAGATCACGGTGCGCTACCTGGGGGAAAGCATGGCACAGCGGGCACGAGACCAGGCAGCGGCGACGATCAAGCGATTGGTGCTGCTGGAAAGCCTGACTTCACTTTTTTCCTTCCTGGTGTTGGTGGCCCTCTCCCCCTGGGCAGCGCGCACCCTAGCCAAGGATACTACCATCACGCCTTGGCTGGGATTCTATGGGCTTTTTATCCTGGCCAATCCGGCCAATGAAACGGCGACCGGAGTGCTGCAGGCGCTCGATCGTTTCAACCGCCTGGCGCGGCTGAATGCGATCCAGAGCCTGATTACGGCTTCGCTGATTTCCCTGGCCTACTGGCAAGGCTGGGGACGAATCGAGGTGCTTCTGGCCTATTGGGTCGGAAAAATGTACTTGAGCCTGGCTACCGGCTGGGAGGGCTGGCGTGCTCTGCGGGATGAGTTGGGAGCGCAATGGTGGCAAGCTTCGGATGCGCAGGCAGCCTCCTGGAAAGAAATTCTTTCCTTCGCGTTAAGTACCAACCTAAACGGGACGGTGAACCTGCTGGCGCGGGATAACGTTACTCTTTACCTGAGCGCGCTGCGCTCGCAAACGGAAGTGGGCTACTTGCGCTTGGGGTTGGGATTGATTAACCTGGTCATGTTGCCGATCGGGCCTTTCATCTGGCCAACTTACGCCGAATTGACCCGCACCATTGCAGAACGTCAGTGGGCGATCGCGCGACGGCTGTTACGCCGCGTCAGCCTGATTGCTGCCGCCTGGACGGTGCCCACCTCTCTGGGATTGATCCTGCTGGGCCCCTGGCTGATTCCGTTCCTTTACGGGGAGCCGGCGCGCCCGGCCTATCCGGCGTTGGTCCTCCTGCTGGTGGGCTATGGATTTGCCAACATCTTTCATTGGAATCGCCCGCTTTGGCTGGCATTGGGCAAACCTTCCTTCCCCCTGATTGCCGGAGCACTGGCCGGGGTGTTGGAACTCGGACTGACATTGCTGTTGGTGCCGCATTGGGGCTATCTGATGCAGGCAGGGCTTCTTTCGCTCTACTTTTTGCTTTCCATTGGCTGGCTGGCGTGGAAGGGGATAAAGGCACTCCAAGAAGCCGAGAAACGAAATTTATCACAAACGTCTTTGCCGATTTTCTGACTTTTGTCTATTGAAAAAAGTAAAAGGGTGTGATAAAAAGTAAGAGACCGCACTGAATCATCTATATTACTTACCAAGGAGGTGCTTATGTTTGTCGGTGAACGCATGTCTCGCCCGGTCATTTTCCTGACTCCGGAAATGCCGGTTCACGACGCGCTGGACTTATTCAAGAAGGAACGGATTCGCCGTGCGCCGGTGGTCAAGGACGGAAAACTGGTGGGCATTGTTTCGGAAAAGGACTTGTTGAACGCTTCTCCCTCGCCGGCCACGACACTAAGCATTTGGGAAATGCACTATTTGCTCAGCAAGATTACGGTTTCCGAGGTAATGACCAAGAACGTGATCACGGTTACCGAGGATACCCCGATCGAGGAAGCGGCGCGCATTATGGCAGATAACAAGATCGGCGGTTTGCCGGTCATGCGCGACGATCAGGTGGTCGGGATCATCACAGAAACAGACCTGTTCAAGATTTTCCTGGAGCTGATGGGCGCGCGCCAGAAAGGGCTACGGGTGACGGTGCTGGTTGAGGATAAGCCCGGTCAACTGGCGCGGATTACCAAGATGGTGGCAGATATAGGGGGCAACTTTGTCGCTTTTGGCCAATTCAGCGGCGAAGATCCGAGCACACGCCTGGTCACCTTCAAAGTACAGGGGGTCGAGAAAGAACAGCTGCGGCAAGCGCTTGGCAGCTGCTGCAAAGAAGTGTGGGATATTCGCGAGACCTAGCTTGCCGGCCCCGCTTAAAAAGAACGGCTCTCCAGATGGAGAGCCGTTGCCTTTTGTACTGCGCTTTAGAACAACCCTACCACGCGCCCGCTGGTGAGATCGATGTCCACATCGTAGAAGACCGGGCGGGTGGGCAGGCCGGGCATGGTGCGCATTTCCCCTACTAGCGGATACAGGAAGCCGGCCCCAACCGAGGCACGGATATCACGAATAGGGATGCGGAAGCCGGTCGGCGCACCCTTGATGGCCGGATCGTGTGTGAACGACAGGTGGGTCTTGGCCATGCAGATGGGTAGCTTGTCGAAGCCCAGGCGAGTATAGGTTTCGATCTTCTTTTCTGCTTCGGGCAGGAAGTCCACCCCCTCCGCACCGTAAATTTCACGGCAGATGATCTCGATCTTTTCCTTGATGGGGATGTCAAGCGGATAGAGGAAGCGGAAATTCGAGGGCAGTTGTGATGCCTTGACCACGGCTTCGGCGAGGCCCTTGGCTCCGGCGCCGCCATCCATCCAGTGGGTGCACACGACAGCGTCTACTGCACCGGCCTCGATTGCCGCCTTGCGAATCAGCTCCAGCTCGGCCGGGGTGTCGGTGGCGAAGGTGTTGATGGCTACTACCACGTTTACCCCGAACTTCAGGGCGTTCTTGATGTGGCGTTCCAGATTGGGCAGGCCTTTGCGGAGCAAATCCAGATTCTCTTCGGTATAAGCTGGATCGAGCGGCTTGCCGGCCACGACCTTTGGGCCACCTCCGTGCATCTTCAGGGCGCGCACGGTGGCCACCATGACCACTACCTGCGGGATCAAGCCGGAATAGCGGCACTTGATGTCGAAGAATTTTTCCATGCCGATGTCGGCGCCGAATCCCGATTCGGTGACCACGAACCCATCCGGACCGACCAGCTTCAGGGCAATCATATCGGCCAGGATGGACGAGTTGCCGTGAGCGATGTTGGCAAAGGGGCCGGCATGGACGAAGACGGGCGTGCCTTCCAGGGTCTGCATCAGGGTGGGTTTGATGGCATCTTTCATCAAAACGGTCATGGCTCCGGCCACGCCCAAATCTTCTGCAGTGATGGCCTCCCCCTGGCGATTAGTGCCGATGACGATGCGTCCCATGCGTTCACGCATATCCTCCAGGCTGGTGGTGAGTGCCAGGATGGCCATCACTTCACTGGCGACGGTGATGTCGAAACCGGTACGGCGCGGCATTTGTTCTTCCGGGCCGAGGCCGATCTCGATCTCGCGCAGGAAACGGTCGTTGGTATCCACAACGCGGCGCCAGGTGATCGAGTCTGGGTCGATGTCCAGCCGTGCGAAGCGTCGGCGCTCTTCCGCTGTCAGTTCATTTGGATCGGTTTTATGGATGCCCAGGCGTTTCAAGCGGCGCAACATGGATGGAGAGAAACGGCGTTTCCCTTCTTTATCAGGCGGGCAGAGGGCATTGAAAAGCTGTTCATCGGTCTGACGCCATTCGTGGTAGATGCGGGCGTCAATGGCAGCTGCCAGCAGGTTGTTGGCGGCGGTGATAGCGTGGATGTCTCCGGTCAAGTGCAGGTTGAAATCTTCCATGGGGACCACCTGCGAGTAACCACCTCCGGCTGCGCCTCCCTTGATGCCGAAGGTCGGCCCCTGCGAAGGCTGGCGGATACAAGTGAAGACCTTCTTACCCAGATGCGCGCCCAGGGCCTGGGAAAGCCCGACCGTGGTGGTGGTTTTCCCCTCGCCAAGAGGGGTGGGAGTAATCGCGGTCACATCGACGTAGATGCCGTTGGGGCGATCCTTGAGGCGCTCCAGGATTTCCAAGCGCACTTTGGCCATGTAGTTGCCGTGCAATTCCAGCTCTTCTGGCAGGATGCCGGCCTCTTCGGCCACCTGCGTGATCGGTTTTAAGCTGGCCTCCTGGGCGATCTCGATGTCCGAAGGCACCGGACGGCGAAGTTTGAGAGCAGTAGGCGTAAACAGCCGAGACATAGGGACTCCTTTTTGAGATTCGAATGATTCCATGGTCTCTGAATAAAAATCACTTCTGACTTCACTGCAAAAGGTGGTTCCACCAACGAATACGCGCCCAGAGCCTGTGCTCTCGGCGCATTACGGTGAGTTTCTACGGTAGACTCATAAATTTATTTTCTGGGATCTTTGTCCTGTTTCCAAGAAACATTTGTCCTCTAATCCTGTTCCGATTGTCACAAGTATCTTCAACAGGTGATCCACGTGCCGGGAGCTTGGTCACGGAAAGCCGCCTCCAGGCGCTTCGGGTCTGCTGCAGAGAAAATGAAGATGCGCATCCCCGGCAGGCGACAAGCCAAGCGAAGCATTCCTTCGACTTTGGCGAGCATGCCGCCTGTCACGTCAATTCCTTCTGCCCCTCCTAAGGAGGAACGGAGCTGTTCAAAGCCCTTCGCATCAATTTCAGAGATCAGACGTGTACGATGGGGAAAATCTGCCCAGACGCCATCTTCCAGCCCGGCTAGCAGAATGCGCTGTGGGCGGAGGGGGAGCGCCAGCGCCTCGAAGACTTCCTCGGTGGAGACGATCCCGCCTCCCTGCCGCGCGTCGAAGAGCACATCTCCATAAACAACGGGAACCAGCCCGGCCTCCAGCGCCAGATGAACAGGGGCGATAGAGCATTGTAACTTCCCTGATCGAGTCCGGTGCAAGATGGCCGAGGGCGGAAAGGAGATGGCCGGGACACCGGCACGATGGAGTGCATCTATAACTAGACGATGTAGCCTTGCGGCCTGATAGGCTACTTCGACAAAGCCGCGCCAGTAGCGCTCCTGTGTTTCTGCTGAGGCATTTGCCGAAAGCCCGGCACGCGTCCCCTCTTCCTGAGCGGCCTGATGACCAAACGATCCCGAACCATGACCGATAAGCAGGGCGAGATCGGGCATGGTGGTCAGGATTTGGGCAAGGACGCGAGCGAGCGCATCAATTTGTTCCAGACGAGCAGTGTAAGGTTTTGTTTTCTCCGTAATCAGTGAGCCACCCAATTTGAGAAAGACGAGATGGCGTGTTCGCCGATGTTGTCCTGGAGATAGCCAGCGCTTCAGTATCCACACCAAATCAGGCATGTGGACATTTTACCATGTCTGCCGTTATAATCACCTTATGGGACTTAACAAACGTTTCTGGCAATCTCTGCTTCCCGTTGCTTCTCTACTGGTCTTTTTCTGGTGGTTTCAGTTGACCCCTGCGGGCCTGTTGGGAAAGATGGACGGGATTGGCTACGCTGTCTGTCATCGCATAGAGGAACGCTCGTTCCATGTGGATGGGCGGCAAATGCCTCTCTGTGCCCGCTGTACCGGTACGTTTGGTGGGGCATTTATCGGCCTGACGGTTCAAGTGGTGGTGGCACGCCGCCGTTCGAGGTTGCCTTCTCGATCCATCTTGGCCTTTTTGGCCTTCCTGGCTTTCCTGTGGGCGGTGGATGGGGCGAATTCCTATCTTTACCTTTTGAAGGAGGTCGGAAGAGGCGCGATCTCGATCCCCAATCTCTATACCCCGAATAACACCCTACGCCTATTTACCGGCAGCGGCATGGGCTTGGCAATGGCGCTGGTGTTGTACCCTGTTTTGCAACAGACCCTTTGGCGTCAGGTAGATTCCCGTCCCGCCTTAAGTCGGAGGGCGATAGCCATTTTGCTGGGCGGAGTTTACCTGTTAGACCTGGCCATTTTGACGGAACATCCCCTGATTCTTTACCCAATAGCCATAATCAGCCCTTTGGGTGCGCTCAGCCTGCTTGTGATCGTTTTCGGCATGCTTTGGGTGATGGTGATGAGAGAGGAGAACACGTTTGAGCATGTGAGACAGCTCTGGTTGCCTCTGCTGGCTGGTTTGACCCTGGCCTTCTTGCTGATCGGAGGAATTGACCTGCTTCGTTTCCACCTGACGGGGACGTGGGGCGGATACCCCCTCCCATAGTTCTGTCTGCGGATATAATTAGGGTGGGCTTCAGAAAGTCAGGAGGTGATATGGACTTAAAGATGCTGGAAGGACGCCTGAAATCTCTTGTAGAGTTGCACCTGAGCATCTTCATGCCCGGTTACCAGCCAGAGGAGCGCGCCTTTCAACAGATCGCTCAAGCAATGCAGGCCGGCATTCAAGTTCGGGAAGGAAAAGAGATCGCTCCGAATGTCTACACTCTCTTGTTGCCGTCTGGGGAATTGCGGGCTTGGCAGGATAAACGCATTCTGGATGCATTCCTGGAGGGAATCAAGCGGGTGGTCGAAGAGCAGGGGCTAGAATTCTCTGCGCCGCCTACCTTCACCCTGGGCGAAGATGCAACTCTCTCGCATGGGGAACTGCGGGTAATTGCCTCTCATACGCTGGAGAGGGCCGCAGAGACGCAAGGGATGGGCGAAGCAGAAAGAGAACCCGAGCCAAATATCCCACCGAATGCCTTCCTGATCGTCGAAGGGACCAAGGTCTTCCCATTGACTCAGAGCGTGATCAACATCGGACGCCGGCTGGACAATCATATTGTGATTGACGATCCACGCGTCTCGCGCCGACATGCACAGCTGCGGGCGATTAAGGGAAGGTATATCCTGTTCGATCTGAACTCGACTGGAGGAACGTACGTAAACGGCCAGCGTGTAACCCAGAGCATCCTGTATCCCGGAGATGTGATTTCGTTGGCCGGGGTTCCGTTTATTTATGGCCAGGATAACCCGCCGCCGCGACGCGATTTGCTCGATACGAAACCCCTTTCGCCAAAAGATAGTGAACGGGATACCATCACCTGGGAAAAGCCTAAATGAGTGCAATCCTGGCGTTGGCCTTACGGGTGCTGGTTGTCCTAGCCCTTTATGCCTTTTTGGGCTGGGCTTTCTATGCCCTGTGGCAGGATCTGCGGCAGCGGGGGGAAATGCTGGCGCTTTATCGTATTCCTACACTGATTTTGAGCGATGGAGAGGAGAGCCGTTCGTTTCAACAAGCCGAGGTGCTATTGGGGCGAGAGATAGGGAGTGATTTTCGCCTGGAGGACCCTACCGTCTCAGCCCATCATGCACGCCTCTCGTTCCATCATGGGCATTGGTGGGTAGAAGACCTGAATTCCACGAACGGGACGCTTCTGAACGGAGAACGCCTCTCCACCGCTACGGTTTTGGTGGATGGGGATGTGTTGCAGCTAGGTTCGATCTTGGTATCGGTCAAAATCCTACAATAGCAACGAGGTGAAGAATGAGCACAGATAAGGTTTCCCTTGCTATCATCGGCGGTTCCGGGCTTTATCAAATGAGTGGGCTGGAGGATACTCGTGAGGTGTATCCCGAAACGCCTTTTGGCCGCCCCAGCGCGCCGATTGTGATTGGTACGCTGGAGGGGGTGCGTGTGGGCTTTCTGGCGCGACATGGGATCGGCCATCACATCATGCCTACCGAGGTGCCCTATCGGGCTAACATCTATGCCCTGAAAAGCCTGGGAGCAGAGCGCATCGTCAGCATTAGCGCCTGTGGTTCGTTGCGTGAAGAGTATGCGCCGGGCGAGATCGTCGTCCCGGATCAACTTTTTGACTTTACGCGCCGTCGCGTCTCTTCGTTCTTTGGCGAGGGCATGGTGGCACATGTGAGCGTAGCCGATCCATTCTGTCCAGACCTTTCCGAGCAGCTGGAATCTGCGGTGCGCGCAGTGGGGGGAAAGGTGCATCGAGGTGGCGCGATGATCACTATTGAAGGGCCGCGCTTTTCCACGCGTGCCGAATCCAATGTCTATCGTTCTTGGGGGATGTCCCTGATCGGCATGACCACTTCACCGGAAGCGTTCCTGGCGCGCGAGGCGGAAATGTGCTATGCGGTCATGGCGCATGTCACGGATTACGATGTCTGGCATGTCAGCGAGGCGCCGGTGACGGTGGAAATGGTTATCCAGACGCTGAATCGCAACACGGCTTTGGCTCAGGAAGCGGTGCGCTATCTGGCGAAGCACTTGCGCCCGGAGCGGCAGTGTGCCTGTGGGCAAGCGTTGGCTACGGCGCTGATTACCAACCCTGCGGTCATTCCGCCTCAGACGCGTCAAAATTTGGATTTGCTCGTTGGGAAGTATCTCCAGCGGTGAACCTTCTTCTTCAGCGCCGATTACTTTTCTGGGCAGTCCTTTTTCTGCTTTTTTATGCCCTGGCCCTCACCCTATCCCCGGCGGTGCGCGAACGTTCCTGGGCAGTGGACTATCGCTTTGCCCATTGGGGCGGTCTGCTCGTGTGGGGAGTGGGTTTTATCTGGCTGCATTTTCTCAGCGGCCGATACTTGGGGGAACATGACCCCTATTTGCTTCCGCTCCTTGCCTTGTTCAGCGGCTGGGGATTGTTGACCATCTTTCGCCTGGATGTTACTCTTGGGTGGCGGCAAACGCTCTGGTTGTCGGTGGGCATCATCGCCTCTACTCTGGCACTGCTCCGCCCCAGATTTATCCTTGCCCTCCAGCGTTATAAATACCTTTGGTTGAGCAGCGGCCTCTTGCTCACAGCATTGACTCTCATTTTTGGGCGCAACCCGGCCGGTGCCGGGCCGCGTCTGTGGCTAGGATGTTGTGGGGTATATTTTCAACCTTCCGAGGCGCTGAAGTTGCTTTTTGTCGTTTACCTGGCGGCCTATCTGGCAGAGTATGGGATTCCGCTCCAGCGTGTAATGGCCTTCCTCCGCCCTACGCTGATGGTTGCAGGGTTGGCTGTGCTCCTTTTGATTGTACAGCGCGACCTGGGCACGGCCTCCCTGCTGATTTTGCTCTACGCGGCGATGTTATACCTGGGAACAGGGAGGCGAGAAATTGCCCTTTTCAGCCTAATTGGGCTAACGTTGGCCGCCACCATCGGCTATTTCAGTGTCCCGATCGTGCAGGAGCGCATTCAAGTATGGATTTTTCCCTGGAGTGATCCGAGCGGACGGGCTTATCAGATTGTGCAATCTTTAATTGCGATTGCCAATGGCGGGGTCTTTGGGCGGGGGCCTGGTTTGGGGAATCCCGGCTTGGTGCCGATTGCCCATTCAGATTTTATTTTCGCGGCCATTGTTGAAGAGAGCGGCCTTTTCGGAGCGATAGCCCTGCTGATGCTTTGGGCTTTGCTTTTTCAACGTGGCTTGAGCGTGGCTTTCCATGCGCCTGCCCGTTTTCAACGCCTGCTGGCGGCTGGCATTTCTCTCTACCTCGGCCTGCAGGGGTTGGTGATCATCGGCGGAAATATTCGCATTTTTCCGCTGACCGGCGTGACGCTTCCACTCGTCTCTTATGGTGGTTCGTCCCTGTTGGCGGGAATGTTTAGTGTCTTTCTCCTGCTCTTGATCAGCCACCATCCGGATAATGAGCCAATTCCTCTACGCCGTCCTCAGACCTATTACCAAGTTAGCCTGCTCTTTTTGGCGCTTTCTGGTGCGATGGCGTTGGCCGTAGGCTGGTGGGGATTGGTGCATGCTGACCGGCTGCTCGCGCGCACGGATAATCCCCGTCGTGCCATTGCCGATCTATATGTGCGCCGGGGAAGCCTGATGGACCGCCTTAACCGCCCCTTGAACGAAACGGTGGGAAGCTCAGGAAGCTATCAACGGGTGTATCACTATCCTCCTCTCAGCCCGTTGCTAGGGTATACCCATGCCATTTATGGACAGGCTGGGCTAGAAGCATCCCTGGATGATTGGCTGCGCGGCCTGAAAGGTAATCCTGCTTTTGCGCTTTGGTGGAATCATCTCCTGTATGGCGCCCCTCCCCCCGGCTTAGATGTGCGTCTGAGCCTTGATCTAGACCTTCAGCGCTTTGCGGATGACCTTTTGGGGAAACATGTCGGGGCAGTGGTGATGTTAAATGCGCGCAGCGGTGAGGTGCTGGTTTCTGCTTCTCATCCCTGGTTCGATCCGAATCACCTGGATGAGAATTGGGCGGCCTGGATATCTGACCCGGCCTCTCCCTTCCTGAATCGGGTTACACAGGGACGTTATCCTTTGGGGGATGTGTTGTTTCCCTGGGAGCAAGCTCTCTTGGGTGAATCCGGCGTATACGCCCCATCGGCAGTGGAGCAGGTGCATCGCACCTTGCTGGGGATGGAGATGGGGAAATCCCCTCTGCGTGTTGCTCCTATGGATGTAGTGCGTGTCGGCGCGAGCTTGAGCGCCGAGGGCATCAAACCGGCCACGCGTTTTGTCCTGGCCGTGAACCCTCCTGGACAGGGCTGGGTGGTTGTTCCAGCGGAAGGCGAATCCAAGTCGGTGTTATCGTCGTTTCAGGCGCGCGCGTTGGCTCAGCGATTGACACCACAAGGGACGCCGTTTTGGGAATCTTTGGCAAAAGTGAAAGCAGAGAAGCCGGTGACATGGTATCTTGCCGGCACACCGCCGGAATGGCAGGGAACTCCGGTTGCGTTGGTGGTGTTGCTCGAAGAAGATAATTCGAGCCTGGCAAAGCAGATTGGTCAGGCAATGATGCGGCGATGGATGCTAGGGGATCAGTCGCGCAGATAGACAAGTCTGCAGAGAAAAAACTAGTGCTTCATCTACTTTTGATTTTGCGTTCTGGCTTTAGGCGCTACACGCCTGGGAACGCATCCGTCTCGGATGCTGATACCTTGTTACCACCCCAAGCGCCGCTGGCGGGCGGGACGTCCGCGCTCCCAGGATTCTCACTTCTGGGCACCAAGGCGGTTCTTTGGCAGGCCGCATCAAGTTCGATAACACCAAAAGATAAATCGACAGAGCGCT